>DATBGG010000134.1:0-5436 GCA_036558065.1 Gaiellaceae bacterium | reverse complement strand
CTCGCCCGTCCCGAAGTAGCCTGCGTGCTCGTGCCGTCGACGGAGCTGCTCGAGATCGACCTCGTCGAGGCCACATATGGATAACCGGCCGATCGTCGCCACGTACTCGATCGTCGCCTGCGACCTCGAGGCCGAGCAGTGGGGCGTCTCGGTGCAGTCGAAGTTCCTGTCCGTCGGCTCGGTCGTACCGTGGGCAGAGCCGCACGTGGGCGCGATCGCGACGCAGGCGTACGCGAACCCGCGCTACGGGCCGAACGGGCTCGACCTGCTCCGGCAGGGGCTCTCCGCCCAGGAGGTCGTTGACCGGCTGACGAGCGAGGACGAGGGACGCGACCACCGCCAGCTCGGGGTCGTCGACGGCGAGGGCCGATCGGCCTCGTACACGGGCAGCGAGTGCATGGACTGGGCGGGCGGCCGCACCGGCGAGGGCTACGCCGCCCAGGGGAACATCCTCGTCAACAAGGAGACGGTCGACGCGCTGGCCGCGACGTTCGAGTCGAGCTCCGGCTCGCTCGCCGAGCGCTTGATCGACTGCCTCGCCGCTGCCCAGGAGGCGGGCGGCGACAGCCGGGGCCAGCAGTCCTCGGCGCTGCTCGTCGTCCAGCGCGACGGCGGCTACGCGAACATGTCGGACACGGTCGTCGAGCTCCGCGTCGAGGATCACGAGCGCCCGATCGAGGAGCTCCGCCGGATCCACACGCTCCACGACGAGATCTTCGGTGTCACGCCGCGCGACAAGTGGGTCGATGTCGACGGCGAGCTGGCGACAGAGCTCAGCGAGCGGCTGGCCAAGCTCGGCTACGAAGGCGAGCTCGCGGACACCTTCACCGCCTGGACGGGGAAGGAAAACCTCGAGGACCGCGTTGACGGGATCGAGCAGATCGACCCTGTCGTCCTCGACGTGCTGAGGAGCCGGACGTGAGCGAGAAGGCATACGAAGTCGCACATCTCGACGAGCTCGACCGTTTCCCTGTCGACGACGAGGGCCTGCTCTGGCGCCCCGTGCGGCGGCGGCTCGGCATCACGGCCTTCGGCGCCAACGCGTACACGGCCGAGAAGGGCACGGAGCGCGTCGTCGAGGAGCACTACGAGAAGGACGGCCACGACGAGCTCTACTTCGTCGCCAGCGGACGGGCGACGTTCGTCCTCGGGGACGAGGAGATCGACGCGCCGGCCGGCACGTTCGTCCACGCGGAGCCGGGCACGAAGCGCGGCGCCGTCGCGGCCGAGCCGAACACCACCGTCATCGCGATCGGCGCGAAGCCCGGGGTACCGCACGAGATCTCCGCCTGGGAGGAGATCTTTGTCGCGTTCGGCCATTACCGAAACGGCGACGAGGACGCCGCGCGCGAGCACCTGACCGCGTTCGTCGCCGAGAACGACGACCAGTGGCAGGGCCACTACAACCTCGCGTGCCTCGAGGCGCTCACGAAGAACCGCGACGGAGCGATCTCCGAGCTGAAGCGTGCGATCGAGCTCGACCCGCAGGCGAAGGAGTACGCGGCCAAGGACGAGGACTTCGACTGGCTGCGAGACGACGCGGAGTTCCCCGCATGAGCGGCAGCGCGCACATCTCGGAGCTCACGCTCAAGCTCGGCGACGACCCTCCGTGGGCGATGGTCCGGTCGCATTTCGACATCCGCGGCTTCGGCGTGAACGCCTACATCGGCGAAGAGCCGGGGACCGTCGTCATCGAGGAGCACGACGAGCTCGGCGCGCGTGCCGGACGGCACGAGGAGCTCTACTTCGTATCGACCGGGCGTGCGACGTTCACGGTCAACGGAGACGAGATCGACGCGCCCGCCGGAACCTTCGTCTTCGTACGAGACCCGGCCGCCAAGCGCACGGCTGTCGCCGCGGAAGCCGCGACGACGATCGTGATCGCAGGCGGCAAGCCCGGTGAGGCGTTCACTCCTTCGTCGTGGGAGCAAAACGCTTCGGGGCTTGTCCACTTCGCCAACGAGGACTACGACAAAGCGGCCGAGACGTACGAGCAGTTCCTCGAAGAGGCGCCCGGAGACTCGGGCTTTCTCTACAACCTCGCCTGCGCGGAGAGCCGCCTCGGCCGGACAGAGTCGGCGCTCAGGCACTTGCGCCAGTCGGTCGAGGGCGACCCGGTCTACGCGAAGGCCGCGCTCGACGACTCCGACCTCGACGCGATCCGCGACGACCCGGAGTTCTCAGCGATCACCGGGCAGGTGGACGCCGCCGGCACGAGCTCGTAGCGCGGGCACCGGGTCGGCCTCGGGCCGCGCCACGAGCAGAACCGCCCCGTAGCCGTCGCCGGCCAGCGCGTCCACGATCAGCTGGAGGCCGATCGCGAGCGCGAACGCCTTGTGCGCCTGCTCGCCCCCGAACGGGACCAGCTCCTCGGACGTGGCGGCCCCAGCCAGCACGTCGCCGTACGTGACCTGTCCCATCGAGACGTCGGCGACGATCGGCCGTCCGTCGGAGCTCGGGATCGCGATCGCCAACGGATTCGTCCCAGCGAGCGGCTCACCGCCCTCGGGATGGGGCAGCCGCGCCGGCGAGGTCGCGGTCAGCGCCGCGACGAGACCGCCGTCCGCGAGCTTGCGCACCCAGTGGCCGAGCATCCCGGTCGGGAAGCAGTGCGACGCGACGATCACCCGCGCATGAGTAGGCGGCTCCTCGAGCTGTGCGCGGCAGATCGCGGCCAGCGTCAGGTAGCCGAGCGCGCCGCGGCCGTCCCAGCGCTCGAAACCCTGCTCGGCGTGAAGCCGCTCCGGCCGCGCGCCCGGGTCGAGGTCGGGAAGCGTCTTCAGCCACTCGACCCTGGTCAGCCCGTGCCCACGCCTGCCGCGGGCCTCGGCGTCGAGAAAGTGATCGGCGAGCAGGTTCGCGTCGGGATCCGAGAACCCGAGCCCGGTCAGCGTGGCCAGAACGTCGTCGCGCATGCTCATCCCCACACGAAATCTTTACGAAGAGCACCCGAAGTCTTCACGGCGAGCAGGGATCTTCCCCTCGAAATCACGAAAGGGGGAGTTATCGGCATGCGCCGTATGAAGCACGCTTTCTGGCTCAGCGCGATTGGCATCCTCGTGGTGGTGGGGGCCGCGGCCGCTACGCAGTCTCGCCCACAGACCTCCGACGTGTCCGTCGCGTTCAGCGCGAACC
This sequence comes from Gaiellaceae bacterium, assembly GCA_036558065.1. GTDB lineage: Bacteria > Actinomycetota > Thermoleophilia > Gaiellales > Gaiellaceae > VAXT01. The sequence continues at coordinate 2,301 of DATBGG010000134.1, read as the reverse complement.
AGACACGCTCGCACAGCCGCACCTGCCGGTCCGGCAGCGACACGTTCCGCATCACGAACGCGGTCTGGCGCGGGACCTCGACCAGCTCCGAGGCTCGGCTCGCAGGGAACCTCGTGGTCTCCACGCGCAGCGTGGTCAACGAGACCACCGGAGACGGCTGGCTCACCGGTACGTGGCGCACGACGAGCCCGGCGGCGATGAGGCCCGCCAGGCATGCCCGGCGTCCGCGCTCTCACGGGAACCTGCGCGCGGTGATCGACAACGGCAACCAGATCGGTGGGCTCGTGACCGGCGAGGTCCGGGCTCCGTACTCGAGGCTGCTCGGCAACTGGTCGGCGACGATCGTCGGCAACACGCTGGCCGGCAATCTCGGGTCGGCCGCGACCGTTGCCGCGGGCAACGACTCGGCGCTGATCTACCTCGGCGGCTGCTAAGGGGCATGGCCGCCTGAACGCAAGGGGCGCCGACGGGCGCCCTTTGCGTTTCTAGGTCGCGAGCGGAAGGGACTTCTTGACCGTCCCGGGCGCGCGGCCGGCTGCGCTGATCGTCTCGGCGATGTCGAGGATCGTCCGCGCCGTCTCGTTCTCGGGCTCCGCCCAGACGAGGGGCTCACCCTCGTCTGCCTGTTCCCTGAGCCTGGGGTCGAGCGGCACCTTGCCGAGCAGCGGTGCGTCGATCGCCGCCGCGAGCTCGTCGCCCCCGCCCGCACCGAACAGCTCGTCGCCGGTTCCGACGAGGTAGGACATGTTCTCGAGCGCGCCGATCAGCCGCATGCCCGTCTTCTGGGCCATCTGAGCGGCCCGAACGGCGACCTGCTGCGCCGCGGGCTGCGGTGTCGTGATGACCACGACCTCGGCGCGCGGAAGGAGCTGGCCGAGCGAGATGGAGACGTCGCCCGTCCCCGGAGGCATGTCCACGACAAGCGTGTCCAGCGCGCCCCAGTGCACGTCCGAGAGGAACTGCTCGAGCGCGCGATGGAGCATCGGCCCGCGCCACATGACCGGCGAGTTCTCCTCGAGGAAGAAGCCGATCGACATCAGCTTCAGATCGCCACGCACCGGCGGCACGATCATCTTGTCGACGACGACCGGGCGCTGCGTGACGCCGAGCATGTGCGGGATCGAGTGTCCGTAGACGTCAGCGTCGAGGATCCCGACCCGCTGGCCCATGCGCTCGAAGGCAGCCGCGAGATTGACCGAGAGCGTCGACTTGCCGACGCCGCCCTTGCCGCTCGCGATCGCCAGCACACGCGTCGAGGCGTCGACCGAGATGCCCTTGGAGCGCCCGCTGACCGCGCCGCGGAGCTTCTGCGTCAGCGCGGCGCGCTCTTCAGGGCTCATCACGTCGAACTCGAGCGAGACCGACTCGACTCCGGGAAGAGGAAGCAGATGCTCGGCGACCTGCGACTCGAAGCTCGAGCGGAGCGGGCAACCGGCGACCGTGAGCGCGATCGTCACGGTGAGGTGGCCGTTCTCGACGTGAACCTCGCGCACCATGTCGAGCTCGGTGACGGGTCGCTTCAGCTCGGGGTCGATGACCTTTCCGAGCGCTTCCGTGATCTGCTGCGGAGTCGGCTGTTCCACGCAGCGAGCGTAGCAACGGTCAGGCTCTCAGCCGCCGATGAAGCCAGGTGGCGTTCTTCACGGCGAAGCCGTTCCAGTCGTTGTTGAAGTACGCGTAGACCCCCGCTCGCCGACGCCACTTCTCGATTCGTCGCGCCCACTCCTCGAGCTCCCGCTCGGAGTAGTTCCCGTTCCGTCCGCGGTGCCCGTAGTGGAAGCGGATGAACGTCCAGTCCGCGGTCAGCTCCTGCGACTGGAACGGACGATCGGGGTGGTCGCCGATCACGAGGGCGACGTGTTTCGAGCGCAGCACCTCGTACACCTCTGGGACGAACCAGCTCGCATGCCGGAACTCGAAGCAGTGGCGACCCGGCGGAAGCTGCGCGAGGGCCGACGCGAGACGATCGTCGTCCCGCCGGAAGTTCGCGGGGAGCTGCCAAAGGATCGGGCCCATCTTCGGCGAGCGCAGGAGCGGCTCGATCCGCTCGTAGAAACGCGCCGCGCCGGGACCGAGATCCGCAAGGCGCCTGATGTGTGTCAGGTACCGGCTCGCCTTGACGGCGAACACGAAGTCGTCAGGGCTGTGCTCGACCCAGCGGGCGACGACGTCACGCCGGGGCAGCCGGTAGAAGGTGCTGTTCACCTCGACCGTGTCGAAGAGCGTCGCGTAGTGCTCGAGCCAGCGCGACTGCGGCAGGCCCTTGGGGTAGACGACCTCGCGCCAGTGAGCGTAGTTCCA
>DATBGG010000133.1:0-8303 GCA_036558065.1 Gaiellaceae bacterium | reverse complement strand
GGGTGCCGCGATGGCTTTACGATCCTCCAGCCCGCGCTCGGGCACGCGCTCGAGCTGCTCGCGGGCGAGGAGACCGCTCACCACCAGACATGACGCTCACCCGCTACGTCTCGCTCGTCAAGTTCGAGCACACGATCTTCGCGCTCCCGTTCGCGTACGTCGGCGCGTTCCTCGCGGTCGACGGCGTTCCGTCGGCGCACGACCTGCTCTGGATCACGGTCGCGATGGTCGGCGCGCGCTCGCTCGCGATGGGACTGAACCGCCTGATCGACGCGGGCATCGACGCACGCAACCCGCGAACGGCCGGCCGCGAGCTTCCGTCCGGCCAGCTGTCCGAGCCGCAGGTCGCGATCTTCTGCCTCGTCTCGCTCGGCGTGTTCCTGCTCGCGGTCTGGCAGCTCGACCCGATCGTGCGCTGGCTGTGGCCGATCCCGATCGCCGGCTTCGTGATCTATCCGTACCTGAAGCGCTTCACGTGGGAGTCGCACCTCTGGCTGGGCGCCGTCGACGGCCTGGCCCCCGTGGGCGCGTGGGTGGCGATCACGGGCGAGCTTCCGCTCGAGTCCTGGCTGCTCGGCGGCGCGGTCGCGTGCTGGGTCGCCGGCTTCGACTGCTTCTACGCGCTGCTCGACCTGGATTTCGACCGCCGCGAGGGGCTCAAGTCGATCGCCACGCACTTCGGCGAGCAGGGCGCCTTCTGGGGCGCGCGCATCCTGCACGTCGCGACGATCGGCCTGCTGATCGCCGACGGGGTGCTGCTCGACATCGGCGTCTTCTACTGGCTCGGCGTCGCGGCGGTCGGCGTTCTGCTCATCTACGAGCACTCACTGGTGAAGCCCGGGAACCTGCGGCGGCTCGACGCAGCGTTCTTCCTCGTGAACGGGATCATCAGCCTGACGTTCTTCGCGTTCGTGCTCGTCGACGTGATCGTGTCGTAGTCCTGGAGGAATCTAGACTCAAGGCGTGATCCGCGCTCGAAAATTGTCGAGGAGCTTCGGCGAGAAGCGCGTGCTGGAGGGACTCGACCTCGATGTTCCGCGTGGCGGGTTCGTGCTCGTGACCGGGCCGAACGGGTCGGGCAAGACGACGTTGCTTCGGCTTTGCGCAGGGCTCTACGCGCCGACCGCGGGCGAGCTGGAGGTCGAGGTCGAACGCGGGGCGATCGGGTTCCTCGCCCACGAGCCGCTTGTCTACCGCGAGCTGACGGCGCTCGAGAACCTCGATCTCTACGGACGGCTCTACCGGCTCCCGGAGCGGCGCGAGCGGGCGGGCGCGATGCTCGAGCGGTTCGGCCTCTGGCGCGCGCGAAACGAGCGGGCGGGCGCGTACTCGCGGGGCATGCTCCAGCGGCTCGCGCTCTGCCGCACGTTTCTCCACGACCCCGACCTCCTGCTCCTCGACGAGCCGTTCGACGGGCTCGACGCGGAGGGCGCGGACCTGCTGCACGCCGAGCTGGCGGAACGAGCCTCCGTCACCGCGCTCGTCGCGACACACGATCCCGAGGCGCTCGTGACGCGGTCGACGGCGCGTCTGGCTCTCGCATGAGCGCGTATGCCGCAGATGTCGCCGCGCTCGCGCGGAAGGACGTGCTCCTCGAGGTGCGCTCGCGCGACACGTTGCCCGCGATGCTGCTCTTCGTCGTCTCGGCGCTGACGATCTTCCACTTCGCGCTGCCGTCGGGATCGTCGGAGCGGGCAGAGACAGGCCTGCTCTGGATCGCGATCGTCTTCACCGCGCTGCTCGGCCTCACCCGCGCGTTTGCGGCCGAGCGTGAGGAGGGCGTCCTCGACGGCCTCGTCCTCGCGCCGTGCGACCGGAGCGCGATCTGGCTCGGCAAGACGATCGGGATGGCCGTCTTCCTCGTCCTGGCGGAGATCGTGGCGCTGCCCGCGTTCGCGCTCTTCTTCCATCCGCTCTCGTGGGAGCTCGTTGCGGCCGTCGCGCTCGCGGATATCGGGATCGCCTCGATCGGCACGTTGCTCGCCGCGATCGCCGCCGCCAGCCGTGCGCGGGAGCTGCTTCTACCGCTGCTCTTCCTGCCGCTCGCGATCCCGGTCGTGATCGGCGGCGTGGGCGCGAGCATCGCCTCGAATCCCGGCTCTTTCCTCGGGTTTCTCGTCCTGTACGACGGGGTTTTTGCGATCCTCTCCTGGGCGAGCTTTGAATATGTCGTCACTGAATAGGGGTTTGCCGTCGGCAGCTTTCGCGCTGCTCGTGGGCGGCTTCGCGCTCGCCTTCTACTGGGCGCCCGAGGACGCGGACCAGGGGTTCAGCCAGAAGATCTTCTATCTCCACGTGCCGATCGCGCTGACCGCCTACGCGTGCTTCGGATGGGGCGCGTGGAAGGCACTTCGCCTGCTCTGGACCCGCGACCGCAAGTACGACCTGGAGAGCTACACCGCGATCCACATGGGCGTCATCTTCGGGCTCCTGACGCTCGTCACCGGCTCGATCTGGGCCAAGATCTCGTGGGGCGAATGGTGGACCTGGGGCGAGCGCCAGCTCGTCCTCTTCCTGATCCTGTTCCTCTTCTACTCGTCCTACTTCATGCTCCGCTACTCGACCGAGCCCGGGCCGAGGCGGGAGCGGAACTCGGCCGTCTACGCGCTGTTCGGCGTCGTCCTGATCCCGGTCAGCTTCCTGGCGGTGCGGATCGCAGGGACGATCCTGCATCCGACGATCTTCACGCACGAGGGCGCCGATCTTCCGTGGCAGATGCTCGTCGCGTTCCTCGTCTGCCTGGCCGGGATGCTCTCGCTGGCGGCCACGCTCTATCGCGTCGAGCTCACGGGCAAGCGGATCGACGCGAGCCTGCGCGAGCTTCGGGAGCTGCTCGCATGAGCACCGCGGAGAAGTACGTGACGGGCGCTTACCTCGTCCTGCTCGGGTCGCTCCTCGTCTACCTGCTGATCATCGCGCTCAAGGTCGGGCGGCTGGAGGAGGACTTGGCCGACCTGACGCGTGCGGCACGGGAGAAGCACGGTGGCTGAGCTCCTCTTCTGGCCGGCGTTCCTCGCCTACGGCGAGGCGGCCGTCGCGTATGCGGGCGACGCGCGGAGGCCTGGATCGATGGGGCGGCTCGCGACCTGGGGCGTGCGGGTCGGCTGGCTCGTGCAGACGGCGCTCCTGATCGCGCAGGCCGCGCGGGCGGACGGCTTTCCCTGGGGCACCTGGGCCGGGTCGCTCAACCTCTTCGTCTGGCTCGTCGTCGGCGCCTACCTGATCTGGGGCTGCAAGCCGCGCTTCCGGCTGCTCGGGCTCGTCGTGATGCCGCTCGCCGCGCTGCTGCTTGCGATCTCCTACGCCGCGGGCGGAATGGACGTGTCCGGCACGAACCGGTACTCGTCGTTGTTCCTGGGCCTGCACGTGGGCCTCGTGCTGGCCGGGTTCGCCGGGCTGACGCTCGCCGCCGCGCTCGCTGTGCTCTACCTCTGGCAGGAGCGCGAGCTGAAGCGTCGAAGCTCGAGGGTTCTCCGTTTCCGCGCGCCTTCGCTCGTGACGCTCGAGGGCCTGTTCGCACGGACTGTTGCGTTCTCGCTGCCGGTGCTGACGTTGGGGATGGCGGTGGGCTTCGCCCGGCTGCGCGAGAGGTCTCAGCTCGACCCTCTGATCGTCTTGACCGTGCTCACCTGGGCCGTGTACGGCGGGTTCCTGCTCCTTCGCTACGGCGCGGACTGGCGTGGACGCCGCGCGGCATACGCGACGCTGGCGGGCTTCGCGCTCGTCGTCGCCATGCAACTGACCCTCCAGGCGGGGCACTTCGGATGAGCCTCGTCCTCGTCGGAACGTCGCATCGCCTCTCGCCGGTCGAGGTCCGTGAGCGGATTGCGTTCGACATGGACGCGGCCGCCGCGCTCGCGCAGCGCCTGGCCGACGGTGGTGAAGCCGTCTGCCTCTCGACCTGCAACCGCACCGAGCTCTACTTCTCGCACTCGGACCCGGACGCGGTGGAGGAGCTCGCGGCCGACGCGCTGCTCGGGGACGAGGTCGAGCTCTACCGCATGCGCGACGAGGACGCGGCGCTGCACCTCTTCCGCGTCGCGGCCGGCCTCGACTCGCTCGTGCCGGGTGAGGGAGAGATCCTCGGGCAGGTGCGCGGGGCGTACGAGGCCGGCGCGAACGGGCCCGTCCTCGACCGGCTCTTTCGCGAGGCGCTCCGTGTCGGGAAGAAAGTGAGGACCGAGACCGCGATCGCCGAGAGCCCCGCCTCGGTCTCCTCCGCGGCCGCTGCACTGGCGCAGCAGGTGTTCGGCGAGCTGACCGGATGCCGCGTGCTGCTCGTCGGGGCCGGCGAGGTGAGCGAGCTGGCCGCCCGTGCGCTGACCGCCCGTGGCGCGACGATCTCTGCGGTCACGAGCCGGACCGAGGAAAGCGCGGCCAGGCTGGCCGACGCATTCGACGCTCGCACGGTCGCCTTCGACGACCGCGCGGGCGAGCTCGAGCGAGCGGACGTGGTCGTGTCCTCGACGAGCTCGCCCGAACCGGTCCTGTCCCGGGATCAGGTCCGTGGGAACGGCCGGAAGGGACGGCCGCTGTTCGTGATCGACCTCGCCGTGCCGCGTGACGTCGATCCCGCCGTCGCCGAGCTCGACGACTGCTACCTCTACGACATCGACGACCTCCAGGGCGTCGTCCGCGAGAGCCTGAGCGGGAGGCGACGCGAGGCGGAGCGGGCCGAGGCGATCGTCGAGCAGGAGGCGAAGCGCTTTCGCGACTGGCAGGCGAGCCTGCACGTCGTTCCCGCCATCGCGTCGCTCCGGGAGCGCGCGGAGACGATCCGCTCCGGAGAGCTGGCCAAGGCAGAGGGGCGGCTCGAAGGCCTCTCGGAGAGCGAGCGCCGCACGGTCGAGTCGTTGACGACGCAGATCGTGAACAAGCTCCTCCACGTGCCGATCGTGCGCATGAAGGAGGCTGCGGCGACCGAGGGCGCAGGCTACGTCGAGGTCGCACGGCATCTCTTCGGTCTGGGCGAGGACGAGAGTGCTCCTGAGAATCGGAAGCCGGGGAAGTAGGCTCGCGCTCCGGCAGGCCGAGCTGGCCGCCGACCGGATCCGTCGCGCCGGGATCGAGATCGCACTCGTCCCGATCACGACCGCCGGCGACCGTGACCGCTCGAAGCCGTTCGGCCAGATCGGCGAGCGCGGCGTCTTTGTCAAGGAGCTCGAGGAGGCGCTCCTCGACGGGCGGATCGACGTGGCGGTGCACTCCGCGAAGGACATGACCTCGACGGACATGGACGGGCTCGTGGTCGGCGCGTACCTGGAGCGAGAGGATCCGCGGGATGCGTTGTGCGGTGCAAGCGAGATCAGGCCCGGGATGCGGATCGGGACGGCCTCCGTTCGGCGGCGTGCCCTGCTCCTGGCGCTCGAGCCGTCGCTCTCGATCGAGCCGCTGCGCGGGAACATCGACACGCGGCTGCGCAAGCGTGGGGAGCGCGGGCTGGACGCCGTGGTGCTCGCGGCTTGCGGCCTCGACCGGCTCGGCTTGGGGGGCGAGATCGGGCACCGCTTCGAGCCGGACGAGCTGCTTCCCGAAGCAGGCCAGGGTGCGCTCGCCCTGCAGGTTCGAGCCGGCAATGAAGAGCTCGTCTCCGCGGCCGGCGACCAGGAGACCGGACGACGGGTCGAGGCGGAACGCGCCGTCGTCGCGACGATCGGCGGTGGCTGTCTCGCGCCGATCGCCGCGCATCACGACGGCAAGGTCCTGACCGCGCTCGTGGCCGATCCCGACGGTCGATGGGTCGAACGCCGGACCGGCGACGATCCTGTCGCGCTCGCTTCCGAGCTGGCCGCTCTCGCGGCGTGAGAGTCGTCGTCACGCGTCCGCGTGACCAGGCGGGCCCGCTCGTGCAGCGCCTCGAAGAGCTCGGCCACGAGGTCGTCCAGTGTCCGCTGATCGAGATCGAGCCGGTCGGGGAGGCAGTCGCCGTCGACGGCTACGAGTGGGTGATCGTGACGAGTCCGAACGCCGCCCGTGAGCTGGTCGCGCACGCAAGCGGCCCGCTGCCGAAGGTCGCCGCCGTCGGGCCCGGAACGGCCGAGACGCTGCAGGACCTCGGGGTCGAGCCGGCATTCGTACCCAACGTCTCGACGCAGGACGGACTGCTCGCGGAGCTCCCGCGACCGGCGGGCAGGGTTCTCTTTGCGGCAGCCGAGGGTGCACGCAGGGGGCCGGTCGAGGAGCTGGGAGCCGACTTCGTTTCGCTCTACCGGACGCGTGTGGTCGCCCCGAGCACTCCTCCGGAAGGCGACGTGGTCGTTCTCGCCTCCGGCTCCGCGGCGAATTCGTTCGCGGCGCTGGGAGTGGACATTCCCGTGGTCTCGATCGGGCCCCAAACGACCCAAGCGGCCCGCACGGCGGGACTTCGCGTGGTCGCCGAGGCCGAGACGCACGACCTCGACGGCCTCATCCGCGCGGTCGGTTCGTTAGCGTCGGCCTGACGTGCTGATCACCTTCCTGACCGACTTCGGGCTCGAGGACGACTTCGTCGGCACGTGCCACGGCGTGATGAAGCGGATCGCGCCCGAGGTGGAGATCATCGACATCACGCACGGGATCCAGCCGCAGGGCGTGCTGCAGGGCGCGCTCGTGCTCGCCAACACGCTCCCGTACCTGCCCGAAGGAGTGCACCTCGCCGTCGTCGACCCTGGAGTGGGGGGCGACCGCAGGGAGGTCGCCGTCCGGGGTGCGAACGGGCGCCTGTACGTGGGGCCGGACAACGGGCTGCTCGTCCCGGCGGCGGAGAAGCTCGGCGGGATCGATGCGGCGCACGAGATCACGAACCGCGACTATGCGCTCGAGCCGGTGTCGGCGACCTTCCACGGGCGCGATGTCTTCTCGCCGGCCGCGGCTCATCTCGCCGGCGGGCTCGAGATCTCGGAGCTCGGCCCGGCGGTCGAGCCCGACTCACTCGTGCGGCTCGAAGTGCCGAAGGCGGACGTCAACGAGCGGCGCATCAGAGCGTGCTGCCTCTACGTCGATCGCTTCGGGAACATGCAGTTGAACCTGACGCGGGCCGATGTCGAGCGACTGGGCGCGGTCCCCGGGACGCAGGTCGAGCTCGAGCTCTCGGCCGACCGCTACTACGCGATCGCGGCCCGCACGTTCACCGACGCCCGCGACGGCGAGATCATCCTCTACGAGGACGCCTACGAGAACATCGCGATCGCGATCAGCGGCGGGAGCGCGGCCGAGACCCTTTCGGCTCAGCCTGGCATCGAGGTCCGGATTACTCTCGCGTCCTGATGTTCGAGCAACTCGGTCGCAAGTTCGCGCGCTTTACCACGAACCAAGTCGTACGCCGGCCGAGGGCTTGGCGGCTCTTTCGCGTCCTCACGCGGGCGCAGTTCAACCGAATGGCGCCGGTCTGGGACCAGATGCGCGCGGCGGACGCATTCCGGCCGATCGAGGTTGCCCTCGACTCGATCGACCTGAAGCCGAAGCGGGTCCTCGATCTCGGGACCGGGACCGGGCGCGCGGCCTTCCTCCTCGCGCGCCGCTACCCCGAGGCCGAGGTGGTCGGCGTCGATCTCGCCGCGGACATGATCACCGAGGCCCGGCGCCTGACGCCGCCCGAGCTGGCCGACCGAGTGCGGTTCGAGGAGGCCGACGCGGAGCGCATGTCCTACGAGGACGGCGCGTTCGACCTCGTCTCGCTGGCGAACATGATCCCGTTCTTCGACGAGCTGGCCCGCGTGACGGCGCCCGGTGGAGCGGTCGTCTTCTCGTTCTCGGGCGGGCCCCAGACGCCGATCTACGTGCCGCCCCAGGTGCTCCGGGAACGGCTGAGCGCTCGAGGATTCTCGGACTTTGCGGAATTTGCGGCGGGTGACGGAACGTCGCTGCTGGCGCGTAAGCAGCCCGAGGCGTAGATTCGATCCCACTAGGACGTCGGCGACACGGAGGCACCGGTCCCGACGTCCTTTTTTGCGCGCCCGCGCTCAGCGGAAAATGGCGAGGGCCGGAATCGAACCGGCGACACCACGGTTTTCAGTCGTGGATCGCCGTGCAAAGGCAGGGTTAGTCTGGAGCCCCGTGGTGAAGATATCGCTGCAAATCGCGGCTATCGGCAATTGGAGCGTTTCGCGATTGGCCACCCTTGTGCGGTCTGGTGGACGCGAGGTGGACGTCTGGGACCGACGTGGAGACCATCGCCGAGCCGCGCCCGAAGCCGAAGTTGAAGCAGCCGGCCGACCCGGACGCCGAGGCGCGCGCCCGTGCCCGCCTCGAAGGGTCACTCGCCTACGGGACCGCTCAACTGGGTGTGCCCTACAGCGGAGCGACGCTAGCGACTGAGCACTCCT
>DATBGG010000132.1:0-2876 GCA_036558065.1 Gaiellaceae bacterium | reverse complement strand
GCGAGCGAACTCGCGCGAGATGGCGTCGAGGCTCCCCATCCGCTTGACCGCGACGAGGAACGCCTCGTCGTCCGCGAGCCCGGCCGCGTTCAGCTCGGCGATCTGGTGGCGGAGATGATCTTCGAGCTCCTCGACGTCGCGTCCGTTGACGCCCGCGGCGTTCGTGACGTACGTCCGCCATTCGGCGATCTGTGCTTCGACCGTCTCCATGCTCACGTCTCGGCGACTGCCTTCATCAGCGTCCCGGAGCCCGGCCAGACGTCGTTCAGCGCACGGGCCACGGTGAGCCACTGCTGCTGCTGGTCGGCGAGCGCCGTTCGCCCGCCGTCGGTGATCACGTAGTACTTCCGGCGGCGCCCTTCCGGTGACTTCCGCCACTCCGTCTTGACGTAGCCCAGCCGGAGGAGGCGATGCAGGAGCGGGTAGAGCATCCCGTCGGTCCATTCGAGCTCGCCCGCGGAGAGCTCACGGACCCGCTTCAGGATCGCGTAGCCGTAGCTCTCGTCCTCCGCGAGGATCGCGAGCACGAGGGGCGTCGCCGAGGCGGCGACCAGGTCTTTGTCGATGTGCATCTGCAGACCGAATGGATCGAGGTTCTATGCATAGAAGCACAAGGTATGCAGGTGCGCAAGAAATCCGTGCGGTGAGCTAGCGCTCTTCGTCGTCGCGCCGCTCTTCGCCGGAACGCCGGTCGCGGCCCTTGCGCCGATCGTCGGCTGGCCCGCCGCGCCGCTCCTTCTTCCGCCGCTCTTGACCCGACCGCCGGTCCTTCCCGGACCTGCGGTCAGGGCCCGTGTAGCCGCTTGCCATGTGACGATCATGACACTTCGCGGTAGCGAAAGCAGTCCACGGTGTGGTCGTTGACGAGCCCGCAGGCCTGCATGAACGCGTAGCAGACGGTCGGGCCCACGAACCGGAAGCCCCGCTTCTTCAGGTCTTTGCTCATCGCCTTCGACTCCGCGGTCTCGGCCGGGACCTCGGCGAGCGTCTTCCAGCGGTTCACGAGCGGCTCGCCGTCGACGAAGCTCCAGAGGTAGCCGCTCAGACTCTCGAGCTCGAGGATGCGTTGCGCATTGTTCACGGCCGATTCGACTTTGAGCCGGTTTCGGACGATGCCCGGGTCGGCGAGCAGCCGCTCGACCTCCTCGTCGGTGAAGCGCGCGACCTTGGCGGCGTCGAAGTTCGCGAACGCCTTGCGGTACCCGTCGCGCTTGCGAAGAATTGTCGACCACGAAAGGCCGGCCTGCGCCCCCTCGAGCGTCAGCATCTCGAACAGGTGCCGGTCGTCGCGTGACGGGACGCCCCACTCCTCGTCGTGGTACGCCACGTACTCCAGGTCCCCCTCGGGAACCCACGCACACCGCCTCATCCGGGGTCAGACCCCTTTACAAGTGCCGGCTTCGGGGACACGTCTCTCACGAACGACTGTAATCGCCGAACAGCACGGCGGCTCTCGCCCCCGAAGTACGTGAGCAACCAGTCGCGCGACAGGCAGTGCGGAACGGTCGAGCTACGAAGAAGCGCCGAGTAGCTACTCCACGGCCACTCACCCGGATCGCTGCAGATGCCGGCCCGGACCGGGTTCAGCGCCAGGTATCGAAAGAGCTCGATCGCATGAGCATCGGTCTCGACGAGCACCGAGTGGTACCGACGCTCGAAGCGATGGCCGGTGTAACCGTGGCGACGGTTGAAATGCTGCGCATAGCAGGAGTTCAGCCGCTGCATCCCTCGCGCCAGATCCGGATTCGCGGTTCGAACGACGAGGTGATAGTGCGTCGACATGAGAACGAACGCATGGCACGCCCAGTCATGGCGCGCGACTACCTCGTCGAGAAGCCGCAGGAACTGGCGCCGGTCGCGGTCGTCGCGATAGATGTCCTGGCGAGCCACTCCTCGAGACGTCACGTGATAGACGCAGCCGCCGACTTGTAACCGAGGCGTACGGGGCATTTCGCCGACGGTATGCCCACGCAACAGGGCGCGCCGGCGTCGCCGCAGCTACGGCGCGAAGTCGTCACGCTTTCGTGACGGGGTCTGACCCCGGGGTTGGAGGCGTCACGCTTTCGTGACGGGGTCTGACCCCGCGGGTACGCCTGGCGGCGGGGTTACGCCTTCGCGATCTCGGGCTCGCCCGAGCCGCCGTCGGTGCGGATCTCCGTTGCGAGCACCTCGTCCTTGATCCAGTCGGAGTGCTCGAGGAGATCGGCCGCGTCCTGCGGCAGCGTGACGACGATCCGATCGGTCAGCTCGAGCCCGGCGTCCCTGCGCTTGGCGTTCAGCTCGTGGATCAGGTCGAGGACGCGTTTCTCGACTTCGAGCTCCGCGTTGAGCGCCGTGTCCAGCGCGACGGTGATCCCGTCCGCGTGCGCGACCGCCCAGCCCTCCTTGCCGACGCGCTCGACGAGCACCTCCTCGGCCGACAGGTCGTGGCCGGCCACGCGGAAGCCGCCGTCCACCTCCTCGAACTCGCCTGCCTCGAGCGCGGCCCGCACGGCGCCGAGCTCCTTCCCGAGCTTCGGCCCGAGCACGGGCAGATTCGGCTTGACGCGCAACTCTGTCGCCTCGACGTCGCCGAACTCGACCTCCTTCACACGCAGCTCCTCACGGATCTCGTCCACGTGCTCTTGCGCCAGCTCCGCGCCCTGGACGACGAGCCGGCGCAGCGGCTGGCGCAGTGGCAGCTGCGACCCGGCCCGTGCCTGGCGGCCAAGATCGACGACCCGGCGAGTCTCCGCGACCTCCGCGAGCAGCCGGTCGTCCCGCTCGCCGACCTCGGGCCACGACACGAGGAAGACCGACTCAGGCCCGCTCTCGCGCCGAAGCACTCGCCACAAGTGCTCGGCCAGGAACGGCATCACGGGCGCGATCACGACGAG
>DATBGG010000131.1:0-11379 GCA_036558065.1 Gaiellaceae bacterium | reverse complement strand
TGCATCGCACGAACCCGAGACTGCGCCTTCGCGAGCTGCGGTACGAGAACAACGCGTCGTCGGTGCTGATCCGGCTGAGCCGGCCCTCGGGCCGCCCGGCGGTCAAGGTGCTCGACGTCTGCACGACGTCGGAGTGGTGCGAGCGCTGACCTGCGTTGCGGCGGGGCTCGTGCTCGCCTCGAGCGCGGCCGCGCAGCCCCCGCGAGCCGGGCTCGTCGTCCCGGGCCGCAGCCTCGGCGGCCTTGGCCTCGGCGCCACGCCCGCGCAAGTGCACGCGGCCTGGGGCACGCGCTACGGCCGGTGCCGTAACTGCCGCGAGAGCACCTGGTACTTCAACTTCCGCCGGTTCGAGCCGCAGGGAGCCGGCGTGACGTTCCGCAACGGGCGCGCCGTCGCCCTCTTCACGCTCTGGAGCCCCCCGGACTGGAGAACCGATCGCGGCCTGAAGATCGGCGATCCGGCTCTTCGCGTCGCCGGGCTCTACGGATCGCTCCTCCGCACCCCGTGCACGAACTACTACGCGCTCACGATCCCCGGCCGCCGCGCGACGACCACGATCTACGTGTTCGACGACCAGGTCTGGGGCTTCGCGCTACTCGCGCGCGGGCAGCGAGTCTGCCGCTAGACCGAGCGCGGCCGGGAGCGCAAGGAGATCCGGCAGGCGATCCGCCGCTTCCGGAAAGCGACCCTCGCGGTCGACGAGGAACGCGCGCATCCCGAGCGCTCGCGCCCCGGCCACGTCGTCCTCCGGCGAGTCGCCGACCATCGCTGCCTCCTCCGGGTGAACCCCGAGCGCCTCGAGCGCCGACCGGAAGATCGCCGGGTGCGGCTTCGTCTTCCCGTGCGCGCCCGACCCGACCGCCGCGTCCACGTCCAGCGCGTGATGCGAGACGAACGCGTCGAGATCCCGCCCGGTGTTCGACACGAGCGCGATCCTGAGCCCGTGCTCCCGAAGGGCCGCCAGCACCGGCAGCGTGTCCTCGTACAGCTCGAAGTTGGCCGCGTTCTCCCACGCACGGGTCATCTCCACGGCCGCCTCGTAGGCCCGGTCCGAGTCCCCGCCCATCCCTCGGATGATTCGCTCCGTGAAGAGCACCCAGACCTCCTCGTCGTGGTCGAGCTCCGGGTGCCGCTCGACGGTCTCGACAGCGGCTATGCGAGCCTCGGCGTACCGGTCGGGATCGAGCTCCAACCCGAACCGCCGCCCGAGCGCCTGGTAGCCCTCGGGCCCGAGATCCGGGCCGGGCTTGACGAGCGTGAAGTCGACGTCGAAGAGGACTGCGCGGAGCGTCATCGTCCAGCTTCTAGCAGCCATTGGGCCGTCTCGACGTGTCGGGACTGATGCTCGCCGAAGCTCCAGGCGATCGTCTGGCCGATCGCCCAGCCCCGCGCGCGCTCGCGGTCGAGCCCCAGCTCGGTCGTGAGGAAGTCGAGCCGGTGCACGACCTCGCGCCTGCTGTGCCCGAGCTCGAAGGACCGGATGATCGGCGCGAGCCCGAACTCGCGCTCTCCCGTGAGCGGCTTCGGATCGATCACGAGCCACGGCTCGCGCTCGGCGGCGAGGACGTTGCCTGCATGAAGGTCCTGGTGCAGGAGCACCTGCTCGCCCTGACTCGGTACCAGGTCCGAGAACGCCGCCTCGGCCGCGCCCACGAGCCGCTCGGGGAACGGCTTTCCCGTCCGCTCCCACTCGGAACGGATCGACCACCACGCCGCCTCTTCAGCGAGCGATCTGAACGGCGCCGCCGCCGGCTTCCACAGGCGCGGCAAGAGACGGGCGAGGACCTGCAAAGCCTCCGCCGCACCGACGCCGTGAAGATACGTCCCGGGCCGGCAACGCTCCAGCAGCATTGCGTGTCGGGATTCGTCCTGGGCGAGCAGGCGAACGGAGCCGTCGCCGTCCCAGAGCTCCAGCGCAGCTGCCTCGTGCTCGCTCTCGCGGTGAGGCCACTGAAGCTTGAGCACCCTGTCCCCAGCGGGAACGACGTGCGAGACGTACGCGTCCGGAAGAGGCTCCTCCAGCTCGAGGTTCCACTCTGCGGCGCACTCCTCCACGAGCCGCGGAAGCCGCGCGTGCCAGGCCTCGTCTAGGCGGGAGTCGGCCAGCGGTACGCCTCGGGACGGCGCTGGGAGAGCGACGGCAGCCGCCTGCGCACCTCTTCGAGCCACGCGCGGTCGAGCTCGGCGGAGATCACGGTCTCTTCGTCCGGAGCCTGCGCGAGCACCGTTCCCCACGGATCGACGATCAGCGACCGCCCGTAGCTCGGGCGCCCGATTCCGGTCTCCCCCACCTGCGCCGGCGCCGCCACGTAGAAGCCGTTCTCGACCGCCCGCGCGCGCAGGAGCATGTGCCAGTGATCCTTGCCCGTGAAGAGCGTGAAATGCGCCGGCACGGTGGCCAGGAGCGCGCCTTCCAGCGCGAGCACGCGATACAGCTCCGGGAAGCGCAGGTCGTAACAGATCGTCAGCCCGACCGGCCAGCCCTCGATCTCGGTCACGACGGGCTCGTCGCCGTGCTCCTCCGCTTCCGACTCGCGGTAGCTGAGGCCGCCCACCTCGACGTCGAACAGATGGATCTTGCGGTATGTCGCGGCGAGCTCGCCTTCGGAGTCGAAGACGAGGCACGTGTTCGAGAGCTTTTCCCGCCCCTCGCGCCGTTCCGTGATCGACCCACCGACGAGCGTGATCCCGTGCGCGCGCGCCCAGGTGCGCATCGCGGCGACCGACTCGCCGTCATCGATCGCCTCGGCCGTTTCGTGGAGGACATCCGGCGGCCCGATCACGTTCCACTTCTCGGGCAGGGCGACGACATCCGCGCCGGTGGAGGCCGCGCGCGCGACGAGCTTCTCCGTTTTCTCGAGGTTCGCGGCCTTGTCGCGACCGGTCGTCAGCTGGACGCACGCGATGCGAATACGGTCGGCCATCGGGCTGAGGATACCCGCGAGATCTGAGCTAATCTGTGACTTCTCGGGGTGTGGCGCAGCCTGGTAGCGCGCTCCGTTCGGGTCGGAGAGGTCCCCAGTTCAAATCTGGGCACCCCGATTTCGCTTCCCTGAGCGGC
Source organism: Gaiellaceae bacterium (assembly GCA_036558065.1). Taxonomy (GTDB): domain Bacteria; phylum Actinomycetota; class Thermoleophilia; order Gaiellales; family Gaiellaceae; genus VAXT01. Next base: position 8,318 of record DATBGG010000131.1, on the reverse strand, counting down.
GGCGGCTACCGCCGGGCGGAGCCCGGCTCCGCCGCCGCCTCGCGCCCCTGAGCGCCCTCCTGCGAGCGGGCCGTGTGGCTAACACTGTCCCGCTCCCATACGGGCGCTCAGGAACGCGTCAGGGAACCGAAATGGCGCAATCTGGGCACAGTTCCGCCACGTTCTTGTCGGTAGCGTTGCCTTCTCAGTCAACAGAGGAGGTATCGCGTGAACGTCGTCACGCTGATCGGAAATCTCGCTTCCGACGTCGAGCTCAAGGACGTCGGCGACGACCGCCAGGTTGCGACCTTTCTGCTTGCGGTCGACCGGCCAGGGAAGGACGAGGCCGACTTCTTCCGGGTCTCGACCTGGAACCGGCAGGCCGAGCTCTGCGCCCAGTTCCTGGCGAAGGGGCGCAAGGTCGGGATCGACGGACGTCTGAGGAGCAGCTCCTGGGAGGACTCGGACGGCAACAAGCGCACCGCGGTCGAGGTCGTCGCGAACCGGGTCGAGTTCTTGACGCCGCGGGCCGGAAAGGAGACGGAAGCCGACATTCCGTTCGCTGCGACAGCAGCCTAGATAGCTATATCGTCGGCCACGTGGCCGACCGGGACGAGATCCTCGCGTTCGCGAGCGAGCTGCTCGACCTCGACGCCTACCCCGACTACGGGCCTATGGGCCTGCAGGTGGCCGGGGCGCGCGAGGTGCAGCGCCTCGCCTGCGGTGTCTCCTCGTCGCTGGAGCTCTTCGAGCGCGCGGCCTCGGCCGGGGCACAGATGCTCCTGGTCCACCACGGGCTCCTGTGGGACCGCGATCCCCGGGTGATCGACGACGCCGCGCGCAAGCGGCTGAAGGTGCTCTTCGACGGCGAGATCACGCTCGCTGCGTATCACCTCGCGCTCGACGCTCACCCGGAGGTCGGCAACAACGCCCTGCTTGCCCGTGAGCTCGGCATCGACCCGTCCGAGCCGTTCGCCGGGATCGGTTTCGGTGGGACACTCGACGAGCCCGTGTCGATCGACGATTTCATCGAGCGCGTCCGGGAGAAGGTCGGCCGCGACCCCGTCGTCTTCGCCCACGGGCCGGAGCGGATCGAGCGAGCCGCGGTCATCACGGGCGGAGCGGCGCGGTACGTGGCCGACGCCGCCGGCGAGGGCTACGACCTCTTCCTCACGGGCGAAGCGGCTGAACCGACGCTGCATGCCGCACGCGAGCTGGGCGTCCACTTCGTCGCCGCCGGCCACTACGCAACCGAGCGGATCGGCATCCAGGCGCTCACGAAGCGCTTGTCCGAGCAGTTCGATCTCCGCTGGGAGTTCATCGACCTCCCCAACCCCGTCTGAGGCACCCGGTTCGGCGTTGCGGCCGTCGGGAGGCCCGAGTAAAGTTCGAAGCGTGATTGTTTCCGACGCGCGGGGTGTTTGAGCTCCGCGTGACATACGAAACCGGACACCGAGCCCGACGCGCGCCTGCAAAGCGGTCGGGTTTTTTGATGCTCAAAGGAGGACATGCATGGCGAACCACCTGACGCCTGAAGAGCTCTCGAAGGAGATGGGGATCGATCGCCAGGAAGTGATCCGCGTCTGCATGCAGGAAGGCGTGCCGATCTACCAGGGCAAGATCGACAAGACCCTCTTCCAGGCTCAGCTCCAGGCGCTGTCTGCGGCGCCGCCGGAGGCACTCGCCTCCTAGCGGCACCTCCTAGGCGCTCTTCGCGACCTTCTTGCGGGCGGCGGGCTTGCGCGCCGCCTTCTTCCGCGTCGGCTTCGACTCCTGAACCTCTTCGACGCTCTTGCGGAGCGCCTCCATGAGGTCGACGACCGGAGTCTCCTCCGCCACCGGCTCGGGACGCGTGATCTCCTGCCCTTCGAGCTTCGCCTCGAGCATCTGCCGAAGGTTCTGGCGGTACTGGCTCGTCAGGTCGGCCGGATCGAACTCACCGGCCAGGCTGTCGATCACCTGCTGAGCGAGACCGAGCTCGGCCTCCTTCACCTCGCTGCCGGCGACCGCCTCCTCGATCTCCGCCTGTGAGTTCACGTCCTCGGAGATGAACATCGTCTCGAGCGCGAGCGCGTCGCCCTTCGGCCGGATCAGGCACAGATGCTCGGCGCCCTGGCGAACGAAGCGCCCGAGCGCGGCCTTGCCCGTCTCCTGCATGGCGCGCAGCAACAGCACGTAGGGGCGCTGCGCAGCCGTCTCGCGCGCGGGCGCGAGGTAGTACGTGCGATCGAAGTACACGGGGTCGACCTCCGAGGCGTCGACGAAACGTGTGATCTCGATCGACTTGGAGTCGTCGATCTCCATGATTGCCTCGAGGTCGGCGTCCTCGACCTGGACGAACTCGCCCTTCGAGACCTCCCAGCCCTTCACGATCTCGTCGCGACCGACCTCGCGGTCGTGCACCTCGCACCAGCGCTTCTGCTTGATCGGAGTCATGCACTCGCGATGCAGCTGGCGGAACGAGACGTCCGACTGCCGCGCGGCGGGCTTCGTCGCGAGCGCCATCCCGACCGGGATGTTGACCAGGCCGAAGCTGATCGAGCCGTTCCAGATCGTGCGCATGGGGAGAACGAATTGTACTTGGACCGGGGTTTTCCTCCCCCTAGGATTGCTGCAGATGCGGACCATCTGGTCGCTGTGGCAGGACGCCCTGGGCGAGAACCGCTCCAACCCGGCCTATCTGATCGAGGAGAACGGCGGCTGGCGCGAGGTCTCCCAGCAGGAGGCCGCGACCGCGGTCGAGGAGCTGGCGCACGGCCTCCTGGCGCTCGGCCTGACCAAGGGTGACGCGTTCGGGATCCTCGCCCGGAACCGCTTGGAGTGGGTGCTCGTCGATTTCGCGCTCGCGCAGATCGGCGCCGTGCCCGCTCCGATTTATCCGTCGGTCACCGCCAGGGAGGCGTGCTTCATACTCGAGCACTCTCGAGCCGTCGGCTGCCTGGTCGAGGACGAGGAGCAGCTCGCGAAGATCGAAGCTGCGCGGCCCGAGCACGTCTACACGCTCGACACGCTGGCGGAGCTGCGCGAGCTGGGCCGCAGGCACGCGGCCGAGCATCCCGACGCGCTCGAGGACGCCCGCGCCGGGATCGGCGACGACGACCTCTACACGTTCATCTACACGTCCGGGACGACCGGCCCGCCGAAGGCCTGCATGATCCTGAACCGCAACTACTACGACATGGTCCGGACGGTCGACCGGCTCGACGACTTCTTCCTCCCGACCGACGTCATGCTCCTCTACCTCCCCCTCGCCCACAACTTCGGGCGGCTCATGCACCTGCTCGGGGCGCACCTCGGATACACGATCGCGCTCCTGTCCGACCCGCGCCGGATCGGAGAAGTCATGCCGCAGATCCGCCCGACCGTCCTCCCGACCGTGCCGCGCGTCCTGGAGAAGGTGCACACCGCCGTCACCGCCAACTTTGCCGCAGCGACCGGCGTGAAACGGCGGCTGATCGACTGGGCGCTCGACGTCGGCCGACAGGTGAGCCTTCTGCGGCGGCGCGGCGAGCCCGTGCCGCGCGCCCTCGCCCGAAAGCACCGACTCGCCGACCGGCTCGTCTACTCGAAGGTCAAAGAGCGAATGGGAGGCCGTCTGCGAGCCGCGATCTCGGGAGGCGCGCCGCTCGCCAAGGAGATCGCCGAGTTCTTCCACACGCTCGACATCCTGATCCTCGAGGGCTACGGCCAGACCGAGGAGACAAGCGCCGCGAGCGTCAACCTGCCCAGCCGCTTCAAGTTCGGCACCGTCGGCCCGGTGCTGCCCGGGATCGACGTCGCGATCGCGGACGACGGAGAGATCCTGATCAAGGGCCCGACCGTCTTCGCCGGCTACTTCGACGACGACGAGGCGACTCGCGCGGTGCTCCCCGTCGACGGCTGGCTGCACACGGGCGACGTCGGCGTGATCGACGAGGACGGTTTCCTGACCGTCACCGACCGCAAGAAGGACATCATCGTCACCGCAGGCGGCAAGAACGTCTCGCCGCAGAACATCGAGAACCTGCTGAAGGGGATCCCGTGGGTCTCACAGGCACTCGTCGTCGGCGACCGGCGGCCCTACGTAGTCGCGCTGCTCACGCTCGACGAGGACGAGGTCGCGAAGCTCGACGGGCACGAGGAGGCTCGGGAGCTGGTCGGCCGCGCGGTCGACGAGCTGAACAAGGGCCTGGCGTCCTTCGAGCAGGTGCGGCGCTACAAGATCCTCGAGCGGGACTTCTCACCGGAGCGCAACGAGGTGACGCCGACGCTCAAGGTGAAGCGGCGAATCGTCGAGGAGCACTTCGCCGCGGAGCTGGCGGAGCTCTACGCGGACTAAAGGCGGCGCGCGCCCACGTACGTGGACGAGTACCAGCCGGAGAGGCTCGAGATCTTGACCACGTCGCCGGTGTGCGGCGCGTGGATGAACTGCCCACCGCCGATGTAGATCCCGACGTGCCCGAGCCCGTTGAAGAAGACGAGGTCACCGGGCTGGAGCTGGTCGCTCGAGACAGGAACCCCGTACCCGTACTGGGCGGCCGCGTTGTGCGGCAGCGAGACGCCGATCTGGGCGAAGACGTACATCACGAATCCCGAGCAGTCGAACCCGCCCGGAGTCGAACCGCCGTAGACGTACGGGACGCCGAGATACTGCATCGCGATCCCGACGACGCCGCCGTACTTCGACGGAGGCGGCGTGTAGACCGGAGCGGGCTGCGTGACGGCGCCGGCGCTCGCGTTCAGCACCGCGACGCCGTTCGCCGAGAGCCGTGCGCGAGCCTGAGCCGCGAGCTGCGCCTGCCGGGCCTGCTCGGCGGCCTGCATCTCCGCGATCTGGTCCTTGATCGACGACAGCATCTGGCGGCGCGACGCGAGCTGGCCTTCGATCGACGCCTTCTCCGCCGAGCGCTGGGCCACGAGCCTCGCCTGCTCCACGTGCGCCTTCTGCAACCGCGCGCGCTGAACCTTCACTCTCACGCGAAATGTCTTCACCTGCCGCAGGACGCTCGAGCTCTGGTCGGAGACTCGATTCATCGTGTCGATCCGCGCGATCAGGTCGTCGATCGAGGTTGCGCCGAGGAGCACTTCCAGCCCGCTGTCCTGACTTCCGCCGGAGGTGTAGAGCTCGACGAGGTGGTCGTTGAGCATCTTCTGCGCGTGCCTGAGGTTCGACTTCGTGAGCTCGAGCTCTTGCCTGTTCGTGCGCAGGTCGTTCTCGATCCCGGCCAGCTTCTCGTTCGCGAGGTTGTAGGAGTCGACGGCGCGCTCGAGGTTGGCGTCGAGCCCCTGGATCTGCGCCAGGACGTTCTGCGCCTCGGCCTGCTTGGACGAGACCGAGCCCGGAGCGGCATGCAGCGGCGCAGCGGCTGCTAGAGCCGCCGTCACGACGATCGAAAACGTCAGCGCCTGCCTACGAAAGCCGGAGGACATGCGCTTCCCGGCCACGACGGGCGCACCGGAAGGGGGCCGGTACGTCACGAGCACGGCACCTTAACAACCCATTCGGACGACCGCAAACGCTTACGAAAGAGTCCGACAGAGCCGGCCGAGAGGTGTTAGCTTGCGGCCCGTGGGAGAGCCAGGCACCGGCCTTCGGGCTGGGCTCGTCGCCGCGTCTGTGGCCGTTCTCGTCGCTTTGCAGCTTCCTGCCGCGAGCGGGGCCGGAGCACCGTCGCTCAGTAAGCGCGCCCAGCAGCTGCGCTCCGAGAACGCCGCCCTCGCCGGGCAGGCCGACGCCGCCTGGCTGAGCTCGGTGTCGCTCTCCACCCGGCTCGAGCAGACCAGGGCCGCGCTCGTCCGCTTCCAGGCGAGAACGCAGTCGATCTCGGCCCGGCGCGAGGAGGCCCAGCACAGCCTCCGGCTCGCACGCCGGACGCTGAAAGCGTCACAGGCCGCGCTCGCCACGAGGGTTCGGGCCTTGTACGAGCAAGGCGACACCGACCCGATGGCCGTGCTCGTCGGCGCCACGTCCGTCGACGACGCGATCAACCGCATCGAGAGCCTGCACCGGATGGCGAGCCAGGATCATGCGGTGATCGTCGAAGCGAAGGCCGCGAAGACCCGCCTCGTCGCGGCCGCTCAGCGCCTGGCTTCGCAGGAAGCGCAGGCACGCGAGACCGAGGCGGCGACTGCCGCGACCGTCGCCGCGCTCGGCGCAGCACGCCAGGAGCAGGAGGCGAGGTACGCCTCGCTCGCGGAGCAGCGGCGCTCGAACTCGTCGAGGATCTCGACCCTCGATGCCCAGGCGCGCGAGCTCGCGGCCGTCCCCGCCGGCGCGATCCCCGCCCCGTCGGGCGGAGGCCGCACCCTGACCGTCCTGGCCACCGGTTATTCGCTCTCGGGCCACACGTCGACCGGAGTCCCGGTCGGCTACGGCATCGTCGCGGTCGACCCCGGCACGATCCCGCTCGGCACGCATATGACGATCCCCGGCTACGGCGAGGGGGTCGCGGCCGACACGGGCGGCGCTGTCGCCGGAGCGCACATCGACCTCTGGTTCCCGACCCGCGCCGAAGCGCTCGCCTGGGGAAGCCGGACGGTCACGGTCACCCTTCACTAGCCTGTAGGCAGATGAGCCAGACGGCGAAGAGGGGGAAGGCCGAGACGAACGACCTTCGGGTCCTGCTCGTCGACGACCACGACCTCTTCCGCACGGGGCTCCGCAACCTGCTCGAGGAACAGGGCGTGCAGATCGTCGGCGAGGCGGCCAACGGGCAAGATGCGATCCGCTGCGTGCGCGAGGTCGCCCCGGACGTGGTCGTGATGGACCTGAACATGCCGGGCATGACGGGCGTCGAGGCGACGCGTGAGATCACGTCGTTCGCCCCGCTGACCCGCGTCGTCGTCCTGACCATCTCCGACCAGGACGAGGACGTGATGGACGCGATCGTCGCCGGAGCGTGCGGCTACCTCGTCAAGGACTCGTCGATCCAGGAGCTGATCCGCGGGATCAAGTCCGCCGCGGTCGGCGAGTCGCTGATCTCGCCGCCGATCGCGGCCAAGATCGTCCAGCGCATGCGGGCCGTCACGCTCGACCAGGGCGCCGAGACGATCCGCGCTGAGCTCTCGGACCGCGAGCTCGAGGTGCTGCGCCTGATCGCGAACGGGAAGGACAACTCGCAGATCGCCGAGGCGCTTCACATCAGCCCGAAGACGGTCAAGAACCACATCTCGAACATCCTCATGAAGCTGCAGATCGAGAACCGCATCCAGGCCGCGGTGTACGCGGTCCGCTCCGGGATCGTCTAGCTAGGCAGCTTTGGCCACGACCTCGCGCAGCGGCGCGAGGAGGGCCCGCAGGTCGGCGGACTCCTGCTCCGTCTCGTGCAGCCGCTTGAGAAGGCCCGAGAGCCGTCCGCTCTGGATCTGCCTTCCCTCGGCGATATCCCGCGTCAGGCGGTCGATCTGGTGCTCGAGGCGCAGGCATCGCGCGTCGAGCTCCAGCGCACGGGCATAGCCCTCGGTCAGCGTTGGCTCGACCTCGTTCCGCGGGAGGCCGTCCCCTTGAGCGTACGCGTCGATAAGGGCCTGGATTCGGCCCAGGAGTTCCCGGTCTTCGGCCACCAGGGCCCGATTATGTTCCGGAGGAGGGCCCGAGAGCTATGGGCCGAACGACCCATCTTTACGAACGAGGGACCTAGACTGTTTGGCGCGATATTGCTCGTCGCCGGGGTGCGATGATCGTTCCGTGGCCGCGGACGCAGGGAGCCCCGGTAGTCCACTACCGGGGCGACTGAGGACCCGGCCACGGGGCGAGCAGCGCGGCCCGGCGGCTCAGTCCATATTGCGCCGAGCGCTCCTAGCTAGACTAGGCCGTCCCGGGGGCGTAGTTCAGTTGGTTAGAACGCCGGCCTGTCACGCCGGAGGTCGCGGGTTCGAGTCCCGTCGCTCCCGTCTCTATTTGCAGCGACTTTGCGCGAGCGGGCCAGCTGCCTAGTTTCACATCCGCGCTGATCCCGACGCGATCGCTTTGCTTCGCGCAGCGCGGCCGACGCACTAGGAATCGCGCGAGCGCTGTGTGAGAATGCTCGTTGCCTCAAATCTCATGCGTGAGTCGAACGAGGCATGGCGTGCTCGGCATGGGCTCTGGCGCAGGGAGCGATCCGTTTGGCGTTCCTCGCCTGTGGCCGACTAGAAAGGCATGCGAGATGGGCAGTGACGACGCGTACCAGAAGGGCTATGAAGACGCAATGCGTGCGGCTACCGGTGGTCAAGCCACCGCGAGCTCAAGCTCGAGCTCCAGCTCGAGCCAGGAACCGAGGTCAAGTGGGAGCACGACTCCGGCCCCGTATTCCAGGCTCCAGCGATCGAGCGGAACGACGTTCGGATTCATGGTCGGCTTTCCACTCGCCGTGGCCTTC
>DATBGG010000130.1:0-5699 GCA_036558065.1 Gaiellaceae bacterium | reverse complement strand
GGCGGAATCGGAATCCTCCCGATGGGTGATCTCAGAAGGGTTACCCCGAAGGGTCTAGGAGCGGCCGATCAATTCGATGCGGTAGCCGTCCGGGTCCCGGACGAAGCAGAGTCGCGAGCCGCCCTCGCGCACGGTGTACGGCGGGCGCTCGGGCTCGATCCCCTGGCCGGCGAGCCGCTCGAGCGTCCCGTCGAGGTCGTCGACGCCGATCGCGATGTGCCCGTAGGCGTCGCCGAGCTCGTAGGTGCGGCCGTCGTGGTTGTACGTCAGCTCGAGGACGGCTTCCTGGTCGCCGACCCCGAAGAAGTAGTTCGTCGCTTCGCGCTCTCCGTCGCGGACGATGTCCATGTCGCGCTCGAAGCGGAAGCCGAGCGCCTCGTAGAACGCGCGGCTGCGATCGGGATCGGTGATCCGCACCATCGTGTGGAGGAAGTCCGCCACGCCGGCGATCCTAGCGCCTGGGCCGAATCCGGTCCGCCTTCACCCAAACCGGGTGATGGTTGCTGACCCGGTCGGAGCGGATCCTGGCGGCATGACCAACGCTCCGGCAGATGCGGCCACGCCGCCGCCTGCCTCCACCAAGACGTTCAAGTTTCCGACGGCCTTCACCGTGCTTGCGGCGGTGCTGCTGCTCGTCTGGATCGCGTCGTTCTTCGTGCCGGCCGGCGCATACAAGACGAACCCCGACACGGGCTCGCCGACGCCGGGCACCTACCACAAGCTGCCGCACTGCGACGCGCCGGCGGCAAGCGCTCCGGGCCTCGACGTCGAGTCGCCCACCGAGAGCGGCCAGGCGCCCGCCGACGCGCTCTCGGCCCCCGGCGCGACGGTGAAGGACGCCGGCATCCCCTGCACGGACACGTCCTTCACGTTCCGCTTCAAGCAGTTGTGGAACTCGCCGCCAAACGGGCTCTACGGGGTCGAGAACAGCGAGGGCTTCATCGGCGCGAACGAGGAGGGCTTCCTCTACGGATCGGCCGCGATCTTCTTCTTCGTACTGGCCGTCGGCGCGTTCATCACTGTGACGATGAAGACGGAGGCGATCCAGACCGGGATCGGCCGTCTTGCCTTGCGCTTTCGCCACAGCGGCTCGGTGCTCGTGGCGATCCTGATGACCGTCTTCGCGATCGGCGGTACCTCGTACGGGATGTGGGAGGAGACGCTCGGCTTCTTCGTGCTGCTCGTCCCGCTCGCACTCGCGCTGGGATACGACCGGATGGTCGCTGCCTCGATCATCTTCCTCGGCGCCGGCTCGGGCGTGATCGGCTCGACGGTCAACCCGTTCTCGACCGGCGTCGCCTCCGACGCGGCCGGAGTGACCATCGGCGACGGGATCGGGCTCCGGATCGGGCTCTGGTTCGTCCTGCTCGCGCTGGCGATCACGTACGTGACCTGGTACGCCCGGAGGGTTCACGCACACCCGGAGAAATCGGTCGTCGGCGTCTCGCCCTCCGACGCGACCGAGGCGCAGAGCCTCGTGACCGACGTGCCGGCCCTGACTGGCCGGCAGAAGGTCGTCCTCCTGCTCTTCGGCGGCACGTTCCTGCTGATGATCTACGGCTTCATTCCGTGGAACGACCTCTGGCAGGAGGGCTTCGGGAAGGACTTTCCCCTGCCGACCTTCCACGACTTCTACTTCCCGGAGGCGGCCGCGCTGTTCCTGGTGATGTCGGTCGTCGTCGGCCTGATCGCGCGGCTCGGCGAGGAAGGCACCGTGACGACGATCGTCGCCGGAGCGTCCGACTTCCTCGGGGCTGGGCTGATCATCGTCCTCGCGCGCGGGATCACGGTCGTGATGAAGAACGCGCACATGACGGACACGATCCTCCACTGGATGGAGAATGCGGTCTCCGGGACCTCGACCGGCGTGTTCGCGATCCTCGCCTTCATCGTCAACCTGCCGATCGCGTTCCTCGTGCCTTCCTCCTCGGGGCACGCGGCCCTCGTGATGCCGATCCTCGCGCCGCTGGCCGACTTCGCCGGCGTGCCGCGCGAGATCGCGGTCACCTGCTTCCAGACGGCCTCGGGCTTCGTCAACCTCGTGACCCCGACCTCCGCTGTGATCATGGGCGGCCTCGCGCTGTCGAAGGTCGGCTACGACCGCTACCTGCGCTTCGTCTGGCCGTACCTGATCGCCGTCTTCGTCGTCGTCTGCGCCTTCGTCGGCATCGCCGCCGCCACCTCGTGAGCTGGAAAGGAGAGCACGCATGAGCACAGCCACCGAAACCGCTCTGGGAACCCACTCGGAGGTCGGGAAGCTCCAGACGGTGATGGTGCACCGGCCCGATCTCGCCCACGAGCGGCTGTCTCCGTCGAACTGCCACGAGCTCCTGTTCGACGACGTCATCTGGGTGCGCCGCGCGCGGCAGGAGCACGACGCCTTCGTCGACCTGATGCGCGAGCGCGAGGTCGAGGTGCTGCTCCTGCACGACCTCCTGGCGCAGACACTCGAGGACAAGGAGGCCCGCGGGTGGCTGCTCTCGCGCCGGATCAGGCCGGAAGAGGTCACCGTCATGTTCGCCGAGCCGTTGACCGAGTGGCTCACCGATATGCCGGCCGAAGAGCTCGCGACGCGGCTCACGGGCGGGATCACGGTGCTCGAGGTGCCGGACGAGATCAGGTCGGCGATCGGCCCGGCGCTCCGCCCCACCGACTTCGTGCTTCCGCCGCTGCCGAATCAGCTGTTTACGCGGGACACCACCGCGTGGCTCTACGGCGGCGTCTCGCTCAACCCGATGTTCTGGCCCGCGCGCCAGCTCGAGACGCTCAACGTCGAGGCGGTCTACCGCTTCCACCCGCGTTTCCGCGACGCCGACTTCCAGATCTGGTTCGGCGGCGCTGACCACGACTGGGGCACGGCGCGGATGGAGGGCGGCGACATGATGCCGGCCGGCGACGGCGTCGTCCTGATCGGGATGGGCGAACGCAGCACCGCGAAGGCGGTGAGCATCCTGGCGAAGAACATGTTCGAGGCCGGCGCCGCTCGCCTCGTGATCGGGGCGCAGATGCCACGTGACCGGGCCGCGATGCACCTCGACACGGTCTTCACGTTCTGCGACCGCGACGTGGCGACGCTCTACGAGCCGGTCGTCTCCCAGATCCGACCGATCCTGTTCCGGCCGGGCGGGCCCTCGGGTGTGCAGGGCGAGGTCTCGGAGCGGCCCTTCCTCGACGAGGTCAAGGACGCGCTCGGGCTCGAGCAGCTGAAGGTCGTCACGACCGCCGGCGACGAGTTCGAGGCCGAGCGGACGCAGTGGGACGACGGCAACAACGTCGTCGCGCTCGAGCCGGGCGTGGTCGTGGCCTACGAGCGCAACGAGGCCACCAATGCGAAGCTCTCCAAGGCGGGAGTCGAAGTTCTGGCGATCGCGGGGCAGGAGCTCGGCCGGGGTCGAGGCGGCGGGCATTGCATGACCTGTCCGATCGTCCGCGAGGCATGACGAAAGGAGCACGACGATGGCGACGATGATCGACCTGCGCGGCAAGCACTTTCTGAAGCTCGCCGACTTCAGCCCCGAGGAGATCAGCTACCTGATCGACCTCGCGGCCGACCTGAAGGCCGCCAAGAACGAGGGCCGGGAGGAGCACCGCCTCGCCGGCAAGAACATCGCCCTGATCTTCGAGAAGGACTCGACGCGCACGCGCTGCGCCTTCGAGGTGGCCGCGTACGACCAGGGCGGGCACGTCACCTACCTGGGACCGTCCGGCTCGCACATGGGTCACAAGGAGACGGTCAAGGACACCGCGCGGGTGCTCGGGCGCATGTACGACGCGATCGAGTACCGAGGCTTCGGCCAGGACGTCGCCGAGGAGCTCGCGGCGCACGCCGGCGTCCCCGTCTACAACGGTCTCACCGACGAGTGGCACCCGACGCAGATCCTCGCGGACTTCCTCACCTTTCGCGAGCACATCGAGAAGCCGCTCAACGAGGTCGTCTTCTGCTACCTCGGCGACGCGCGCTTCAACATGGCCGACTCGTACCTGATCGGCGGGGCCAAGCTAGGTATGGACGTGCGGGTCGCTAGCCCGAAGTCGCTCTGGCCGCGGGACGAGGTCGTCGAGCTGGCGCGCTCGGTGGCCGGCGAGACCGGCGCACAGATCACGATCACCGAGGACGTCTCCGAGGCCGTGCGGGGAGCCGACTTCCTGCTCACCGACGTGTGGGTCTCGATGGGCGAGCCTGACGAGGTCTGGGCCGAGCGGATCGAGCTGCTCAAGCCGTACCAGATCAACTCGGAGACGATGGCCGCGACCGGCAACCCCGACACGAAGTTCATGCACTGCCTGCCGGCCTTCCACAACCGCGACACCCAGGTCGGCCAGGAGATCTTCGAGAAGTTCGGGATGGAGTCGCTCGAGGTGACAGAGGAGGTCTTCGAGTCGCCCGCGTCGGTCGTCTTCGACGAGGCCGAGAACCGGCTGCACACGATCAAGGCCGTGATGGTCGCGACGCTCGGGAGCTGACGGTGCGGGTCGTCGTCGCACTCGGGGGCAACGCCCTGCTGCGGCGCGGCGAGCCGCTGACCGCGGAGAACCAGCGGACGAACGCGCACCTGGCCTGCAAGGCGCTGGCGCCGCTAGCGCTCGAGGACGAGCTCGTGATCTCGCATGGGAACGGGCCGCAGGTGGGTCTGCTTGCGCTGCAGGGCTCGGCATACACCGAGGTCGAGCCGTACCCCCTCGACCTGCTCGGTGCTCAGACCGAGGGCATGATCGGCTACCTCATCCAGCAGGAGCTCGGCAACGAGCTGCCGTTCGACAAGCGGCTCGCCTCGCTGCTCACGCTGATCGAGGTCGACCCCGACGACCCGGCGTTCGACGACCCGACCAAGCCGATCGGGCCGGTCTACACCGAGCAGGAGTCGCAGAAGCTCGCGGAGGAGAAGGGCTGGACGTTCAAGCCGGACGGCGACAGCTTCCGGCGCGTGGTGCCCTCGCCGCTGCCGCAGCGGATCTTCGGGATCGAGCCCGTCGAGTGGCTGCTCGACCACGGCGCGGTCGTGATCTGCGCCGGCGGCGGCGGGATCCCGGTGATGTACACGGACGCGCCCGCGACACCGGGTCGGCAGCTTGTCGGAGTCGAAGCCGTGATCGACAAGGATCTCGCGAGCGCGCTCCTGGCCCGCGACCTGAAGGCCCACGCGCTCGTGATCGTCACCGACGTCGACGCCGTATACGCTGACTGGGGAACGCCCGACCAGCGCGCAATCCGGCGCGCGACCCCGGAGGCGCTCTCCGACACGGAGTTCGCCGCCGGCTCGATGGGCCCGAAGGTTCGCGCGGCCTGCTCGTTCGTGGAGCAGACGGGCGGGCTCGCCGCGATCGGCTCGATCGCCGATACCCCGGCGCTGCTGCGAGGCGAGGCCGGAACGACCGTCACGCTCGAGGCAGCTGGGCTCGAAACGCTCAACGTGCACTGAGAGGAGGTTGGAGAGATGGCCACGACAGAGGCACCTCGCACCGGGACCACAGGGATCGAGCAGCGGCCGTGGCACGTGCTCGGCGGGGCCGAGGTCGCGGAGACACTCGACGTCGACACCGCGCGCGGGCTCTCGGGCGACGAGGCGGCGAAGCGGCTCGGCGAGTACGGGCCGAACAAGTTCGCCGAGACGAAGACGGAGCCGCGCTGGCACGCGTTCCTCCGCCAGTACCGCGACCCGATGCAGATCGTGCTCCTGGTCGCCGGCCTCGGGAGCATC
>DATBGG010000129.1:0-34181 GCA_036558065.1 Gaiellaceae bacterium | reverse complement strand
CGGGGGTGGTGGAGGCGGTGGCGGAGGCGGCGGAGGCGGAGGCGGCGGAGGAGGAGGCGGCGGAGGCGGCGGCGGGGGTGGAGGTGGCGGCGGAGGTGGAGGTGGAGGCGGCGGGGGTGGAGGCGGCGGGGGTGGAGGCGGCGGGGGTGGAGGCGGCGGCGGAGGAGGCGGAGGCGGAGGAGGCGGAGGCGGAGGCGGCGGAGGCGGAGGCGGCGGAGGAGGAGGCGGCGGTGGAGGTGGAGGGGGAGGCGGTGGAGGCGGTGGAGGTGGCGGCGGAGGAGGCGGAGGCGGTGGCGGTGGCGGTGGCGGTGGCGGTGGCGGTGGAGGCGGAGGCGGAGGCGGAGGCGGTGGCGGTGGCGGTGGAGGCGGTGGAGGCGGTGGTGGAGGCGGTGGTGGTGGTGGTGGCGGCGGCGGCCCGCCTTCGCGGTATGTCGCAAAGGCGACGGTTTGGCCGTTAGGCGACGCATCCGGCGAGGAGTCGTCGGCGACGTTGTTCGTCAGATTCGTCTGGCCGCCGCCGGCGGCATCCATGACGAAGACCTCGCTGTTGCCATCCGTCCCGCGGAGGCTCGTGAAGAAGATTCGAGTGTTGTCGTGCGACCATCCGGGCTCGGAGTCCTCGCTGGGATCGTCGGAGAGGTTCGTCTGCCCCGATCCGTTGGGATTCATCGACCACACATCCGGTGTGTCCCCGGTCACGCCGAAGAGGTAGAGCACCCTCGTGAACGCGATGTGGTTGTTGGAGGACCAGTCGGCCGCGTAGTCGTCGCCCGACGGCTCGTTCGTGATGTCGACCGGATTCGAACCATTGGCGTTCATGACGAAGATCTCGCCATCCCCGGTCCGGAAGGAGGTGAAAGCGATCCGGGTGCCGTCCGGAGACCAGGTTGGCTCGAGGTCGTCGTCGGGGTTGTGGGTCAGGTTCACCGGATTGGAGCCGTCCGCGTTCATGACCCAGACATCCGACTGGTCTTCGTCGGAACGGGCGAAGGCGATCTTCGTGCCGTCGGGAGACCATGCGGGGCCGAAATCCCACAACGTCGGGTCGTTCGTGACGTTGTGCTGATTCGAGCCGTTAGCGTTCATGACGACGATCTCGGAGTCCCCGCCCGCGCCGCGATCGCTCTCGAAGGCGATCCGGGAGCCGTTCGGCGACCAGTCCGGCGCCAGGTCGTCGGCCGGGTTGTTCGTCAGGTCGGTCTGGCCGCTTCCGTCGGTCGCCATCGAGAAGATCTCCGAGCTCGCCACGGGCTGAGGCGCGGGCATCGCGTCGAAGACGATGCTCTCTCCGACCGGAGACCAGTTCGGGTCGGCGTCGAGCGCCGGGTCGTTCGTGACGTTCACCTGATCGGTGCCGTCGGCGTCCATCTTGTAGATCTCCGTATCGGTCGCGCCAGCCGCCAACCGCGCAAATGCGATCTGCTGCCCGCCGGACGACCACGTGGGCGAAGAGTCGTCGCCGGGGTCGTTCGTCAGGTTGACCTGGTTCGTCCCGTTCGCGTTCATCGAGTAGATCTCGCCGGCGCCCCCGCCACGCGGGAGCTCGAGCCCGCCACCGACCATGCGCGCCCAAGGAGACAGCGGACGTGAGGCGACTGGGTACCGCGCGAATGCGATCCGCAACCCGTTGGGCGACCAAGCGGGGCCGGAGTCGTTGGTGGAGGGGTCGTTCGAGCGGTTGACCTGGTTCGATCCGTTGGCATTCATCACGAAGATCTCCGTGTCGCCGTTCGAGCCGCGGGAGGTCGTGAACGCAATCTTCGTCCCGTCGGGCGACCAGTCCGGCAGGGAGTCGTCGGCGGCGTTGTTCGTCACGTTGACCTGGTCGGAGCCGTCGGCGTCCATCACGTAGATGTCGTTCTGCGTGCCGTCGAACCGGGCGAATGCGATCTTCGTGCCGTCCGGCGACCAGGTCGGGTAGGCGTCATCCGTCTCGGGGCTGTTCGTGAGGTTGATCTGGTCGCTTCCGTCTGCGTCCATCACGAAGATCTCGAGGTCGCCGGCGCGGCTGCTCGTGAAGGCGACCTTCGTCCCGTTGGGAGACCACGACGGCGCGAAGTCGTCTCCGGGGCTCGTCGTGAGCGCGGTCCGGCCGCTGCCGTCGGCGTTGACGACGTAGACGTCCAGCGTGCCGTCGCCGCGCGGGATCGGCGGGCCCTGGGTCGCCTCGGCGCCGCCGGGGCCGACGAAGAGCGCGGCGGTCGAAAGCAGGGTTGCGAGGGTCGCGAGCCTGACCCGTTTCCAGGGGTTCTCTCTCCGGCGCAGCAAGGGATCTACGCGGAGACGATGTTCGGGGGCCTGCACGCGCTGGCGATCGTAGGAGCGCGGTCGGACGTCTCCGCCCGGCTAGCGGCGCCCGACGACGAGCTTCACGGGGAAGCCGCGCCGCTTGACGGCCCCCGGTCGCGGCGTCTGGCCGATCACTCGTCCGACCCGCCTCGAGCGTGCCCGACGGATGCGCCCGACCGAGCAGTGGCCGCGCCGGATCTTGGCGCGCGCAGCACCGAGACGTAGTCCGATCACGCGCGGGACGCGGCACCGCGTAGGTGGCGGTGCTGGCGGTGGTGGCGGAGGTGGCGGAGGTGGCGGCGGTGGTGGCGGGGGCGGTGGGGGCGGTGGTGGAGGCGGGGGCGGCGGAGGCGGTGGTGGAGGCGGTGGTGGTGGAGGAGGCGGAGGTGGTGGCGGAGGCGGAGGAGGCGGAGGCGGCGGCCCGGGTTCCCGGTTGCTGGTGAAGGCAAGTCGCGAGCCGTCGGGCGACCAGGTTGCCCAGGCGTCCTCGGCCGAATTGTTCGTCAGGTCCGTCGCGCCAGTGCCGTCGACGTTCATGATCCAGACCTCCGTCTTCAGCTGCTGCGCCGAGTAGTCGAACCGGCTGAAGGCGATCTTGGTGCCGCCGGGCGACCAGGACGGGTGGAAATCGGCGGTGTTCGCGTCGTTCGTGATGTTCGTCTGCCCGCTGCCGTCGGCGTTCATGACGTAGATCTCTCCCGAGTCGTCGTCGTTGGCGTAGCGAGTGAAGGCGATCCGAGTGCCGTCGGGCGACCACGACGGCTCCAGGTCTGCACCGTCCGGATCGTTCGTGAGGTTCACCTGGTCGGTGCCGTCCGCGTCCATGATCCAGACGTCGGAGTCGACGCCGAAGCGCGAGAAGGCGATCTTCGTCCCGTCTGGCGACCAGGCCGCGCCGTCGTCGACGTCCGACGAGTTCGTGAGGTTTGTCTGCCCGCTGCCGTCGGCGTTCATCACCCAGATCTCGCCCAGGCTGGATCCCGCCCAGCGCGTGAACGCGATGTGCGCACTGTCTGGAGACCAGGCCGGCCCCGAATCGTCGAGCGTCGGATCCTCGGTCAGATCGATCTCGTCCGAGCCGTCGGCGTTCATGACGAAGATGTCGCCACCGACGCCGCCGGCGCGGGCAAACGCAATTCGCGCTCCGTTCGGCGACCAAGCTGGATTGAGATCCAATGCGGGGTCGTCGGTCAGCGCTGTCTGCCCGCTTCCATCGGCGTTCATCGCGTAGATGTCGGGGGCCGGTGGCGGGACGTACCGGGTGAACGCGATCCGCCCGTCGTCGCCCGACCAGACAGGCGACCCGTCGTTGTCCGGCTCGTCGTTCGTGAGGTTCGTCTGCCCACTTCCGTCCGCGTTCATCGACCAGACCTCGCCCGCGCCAACTCCGGAGAAGCGCGAGAACGTGATCCTGGCCCCGTCATGCGACCAGTCGGGCGCTTCGTCGTAACTCACATCGTTCGTCAGGTTCACGAGGTTCGTGCCGTCGGAGTTCATGGCGTAGATCTCGCCGTCCCGCGCAAATGCGATCCGCGAGCCGTCCGGAGACCACGTCGGCCCGAAGTCCTCCGAGCCGGAGTTGGTCAGGTTGGTCACGCCGCTTCCGTCGGCGTTCATGACGAAGATGTCGTCGGGCCCGCCGACCGACCGTGCGAAGGCGATCTTCGTCCCGTCGGGAGACCACACCGGATAGCTGTCGTACGCCGCATCGAAGGTCAGCTGCACCTGGTTGGTCCCGTCCGAGTGCATCACCCAGATGTGGAAGAAGTCGTTGACACCGGCGACGGCGCGCGCCCAGATGACCAACGTCCCGTCCGGCGACCAATCAGGGTCGAAATCGGAGTACGCGGCGTCGTTCGAAAGGTCCCTCCGGTCTGTGCCGTCAGCGTTCATCGAGAAGATCTCGGCATCGGAGTTCCCGTACGAGATCTGCGTCCACGCAATCTTCGTCCCGTCGTCCGACCAGGCGGCATAGTCGTCGGCTGAATTCGGGTCGTCCGTGAGGTCTGCCTGGCCCGAGCCGTCGGCGTTCATCGTGTAGATGTCTGTTCCACCAGATTCCGCGGGGCTGTAGGCGTGCGGGAATCGGGCAAGCGGTTGCTTCGCAGCCTGCGCGTCGCCGAGGCCGATCAAGAAGAGGACGGACAGGAATCCGGCCAGGGCGACACGGCCCCCCGCAGTGCTGTTGGCTTGGGCAGCCATGTCTCGCACGCGGGCCTCCCGTTCTTACAGGAAGAAGTGTCGCAGGTGAAGCGCGAAACGCCTAGGGCTCGAAGTTGACGACGCTCAGGTCGTCCATCGGCGGCGCCCCACCAGCGGTGACGAGCCGGTCGCGGCCCATCCGCTTCGCCTCGTACAGCGCCATGTCCGCTCGGCCGACGAGCTCCTCGGCCGACTCGCGGCCGTTCCAGCAGGCGACGCCGGCGGAGACGGTCTGGTCGGCGGGCATCGCCGCGCGCAGCCGCTCGACGATGTCCTTCGCGTTCGGCAGCGTGCAGCCGGGAAGGGCGACGGTGAACTCCTCGCCGCCGTAGCGCGCGAGGGTGTCGCTGGCCCTGAGCTCGGAGACCCAGGCCGAAGCGCTCTGCTTGAGGAGCCGGTCGCCGGACTGGTGACCGCGCTCGTCGTTGTAGTTCTTGAAGAAGTCGAGATCGAGCATCGCGACGCAGAGCGGCTCGTTGTTCCGGCGGGCGCGGGCCATCTCCCGTGGCAGCTGCTCCTCCCAGGCGCGCCGGTTGAGAAGCCCGGTCAGGTCGTCCGTGCGCGCGACCTCCTCGAGGCGGGCGAGCAGGTCGGAGCGCTCGAGCGCCATCGCGGTCTCGGCGGCGAGCATGCGCATCGAGGCGGCAACGCGGCCGTCGCCGTCGACCTCGCGGCTCCAGCCGACGACGAGCACCGCGACCGACTCCTCGTTGCGGAGAACGGGCTCGAAGTGCATCGACACGGCGCCGGTCGCCTGGACGATCCGCTGCGGGACCTCCTCGTTGC
Organism: Gaiellaceae bacterium; assembly: GCA_036558065.1. Classification (GTDB taxonomy): domain Bacteria; phylum Actinomycetota; class Thermoleophilia; order Gaiellales; family Gaiellaceae; genus VAXT01. The sequence continues at coordinate 28,904 of DATBGG010000129.1, read as the reverse complement.
CGCGGACGTCGGCGATGAAGACCGGCTTCCTGGAGATGAACGCGGTGCCTGCGGCGGAAGGCTCGTCGATCAGCGAGACGCGAAGGGGAGGCGCACCCTGAAGCCCGTAATTCGCGCTCATCACGAGATCGCCGTCCGGGCTGCGCTCCATCAGCTTGGCGAAGCGCGCGCCGGTGATCGTGCACGCGGCGGAGCAGATCACCTCGCGGGCGACGCCGGAGTCGGTCGTCCGGGCGAGCTCTCGAGTCGCCTCGGTCACAGCGGCCATCGAGACGACCAGCTTGCGGGTCTCCTCCTGGCTGACCTGAAGCTCCTCGGCGCGGCGGAGGTTCTCCGCGGCGCTCCGCCGAAGCTGGCCGACGAGGCCCTGCACGGTGAAGCCGATGATCGGGGCGATGCAGATCCAAAGCAGCGCGCGCGTCCACTCGCTGGACGGGTACTCAGGAGCGCCGACCAGGAGGAGCGGAGTGACGAAGACGGCCGCGACGCCGGCGATGCTGACCGCCAGCTGCTCACGCGTGCCGTAGAGAGCGAGCCAGAAGACCGGGAGCATCGACAGTGCACCGTAAGCGGACATCCCTCCGGCGTCCGCCGCGCGGAGCAGGGCGATCACGATGAAGTAGGCGAAGACGGGCAGCATCTGCGCGAACTGCGGCAGGCGCTTCCAGGGCAGAGCGATCGCGGCGATGACGATCAGCGCGTTCAGGACCGCGGCGGGGAGGAGCGCCCTCGAGTCGCCGCCCTGTGGCGGCAGCGGGTAGATCATCACCGCGAGCCACATCGCGCCCAGGAACGGCGCGGCCCGCCGGAGCAGACCGGATCGCTCGAAGGCCTGGAATGTCGACTCGTCGCTCATCGCAGGGACCGCTGAACTGGAAGCCGCAGGTGTCATGACGCCACGGTTAAAGGATCGATCCTGAGGCGGGATCGCTGGATACTCGTTCGAGTGAACGAAGCGCTTAGCTGAGCGAAATCGAGAGCGGAATCAAGGCCCGTAGACCTCGATTTCCTTCCACGCGACCCAGGAGACGCTCGCAGTCGTCTCCACGCGGACGTAGCGCACGTTCGGCCACGCGGTCGCGGGTGAGTACTCGAGCACCTGCTTGTCGACCGTGTTCCCCGAGAACGTGTGCTGCAGGTCCCAGGTGTCGCTCGTCGTGGCGCGGGTCAGGACCTGGTGCGTCGTGGAGCCGTTCGGGTACTGGCTGACGAAGAGCCGGATGCGGCCGACCGGGACTGGGGCGCCGAGGTCGATGTCGATCCACTGGTCGGGGTAGGCGCCCGCCGACCACGAATTGGCCATCAGCCCGTCCACGGCATGCGTCGCCGGGTTGGCGGGGTCCTCGGCGGAGGCTGTGACGGGCTTGCCGAGGGCGAGATTCCCGGATCCGGGCACGGCGGCACACGGATCCGGTCGCAACTGCGGGCTGAGCTGCTGGTCGATGAGGCCGCCCGCAGCGGTTCCCTCCCAGAGCGGCAGCTCGCCGACGGCGTACTCGGTCGTGTCCCAGCTCCAGTGCGTCCACCCGTCGATCCCATACGGGCACGAGTCGGCCTGGACGCTACGCAGGATCCGCTCCGCGTCCTGCGCGGTCGGGTAGGCGTACTTGAACGCGCCGAACTCACCGATCAGGACCGGCTTCACGGCGGGCGTCGTGAGCTCGTAGTTCTCCATGTACTCGTCGAACGTCAGCTCGACGCCCGGGTCGAGATGCAGGTCGAAGAAGTCGAGTGTCGAGTTGTCGATCGTCGGCCTGGCGCGCACGACCCGCGTGTCACCGACTCGCGCCGGGTTCGGCGCCTGCGGCCAGAGAAAGCCCATCGAGACGAGGGCGGTCGAGTCGACCGAGAGGATCGCGGCGCGGACCTGGTCGGCCCACCACGTGAGGTTCTCGTCCATCATCAGCTGCTTCTGGCCCGGAATGGCCATGTCGTAGCTCGACCCGTTGCCGGTGGCGACGATGCCGGAGCCGAGGTTGAGCGGCGCAGCGTTCGAGCGATAGAACTGCTCGGCCGCGATCTCGTAGCCCAGCACGTAGTCGAGCGGCGCGCCCAGGAAGTTCAGATCGACGAGGAACGCCGTCCAGAAGTGGCGGTACGCGTCGGCGCCCGCGGTCGTGAGGTAGAGCGCGTTCTCCGCGCCGAAGTTCGGTCCCTGCCCGCCGTTGGCCTCGGTCTCGTAGATGCTCCCGTAAGGCAAGGCGTCCATCGCCAGCAGGACGTAGATGCCGTGGTTCTTGGCGCGGCGCATGAAGTCGGCGAGGTTCGCGAGGTATGCGCGCGAGAGGTTGTCGCTGAAGACCGCGTCCGTCAGACAGCCGGAGTTGCAGGTCGGATCGAGGAAGATCCGGGCGACGTTGTAGCTCTCGTTGCCCATCGTCGTCAGCGCGGCCTCCGCGGCGGACGAGCTGTAGGCGCCCACGGCGAACGTCGAGCTCGAGAAGACCTGGCCGTGGACCGTGTTGTTCAGGCGGCGCCTGACGAAGACGGAGCCGCGCGGGACGAACGTGAGTCCCGTCTGCTTGTCGTAGAGCTCGTCGAAGCCGGCGGCCAGGCGGACTCCGATGCGGTGGGCCGGCGGAGGCCCCGGCGGGGGTGGCGGCGTTGGCGGCGGACCGGGCGGAGGCGCGGGCGGCGGCGGGCCTCCCGGCGGCGGCGGGCCACCCGGCGGGGGCGGGCCTCCGGGGGGTGGCGGAGGCGTCGGGCCGGTCTTCGTGATGACGATCGTCCCGCGCTTGATCTTGACGCGCGCCTTCTTCTTCTTTTTCGTCTTCTTCTGCTTCGGGCGGCACGTGAACGGGTACTTGCCGGGCTTTCGGAACCGAACCTGGAACTTGACCTTCTTGCGGCGCTTCACGGCCTTGCTCCGCTTGCCGGCGACCGTCATCAGGTGCGGCACCTTGCTCTTGTTCGTGAGCACGAAGACGACCGCGCCCGGCGCGAACCGCTTCTTCGAGAGCTTGCAGGTCTTCGCCGCGATCTTGACCTGCACTTTCATCGGCGCGGCAGTGCGAGCCAGACCCTCGTCCAGAGAGCCGCCCAACAGGACCGCTGCCGAAGCCAGCGCGACCGAAGTCGCGCGGATAGGTCGCCACGCCATGGCTCTAATGTCGGCCGGAGGCCGTGGAAACTGGAGTCTCAGGCGGGTGGTGTGGGGCTTTACCCGTGGTGACTGACGTACACCCGCGGGAGCTGATAGAGGATCGCTTCCTCGGACGAGGCGACGAACCGGGCGCTGTGCAGCACCGAGCTCGCGCCGTGCATGGCGTCGTCGTCGGTCGGATCGGCGACTGCGACCACCGGAAGCCCTCGTGCGAAGCCGACCGGGAGCGCGCGGTTGTCCCGAGCGAGCTCGATCGGCAGCAGCCTGGCCGCGGACGGGTCGACCGGGATCCTGCGCACGTCCACGAAGGGCAGGCCCCGCTGGGCGGCGACGAGCCGCACGACTTCGTCGGGAGCGACGAGCCCGAGCTCCACGAGCACCTCGCCGAGACGCCTACCGCCGGCGCGGGCGTGCTTGAGCGCGAGATCGAGATCCACGCTTCCGAGCAGCCCGGCTTCGGCGAGCAAGGTTCCGAGCGGAGCGTCCCTGGTCACCTGCGCCTCGAGCAAGAGCTCGCCGAGCGAGAGGTCGGGCGAGACGAGTGCCAGCTCCGGGGAGATGTCGCGCCGCGACTCGCGGTGCAGCTCCAGCACGGGCCCGAGGTACTCCGCCTCGACCTTTTCGGCGCGCACGACTTCGAGCCGGGCGCGAAGGCCGGTCCCGAACTCGCCGGGAGAGTCCACTGCTAAGGCCGCTTGCCGCATGAAACCTCAGGCTGAACATAGGCCGGTATCCCCCGTTCGGCCTCCCCCTTTCGGGGTTGCGGCTAGCCGGCGAACACCTTTTCTTCGCCGTGGTCGATGACCTCGCGCGGCTGCGGTGGCTCGAGCATCATCTCGACGATCTGCTCGACGTTCGGCTGACCGCTCGACCGGTAGCGCGCGACCGTTGCTTCGAGGTCGTACTCCGTCCGCCGGTGCTCGACGTCCGGCCCGAGGAGCGCCCAGTACGCGCCCGGGCGGCCCTCGTACGGGAGCCCGACGCTGCCCGCGTTCAGGCTGCGGATCCCGGCGACGTCGCGGTCGAACTGAATATGGACGTGCGCGGTCACGATCACGCGCTCCTCGACCCCGGCGCTGAATTCGCGGACGCGCTCCTCGGGCGTCTCGGGCGTCACGCACTCCTCGTCGCTGCGAGGCGAGCCGTGGCAGAAGCGGACGGGGCCGAGGCCGTCGATCTCGACGACGACGCCGTCCTCGAAGGTGGCCAGGAAGGCTCGCAGCTCGTCGCCATGGTGCTCCTGCATCCACTGCTCGCGCTCGGTCTCCGAGGCGCGTTCCAACACTGCCCGGTCCGCGTTGCCGCGAACGAAGCGCGCGTCGAGATCGCGTGCGAGCTCGAAGGTCTCTTCCGGCAGCGGGCCCCAGGTCAGATCGCCGCAGGAGACGATCAGGTCGACGCCTTCACGCTCGATCTCGTCGAGGACGGCCCGGAACGCAGGTGCGTTCCCATGCACGTCGGCGATGACTGCGACCTTCCTCAATAGAGCACCAACTTGTCACGATGAACCGCTTCGATGCCACGAGGCCGCCCGGCGAGCTCGTCCGCTCCCGCTCCCGCGATGCCCTTGCCGAAGACGACGCCGTCCGGCCCGACGAGCTCGACAGCGGCTCCGGGGTCGAAGCGCCCCAGGCAACGAACGACACCGACTCCCAGCAGGCTCGCGCCTTTCTCGACGAGCGCGCGGCGCGCTCCCTCGTCGACGTGCAACTGTCCGGCCACGGGCTTTCCGAAGCGGAGCCACAGCTTGAAGGCCGACTCGCCGCGCTCCTGCGGCGCGAACCTCGTCCCGCGCTGTTCGCCGGCGAGGATCGGGCCGAGCACGGCGTCGGCGTCGCCGGCCGCGATCACGGTCGGAATGCCGGCCGAGCTCGCCATCTGCGCCGCGAGCACCTTGCTGCCCATGCCCCCGCGCCCGAGCTCAGTGCCGATTCCGATCTCGGCCTCTCCGGCGAGCTCGCCTTCCGAGATGAGCTCCGCGCCCGGCCGGCCCGGGGCGCGCGAGTACACGCCCTCTACCTCGGTCAGGAGCACCAGCAGCCGCGCGCGGAGGAGCACGGCGACCTGTGCCGCGAGTGCGTCGTTATCGCCGAACGTGATCTCGTCGGTGGCGGTGGCGTCGTTCTCGTTCACGACGGGCAACGCTTTCAGCCGGAAGAGCTCTTCGAACGCCTGGCGGACGTTGACGTATGCGGTGCGATCGGAGATGTCGCCCGCGGTCAGCAAGATCTGCGCCGCCGAAATTCCGTGCCGGCCGAGCGCGGCCTCCCACGCCCCTTGCAAGGTCGCCTGGCCGAGAGCCGAGGCGGCCTGCAGGCGTGAGATCGTCCGCGGACGCCGCCGCAGGCCGAGCTTCGGAAGACCGAGAGCGATCGCCCCGGAGGAAACGACGCACACGGGGTCGCCCGCGCCGATCAGCTCTGCGATCTCTCTCGCGCGCGCGTCCAACAGGTCGCTGCGCACGTCCCCATCGCCGTCGACGACGAGCCCCGTGCCGAGCTTGACGACGACTGGGCTCAACGCGCCTGGGTCGCGTCTCCGATCACGCGGTACTGCCGCAGCCAGAGGTCGCGGTACGTGACCGGGCCGCGCGGACCGGGCACGACGTCGACGTTGATCCCGGTCTCGGGCGCGCCGGTCAGCGCGAAGCCGTCGGTGAAGCGGGTCGTCGCGTGCCAGAAGGCCGCCGTACCGCGGTAGCCGTCGAGGAACCGGTTCGCAACGGCCTCGTCCTCGGTCACGATCCCGGCGGCGAGGCCGGACGTCTCCTCGTTCGCGATCCGCAGCGCGTCGTCGAGGTCGTCGACGACGTCGAGCGTGACGGTCGCGACGCGGTCGGGCTCGTTCGCCCACTCGTAGCCGAGGCGGTCGCGGTCGTGCGGCAAGACACCGTCGCCGGCGGCTTCGATCGCGCGCTCCGAGCCGCGCACCTCGAGCCCTTTCTCACTGAAGATCGCGAGCAGGTCGGGCAGGAGCCCGGCGGCGCCGCGGTCGACGAGCGCGAGGTTGAGGCGATTGCAGACTCCGAGCCGATCGAGCGCCGCCTCGGTCATCGCGAGCGCGCGGCCGCGGTCGGCTGCTGCGTGGACGTAGAGCACGCCCCCGCCCTCAGCGTGCGCGAGCGTGCGGACTCCGTGTTCGGCGGCGAGGCGGGCCAGCTCGGCGGTCGTCGGTCCGCTCCCGCGCAGGATCACGAGCGGGATCCGCTCGGGCATCGTCACGAGCGCGCGCGCGCCCTCGCGGTCGGGCGAACGGACGAGACCGACCGCGCCGGGCGGGAGCCCCGTCTGCTCGAGGGCCGGCCGCAACACGTCGTCGACGAGCACGGTCACGGTCCGCAGCGCGGCGCCGCCCGTCCGCAGCACAGCCGTGTTCAGGCTCTTCAAGAGCTGCCCGGCTACGTCGAGCGCGACGTTCGGCCGCGCCTCGAAGTTCGCGCCGACGGTTCCGATCGGGATCCGCCGCTCGCTGACCTGAAGGCCGTCGGGAAGCGTCCATGACGCGATCTCGCGCTCGAGCGGCTCGATCCCGGCAACTGCGGAGACCTGCTCGGCGATGCCGTCCACCCGATCGTCGTCGAGCCGCAGCCGGTCGAGCATGCCCTCGTCCAGCCGGCCGGTCGCCGCCTCGACGTCCGCGAGGTTCGCCGCCAGGATCTCGGCGCGGCGCTCACGGACGAACGCGGCGGCCGTCGCGAGCGCCTCGGCGACGGCGTCGTCGGTCAGCGCGGAAGCAGCACGACCGGCCTCGAGCGCCTCCCGCTCGACGTCTTCGCGCAGCGTCACGGTCGCCATGGTCGAATTCTGGCTCAAGACACAGTCTGTTACGAGATCAGTTAGGGCTGGCCTTCGGGAAGGCCTTGCGCTCGGATCTTGTTTCGGGCCGCCACGACCTGTTTTTGAAGGTCGTTCAGGTCCCTCGGGTCGGCCTGCGTCGAGAGCGGCTCCATCAGCATCCGGCTGCGGAACACCTCCGCCCGCCACGCGGTGATGCGGTCGACGGCGTCCCGATACGCCTGCAGCGGCGTGGGCGGCCGTGCCTGCGAGAGCGAGAGCGTCGATCCGAGATGGGTCGCGTTCGCCACGCGCGCGCCCATGTCCGGGATCTGCCCGTTCTTCTGGCAGAACCGGAGCAGGATCGTCTTGATCACCGAGGTGTGGTCGAAGAGCTCGCTGGAGACGCTCGCCCGAGGCGTGAACGGCGAGACGACGATCGTCGGCACGCGCACTCCGTACGTGCGGAACGCGGGCTTGTCGTCGTGTGCGGCCGGCGGGAGGACGTGGTCGAAGAAGCCGCCGTGCTCGTCGTAGGTGATCACGAGCAGCGTCTTCCGCCAGTTGGGGCTGTTCACGAGCGCGCTGTACGTCTTCAGGACGAGCTCCTGCCCAGCCTTGATGTCGGAGGGCGGATGGTCGTCGTTCGAGCCCGCCGGCCCGATGAAGGACACGTCCACGAAGTTCGGGTCGATCCAGGAGACGGCCGGCAGCTTCCCCTCCTTCGCGTCGTCGAGGAAGTTCCGCGGGGCCAGGAAGCTCCGCCGGTCGAAGTAGGCGAACTTGTTCAGGTACCCGAGCCGGAACTTCGAGTCCGTGAAGCGCAGCGTCCCCACGTCGTGTGAGTACCAGCGCCAGGAGACCTTGTTCGTCTCGAGGTGCCGCACGAACGACGGCACGTCGTAGACCGGGACGCGCATCCCGTCCTTGCTCCCCGCCGCCTGGCCGCACAGTGCGTACAGACGGTTCGGCCATGTGGCGCCGGGCACCGAGCAGTACCAGCGGTCGCAGACCATGAACTCGCGCGCGAGGTGGTCGTAGACGGGCAGCTGGCTCCCGTTGTAGTAGCCCATCACAACGTCCTTGAGCTTCGCCTTGGGCCGCTCCTTCGCGAAGCTCGAGACGAAGCCGCCCATGTTGTTGCTCACCTGCTCGGCGATGCACTTGCCGCCGTGGCAAGGGTCCTCGTCCTTCGTCAGCGCGGTCCGCTGGAGGTGGCGGACCTTGTACTTCTTGCCGCGGTAGGCGTTCGACATGCTCGCCTTCAGCCCGTCGACGTCAGTGCGGCCCGCCTCGAGGGTGAGGTAGCCGAGCATGTGGTCGAACGAGCGGTTCTCAAGCATGAGAACGACGATGTGGTCGATCTTGCGGAGGTTCGCGAGATCGGGATCGGCGGCGGCTGCCGCAGCGCGAGGCGCGCGGCGCGCCCTAGCCATCGTCAGAAGAGGTCGGGTACATGGTCGGCCACCTCCTTGGGCAGGTTCTGCTCCTTGGCGAGTGTCTTGACGAAGCGGTCATCGTCGACCGCGGTCAGAGGATCGAGTGTGAGCGGGACGAGAAGGTCCGGGAGCGGCGTCGCGCGCAGTGTCCCGTCCACCTCCGCGGTCGGCTCTCCGTCGGGGCCCGGAAGGTGCGGACGCTGGTCGACGCCGTCCTGCTCTTCGTGGTCGAGGACGAGGATCGTCGCCTCGGGGTCGAGCGTGGGATGCTCGACCATGTCCTTCGCGAGCTCGGGCAGCCGCTGGAGCGCGGTCGCGAGGAGGTCGGTCGCCTCCTTCAGCGTCAGCTTCCCGACGGCGGGGTCGCCGGTTGCCTGGACGAGGTAGAAGAGGCGGGCCCGGCCCCCGGCTGAGCCCGCCTCTCCTGCGTCCGCAGCCTCCCCCAACACCTTGCGCATGAGCCTGCTCGCTCCGTAACGCGGGACGCCGTTGACGACGACGAGCTCGACGTCGTGCTCACTCCGAGTGAAGAGGTGCGCGTGCGCGTCGCCGGTCGTCCCCGAGACGACGAGCAGGTCGGCGCGCTTTCCGGCCTCGAGCGTCCCCAGCGCCTTGTCCCAGCGCAGGATCTTCGCGGGGTTGCGCGTGGCGAGCGAGATCAGCTCGTAGTCCGAGAACGAGGCCCCGTCGAGGCCGTCGACGAGGCGCGCCAGCTTCAGCTCGCCGAGCAGGTTCTTGCTCCCGCTCGGCGACCAGTCCGGACCGAGCGCGATCGTGATCCCGGCGGCCTTCGCCTGCGCGACGTCGGCGGTCTCGCCGTAGAGGAGCAGGTTGCTGAGCGGCGACCAGACCATCGACCCGCCGCCTTCGTGCAGCACCTCGAAGTCCTTCTTCTGGAGCGCGACGCAGTGGATCCCGGCGAGGGCGCTCGTGATCGCCCACTCGTCGTCCGGGCCCTGCAGGGCGAGAAAGTGCTCGCGGGCCTTGTCGTCGGTGCCCTCGCTCAGATGAAGCAGCAGGCAGTCGAGGCTCTTCAGGCGCTTCAGGAACTTCTCGCGGTCCTTCGCCTCGACATCTGCGATGTGCGTCGCCGCCTCGGGCAGGTCGTCCTCGTCCGTCTGCTCGACGTTACGGACGATCCCCTTGTAGAAGCGCTGGATCCCGGCGAAGCTCGAGAGCGCGATCCCCTGCGAGGTCGTCGTGCCGCCGACGAGGCACTTGCACTCGACGTAGCGCACGACCGCGGGCACGTACTTCGGCGTGTGCGCGAGCACCTTCATCGGGCCGGTGACGAGCTTGCGATACGTGTCGCCCTGAGCCCACTGGTCGCGATTCGTGTAGCGCTTGGGGACGTCCCAGAGCTGGAGCGCGTTGTAGCTCAAGTGGTCGTGGAGGTCGATCAGCCCCGGATAGATCGTCCCCTTCGTGTCGGCGACGGCGACGTGCTCGAAGCCCGCCGGCGGCGCGTGGCCCGCCTTCTGCACCGCGGCGATCGTCCCGCCCTGGACGTACACGACCCCGTCGTCGACGACGTGCTTGGAGTCGTCCATCGTCACCACGCGTCCGCCGAGGGCGAGCGCGGGCCCATCGAGCGGGTCGATGGGGGCGCCGAAGACGTCGCTCACGGCGTGCCGTTCGGCGGGGCGACCCAGATCAGCGTGTGCCCGTCGTCCGGCGACGGGCGCGAGACCGAGTTGTTGTGGCGCGGATGCCCGGTGCGGCCCACGGCGTCGTCGCCCAGGAAGTCCGGAACGCCGAACGGGAGATCCCGTCGGGGGATTGGCGCATAGTCGGACTCTCTGAACGACGAGCCGTAGTTCGGGCCGGTCGCGTCTCCGTCGGGGTCGGGCGCGACCTTCTGCCGCAGTCTCGCGACGGCGTCGTGCCAGTCGGAGAGCAGCTGTGCCGTATCGCGGCTGCTCGGATGCGGGATGCGCTCGACCGGGACGTTCGGCTTGTGCGGCCAGAGGTCGAGAGCCTTCTGAGCGTTCCCGCCGAAGGCGACGACGGCGTCGACCGATCCTGGACGGACGGCGTCGAAGAACTGATTGCGCCACTGGAGCTGGACCGGGTCGGCGAGGAGCTCGTCGGCCTGCATTCCCCAGCTCGGATGCAGCGCGTACGGAAAGGCGTTGACGCAGAGGTACGAGCGGGTGAGCCCGACCTTGGCGAGGAAGCCCTGCACGCGCTGGCCCGCGTCGCCGACGAGCGTCCGGTGCGCGATCCGCTCGGTCGGTCCCGGGTCGGACGCGATGCACAGGAGCCGCGCGGTCCCGTCGAGCCGCCCTCGGTAGAAGACCGGGCCCCAGTCGGTCCAGAACGCCTTGGGCTTGCCCGGCCGGGGGCAGCGCAGGCAGATCGAGGCGATCGCCTGCGAGGGCCCCCGGTCGAACTCCGCGGTCACGTCAGCGCTTGGCGGCCGCTGATCGCTTCCGTGTCGTGCTCCTCTTCCTCGTCGTCCTGCGACGAGCGCTCGGCGTGTCCGGCTCCACGGTGTACACGGCCCAGAAGTCGCGAGCGAGCTGCGGATCGGTCAGGTAGCCGTAGGGCATCTCGCAATAGCCCTTGATCCCCCACTTCGGGCCCCACGAGTTGCGGACGATGAACGACTGGATCGAGTCGTCGTACCCGACCGCGAGCACAGCGTGCCCGCCCAGCAGCTGCTCCCCGCGCGGCGGAAGCGGCACCTTGCCGGTCTTCGCCACCTCGGGGCTCATGAAGCTCTCGTAGACCGAGAATCCGAACACGAACGGGTATCCCTGAGCGAGGCAGCCCTGCATCTGATGCAGCTGCCCGAGCACGCGGCGGTAGACGAGCGCCTGGTGCTTCTTCGCCTCGGTGTACGCCTTCGCCGGCGGCTTCTCCGTGAACTTCGGGATGTCGTAGGGCCACGTGTCCTCGGTGCAGACGCCGACCTTGTTGACGCTCTTCATCCCGTCGCGGATCATCGCGCCGCTGTCGGTGTCGATCGTCCCCTCCATCGCGCGCTCGTTGTAGTAGATGAACAAGCGCGAGGGCATGAAGTCCGCCTGGCCCTGCTTGAGCTGCGCGAACTCGAACGCCGCGCCGATCGCGTTCGCGGTGCAGCTTCCGAGCTCGCCCTGGTCGTAGACCTTCGGCATCTTCGTGCCGCGCAGGTCGATCTTCGTCGGAAGCTTCGTCAGGACCGCCTCGGGCGCCGAGTACATGAAGTCCCGAGCGTCCGGAATGTCGGGGGTCCAGCCGAACCGCTTCACTTCTCGCGGACGGAGGCCTCCGTTGACTCGGTTGTTGGGCACTACGTACCTCCTCGTTCAGTCGCCGAGGCGACGTTGACCGTCAGGGCGTGAGCGCCGATCGGCTCCACCCCTTTCTCCCACGTCCTGCGCTGAACGAGATGGACTCGGGTCGTGCCTTCGGCCCGTCCTTTCAGGGTCAGCCGCTCGTTCTCGCTGAACGTCCTAGCCCCGACGGCCGCATCGTCGGCTCCTTCGAACTGCGTCGAGGCCTCGACCACGGCCTCGTCGTCCACCTCCACCTCCCACACGTAGCCGGCTTGTGCCCGGCTCGGGAGAAGGAGTGTCTGCTCCTCGCCTTGTTCCAGCGAGATCTCGTCGGGAAGCCCGGTCAGGTCAGGCACGACGATGTCGAGCGTGACGGTTTCCACCGCCACGCTCAAGCCGTGCTCCCTTCAGGTGGCTTGCGCGGGGCCGGGCTTGGCGCAGGCGGAGGCGGTTGATGCTCGTCGTCGGGGTCGCCCAGCATCTTCGTCGCGCCGCCCAGCAGGACCCTGGCCCAGCGCTCGCTGAAGCCGGCCATGAACGCGAGCGTCGCGTAGAAGAACGTCGTCGTGTTCTTCACGCCCGTCTCGAGGTTGACGAGCCCGCTCTTCAGCCCGAAGTAGAGGACGACCGCGAACACGGCCCCGATCACCGGACGGAAGCTCCCCACTCGGCGTAACGCCGGCCGCCCGACCTCGTAGTCGACGAATGCATCGTCGCCTCGTTGGGACATCCTCGTGAGGACGCTGATCACGGCGCCGACCGCGCCCATCCCGTAGCAGACGAAGAACGTCGACGCGTCCTCCAGCTTGTTCGACTCGGGAATCGCGTACAGCAACGCTCCGAGCACCCCGAAGACGCCGAGCGTGAGGACCCCGATCATCATCCCCCAGAAGTAGATGAGCCGGCCCGTCTTCTCCCCGGCGCGGTCGTAGTACGTCTCGACCTTCGTCAGCTCGTTGCGTGCGCGGCGCGCGGCCTTCGTCGCGTCGTGCTTGTTCGGCCGGCCCTCCACGTCGACGACGCTCAGCAGGTACCCCGCCACGGAGAGCAGCCACTGCATGGCGATGCGTTCCGGCGTCTTGCACAGCACCTCGCCGACGCGGATCGCGAGCGTCTCGGTCGTGTGCATCACGTGGTTGACCTCGGGCGCGTCGTGCGTCGCCCAGTCCGTTGCGCTGTGGAAGCGGATGTTGGGCGCCCTGCGCCAGAGGAAGCCCAGGACGCGCTCGCCCTGCCTCTCGGTCAGCGCGACTCCCGAGGCCTCCGTCGTGCACCAGTAGGCGTTGATGATCGGCCCCTGCTCGGCGACGAAGCGCTCCATCTGCGAGCGGAACTCGCTTTCGGCGGGCCCGTGCTGGAGCCCCTGGTCGTGCAGCTCGCGTTGGTACAGGAAGTGCGACCAGACGAGCTCCGCAAACGACACGCGCTCAGAGGCGGCGACCCGATCGCGCGCACGCGCACGCGCCCCGAGGGCGAGGTGTGAGGCCGCAGGAGTCGCGCCAGAGCTCGACATTGACTCCCTTTCTCGGCCGGGCACCGAGGGCCGCAGACAACGGCTTGACCAGCCTTTGTTGTCTCGTCAAAGCTTGCGCTAGCTCCGGACCGAAAGTCAAGCGTCAGCAGGCTCGTTGACACGGTCGAATCCGGGTGGGATCGTGAACGAGCCGACGACATGCACGCCGAAGCCTCACCCGCCTCTGCGGCAAAGGTCGGCCTTGCCCTGTCCGGCGGCGGCTTCCGGGCCGCGCTCTTCCACGTGGGCGTCCTCGCGCGGCTAGCCGAGCTCGGGATCCTGCGCCGCGTCGAGGTCATCTCGTGCGTCTCCGGCGGCTCGATCATCGGCGCGCTCTACTACATCCACGTCAAGAACCTGCTCGAGCGCAAGCCCGACGCCGAGATCTCGGATGCGGATTACGTCGAGCTCGTCGAGACGATCCACCGCGAGTTCCCGCAGGCGGTGCAGAAGAACATTCGCGCGCGGGCTTTCCTGAACCCGGCGAAGAACGTCTGGATGGCGAAGGCGACGTACTCCCGAAGCGACCGGATCGGCGACCTCTACGACAGGTTCTTCTACAAGCCCGCGTGGGGCAAGGAGCGGCCGAAGCGCTGGTTCGGTTTCGCCGACGCGCAGATCGCGCTGCGCGAGCTCAAGATCCATCCGCCGGGCGAGCCGGAGACGTTCCGCCCAGACGAGGACAACCGCCACCGCGACGCCAAGGTGCCGGTGCTCCTGATCAACGCGACGACTCTCAACACGGGCCACAACTGGCGGTTCGAGGCCGTGCGGATGGGCGAGCCGCTGCCGGACGACGACACCGCGCGCGAGGTCTACGCCAACGTGGACAAGAACATGCGCCTCGAGCCGGGCTACTTCGAGCCGGACACGTCCTCGAACAAGCCCCACCGCGCGATCACGAGCGCGCAGCGGGACTTCCCGCTGGCGAGCGCGGTCGCGTCCTCGGCCTGCGTCCCGACGCTCTTCCATCCGCTGGCGATCAGCGGCCTGTACGAAGGAATTCGAGTCGAGCTCGTCGACGGCGGCGTCCACGACAACCAGGGCCTCCAGGGGCTCTTCGACACGGATTGCACGCACCTGATCGTCAGCGACGCGTCCGGTCAGCTGGCCGACCGCCCCCTGCCCGCGACGCGCATCCCCGGAGTCGGCGGACGGGCGAACTCGATCCTCAGCGACCGGGTGCGGGACGAGCAGCTCGCGCACGCGTCCGAGCGCCCCGAGCCGATCGCCCTCATGCACCTCCGCAAGGGGCTGCTCGGCCCGGTCGAGCTGCCGCTCGCGGACGATGGGAAGCCGGTCGAGGACGCCCCCAAGGAGAAGCTCACTGTCAAGCCGCTTTCCGGCGACTTCGGAATCTCGATGGACGCGCAGCGGCTGCTCTCGCGGGTCCGCACCGATCTCGACTCGTTCAGCGACACGGAGGCGTTCGCGCTGATGCTGGACGCGTACTCGATGACGAGCTTCGTCATGAGCCGCGACCCGCGCTTCGCGAAGTTCATGACGACGAGCCCGCCCGTCGGCTCGCCGGTGCCCGAGCGGTGGGATTTCCGCGCGGTCGAGGAGCAGACGGGCGCGGCGATCCTGCCGGCCGCGTACCGCCGGCAGCTCGCGGTCGCGCGACAGCGGTTCTTCAAGCCGATCTCACTCGTGCCGCACGGGATCGTGACGCTGAAGGCGCTCGCGGCGGCGATCGTGATCGGGCTCGTTGCGCTGCTCGTCTTCCGCTGGGGCGCGGTGAAGGACGCGCTGAGCACGGAGTGGCCGATCTGGTGGCTCCTGCTCGCGCTCGGGCTGCCGCTGCTGCTGATCGTGCTCTACGTCAAGGAGCGCGGCCCGTTCTTCGTCCGCTGGCCGGGCCTCTTCCTCATCTCGTACGTGATGCCGATCGTGTTCGCGCCGCTCCTGACGCTCTACTCGCTCGGCGCGGTCTACGTCTCGACGCCGATCTTCAACCGGCTCGGACGCGTGCGGGTCAGTTCGGCACGCGGCGCCACGCGTCCCGACTCGCGATCAGCGCCAGCGCCACGTTGACCGCCGAGATCGCGGTCGCGGTCGCGGCGGCGCGCGGCGTCAGCGCCCTCGTGAAGCCCGCCTTCGCCGCTGAGATCGTGTCCGAGCCGTGGACGAGGACGGAGGCGCGAAGGGCGTGGCGGCGCACCTCCGGATCGCTCGAGAGCAGGTCGACGCCCAGCAGCACGGTGCGGATCCCGAACATCCGCCAGGGGTAGTCGGCGGTGCGATCGAGCCCCAGCCTCGCGTCGAGCCGTTCGGGAGCGACGAGCGCCGTCGCACCGTTGAAGACCCGGATCGCGGCGAGCGCGAGCCGCGCGGCGTCCGCTCCCTTCACACCGTCGACCGTCGCCAGGGCGCGAACGGGTTCTCGACGCCCTGCAGGGCCGGCTCGAGCTCGGGGAAGTGGCGCAGGAGCACCGAGCGCATCGAGGTGTCCTCGATCCAGTCGAGGCCGGTCTGCGTGTAGACCTCGGGCCGGTAATCGCGTGTGAAGAAGCGATCGCTCTTGAGGCGGCGCGAGGCCATGAGGATGAACACGCGGAAGGCCGTGTCCGAGAACCCGAACCCCTTCGGCTTCGGCTCCGCGTACATCCCGACCATGTGGTCGACGCGCTCGACGTCGCCGTAGATCGCGCGCAGCTCCTCGGCCGTCTCGGGATCGCCGGTCAGCTCCTCGAACGACTCGACCGGCTTCAGGTGGAACAGGCGGCGGAACTGGTTGTAGCGCGGAACGCCGCGCTCGCGGGTGCGCAGGACGTCCGTCGCGGCGAGGTCGATCGTCGTCCCGTCCGGCCGGTTGAACGTCTGCAGGAAGCGCGGGTAGTTGTGGAGCACGATCGCGCCTGGGTGCGAGGTGCCGAACGAGTAGAAGAGGTCGGACATCGGCGTCTCGTCGAGCCGCTCGCGCACGTGGAGCGCGCCGAGGTCCTCGAGCGTGTGCTCGTGGAGAAGCGCGTCGTTCCCGAGCGAGCGGAAGCTGTAGTCGTCGGGGATCAGCGGATGCATCCGGTAGACGGCGACGAACTCCTCGGTCAGCGAGTAGCGGACGCCGTGGTGGTTCGTCGGCGAGCCGGGGATCCCGCGGATGACCTCGTTCTCGGTCTTGCGGCCGAAACGCTTGTCGAGGTTCTCGCCTTCGAGGCCCCACCAGTTGGCGCGGAGCGCGAGGACGGTCGTCGGGTGGGCGATGATCGCCGGCGTCCAGTCGACGGTGTGGATCTTCGCCATCAGCGCGGCGTTGATCAGGCGCGCCTTGTCGTAGAGCTGCTGGTCGTCCAGCTCCGGGTGCTTCGCGTGGAGCTCGTCGCAGATCGCGTTGTGCTCGCGCATGAAGAGCGAGTGCAGGAGGGCAAGGCCGACCCAGAAGTTGCCGGCGACGCCTGAGAGGTCGATGTGCTTCTCGAGCTCCTTCGGCGGCAGGCCCTGCTCGTCGATGCGGAGCTTCCCGTGCTCGCCCGAGCGCACCGCGTCGGCGAAAGCCGGGTCGCGGCCGTAGATCTGGGAGCCGTCCCACCAGTGCGTGTCGTCGGTGACGAACGTCAGCGGCTGGTTCGGGTCGGTGCTCGGGTCCGCGTGCGTGCGCGGGATCTTCATCGGGTGCTCGGGCCAAGGGTCGTCGTCGGCGACCGGGATCTCCCACGGCTGCTCGGGCGCCGGCTTGCCGTGGCTGAACCAGTCGTGCACCTCGAACTGGATCCAGGCGCCTGCGAGCAGGTTGAGCGTCGTCGCGGGCTGGAACTCCTCGCGGGTGAGCAGCTCGCGGCTGATCAGGCGCGGGCTCGGGTCGAGCATCGCGTCCGGCGGCTCGCGGTACGTGAACGAGAGCGGCACGTTGCGGCCGAAGCGGCTGCCGAGGCTGCCCATCAGCGGGTCGTTCAGGTCGTTGAACGTCCCGTCGAGCGTGCGCGCGGTCAGGTAACCGTTGTGGTCGTCGACGGGCGGTGTGTCGAGCGCGCCGCGGCCCGTGTCGTACAGGTTCTCCTCGCGCAGGCGGTCGCGGAGACCGACGAGCGTCAGCAGTCCGGCCGGAAGCGGCAGCTTGTCCCAGCCGACGCGCCGGTCGAGCGAGTCGGCCGTGCCGCGGAGAAGCGAGGCAAGCGACATGCGGCGGTCCTTTCGGTCCGTTGCCGCAGACGTCGGACGTATGGAAGCACTCTTTTCCGGGCGGAGTCAACGTGCTAGGTTCGGCGCGCGTCACTGCCAAGCAGGGGTGGAGATGTCAACCGAAGCGTCCGACCTGCTGCGGCTTTCTCCCGAAGAGCTGGACTCGCTCTTCCGTTCGAGCGACGCCGGACCGATTCCGCGCGGCGAGGCGCACGGGACCGTGCTCGTGCGGCCGGGCTCGGATCTCGCCGAGCCGGCGGCGAAGCTGCTGCACCTGATCGCCTGGAAGGGGAAGGTCTTCGACCCGGACAAGGGCGAGCTGCTGAACGAGGTCGGTCCCTTCGGGTGGAAGTCCGTGCGCGCGAAGGTCTACAAGGACGAGAGCTGGCTCGACGGGAAGCAGTCGATCGTGCTCGACTACTCGGGGACATCGCTCGTCGCGCACTGGATTCGCGACGAGATCCGCGAAGTCTCGCCCGGGACGTATCTGGGGATCGTGTACTGGGAGCGGGCGAAGATCCTCGACTTCGCGCTCGAGTTCCCGGCTTGAAGCAGCAGTCGGCAGTGACGATCGCGGCGCACGTGCGGCCGGGGGAGTCGGCAGCGCTCGACGAGCTGCTGCGCTCGATGGGCGACGGGGTCGCGAACGGGTCGGTGCTCGACCTGGGAGCGCTCTCGGAGGTGCATTTCGCGCGGCTGTTCCTGCTCGATGAGACGACCGATCTCGACGGGAAGCCGGTGCCGGCGTCGCTCGTCTACCTGAGCGACTTCGACGTCTCGCGCGACGAGCATCTCGCCGAGCTTGCGCAGGCTCCGGGGTTGGACGAGGTCTTCGGGCGCTGCGAGGGCTATGCACCGGGCGACCGGCTCGGCTTCCTCCGCGCGCACGTGGTCTCCGAGCAGGCGCGCTACGTGAACACGCCGGGCCGAGGCGTCCAGCAGATCCGGCGCGAGGATGCCTTGCGCGAGGCGCTGGAGCGGTTCCTCGACGAGCGCGGCGCCTACCTCGACGGAGTCGACCCCGTGGCGGTCCGGGACGAGATCGTGCGCTACGTGGGCGAGAACGACTCGCTCGCCTGGGCGCTCGAGCCCGAGCCCCGCCCCACGCTCGGCTGGAGCGTGCGCGAGGCGGCGCACCTGATCTTGATCCCCTTCGGGCTGCTCCTGATCTCGCCGCTCCTGCTCGTGGCTGCGCCCTTCTACGCGATTCTCTTGCGCAGGCACGAGAAGGCAGACGTGGCCGAGGATGCGACGCCGGACGAGGAGACCGTGCAGACGCTGGCCGCGCTCGAGGACCACGTCGTCCAGAACCCGTTCACGGCGATCGGCTTCGTCAAGCCGGGGCCGTTCCGGCGGATGACGATCCTCGGCGTCCTGAACGGCATCGCGTACGCCGTGCGGCACGTCTTCAACCGCGGGAGCCTCGCGGGCGTGAAGACGATCCACTTCGCGCGCTGGGTCTTCGTCGACGACGGGCGCCGGGTCTTCTTCGCGAGCAACTACGACGGCTCGCTCGAGAGCTACATGGACGACTTCATCGATCAGATCTCGTGGGGGCTGAACCTCGTCTTCTCGAACGGCTACGGCTTCCCCAAGGCCCGGTGGCTCGTGCTCGACGGCTCGCGCGACGAGCTCGCCTTCAAGCACTACCTGCGGCGACACCAGGTGCCGACCCACGTCTGGTACTCGGCCTACCCGCGGCTGAGCGCGGCCAACGTCGCGCGGAACGAGCAGATTCGGAACGGCCTCCGCGGCGGGATGGGCAGAGAGGAGGCGGCGCAATGGCTGCAGCTCCTGTGACGCTCGAGCTCGCGGACGTGCAGGGGCTCGTCCCCCGCGGCTACGGGATGTTGAACGCGGCGTCCTTCCTCCTGCTCGGGCTCGAGGACGGCGCGGCGGCGCGGCGCTGGCTCGCGTCTGTCGTGGGGTCGGTGACGTCTGGGGACGAGCGGCCCGAGGGGCTGGCGGTGAACCTCGCGTTCACGAGCGCCGGATTGAGGCGGCTCGGCCTGGCGGACGACCTGGTGCAGCAGTTCTCGAACGAGTTCGTGCACGGGATGACGACCGAGCACCGGCAGCGGATCCTCGGCGACGTCGGCCCGTCGGCGCCCGAGCACTGGGACTGGGGCGGGCCGTCGACGCCGCCGGTCGGGGCCGTCCTCCTGCTCTACGCCCGGGACGCTTCCGAGCTGGCGGGGCTGCTCGAGGAGCAGTCGCGCCTCCTCGTCGAGGCCGGCGTCGAGGTGCAGCGCAAGCTGGACACGTCCGACCTGGACGGGTTCGAGCCGTTCGGATTCCGGGACGGGATCTCGCAGCCGTTCGTCGAGGGGCTGTCGAAGGCGGGGCCGCCCGGGCAGACGGTTCGGGCGGGCGAGTTCGTCCTCGGCTACGTCAACGAGCACGGTCACGTGACGGATGAGCCGCTCGTTCGGGACGGGATCGGACGGAACGGCTCCTACCTCGTCTTCCGCCAGCTCGAGCAGGACGTGCGCGGCTTCTGGCGGTTCGTCGACGGGCTGGCGGGAGATCCGGCCTCCCGCACGCACATCGCGGCGAAGATGGTGGGCCGCTGGCCGGGAGGCGCGCCGCTCGCGCTCTCGCCCGACCGCGACGACCCGGCGCTCGCAGAGGCGAACGACTTCGGGTACTTCCACGAGGACCCGGTCGGGACGGGCTGCCCGGTCGGCGCGCATGTTCGCCGGACGAACCCGCGCGACTCGCTCGACCCAGGCCCGGGCACGGACAAGTCGCTGGCGATCAATCGGCGCCACCGGCTCCTGCGGCGGGGCCGTGAGTACGGGCAGGCGTTGAGCCAGGAAGCCGCGCTGACGGAGTCGCTCGCTCCCGGCGAAGAGCGCGGCCTGCACTTCATCTGCCTGAACGGGAACATCGCCCGCCAGTTCGAGTTCGTCCAGAACACGTGGCTGAACAACCCGAAATTCGCCGGCCTCTACGACGACTCCGACCCGCTCGTCGGCCAGTCCGAGCCGTACGGCGGCACGTTCACGATGCCTTCCCCGACCGTTCGCACTCGAGTGACCGGCATGCCCCGCTTCATCACGGTCAAGGGCGGCGCGTACTTCTTCCTGCCGGGTCTACGAGCCCTCCGCCGCCTGGCGTCCTGAGCGCGAGCTGGTCAGCCTCCGAGGTCCTCGGCCAGTCCGACGAGAATGCCCTCCGGGCCTCGGACGTAGCAGAGCCGATTCACGTCCTTGTACTGGACGACTTCGTCGACGAGCTCCGCGCCATGGCTGCGGAGCCGGGCGAGCGTGTCGTCGAGGTCGTCCACGGCGAACATGACGCGCAGGTAGCCCAGAGCGTTCACCGGCGCGTTCCGGTGATCGGCGACCACGGGCGGCGCGAGAAATCGCGAGAGCTCGATCCGGCCATGACCGTCCGGCATGCGCATCATGGCGATCTCGACCCGCTGGTCGCGCACTCCAGTGACGCGCCCGGACCAGTCTCCTTCGATTATGGCCCGACCTTCGAGCTCGAGGCCCAGCTCGGCGAAAAAGGAGATGGCCGTGTCGAGCGACTCCACGACGATGCCGATGTTGTCCATCCGCTTCAGCCCCACGCGGCCATTCTCGCGGATCGCGCTAAAAGGCTTCGTCGCCCGTCGGTTCGTAGTGCTCGACCTTGTTCATCTCCTGCCGCAGTCGGGCGAGCTCCGAGTACATGCGCCTGCGGGCTCGGCTCTGGTTTCCCAGCGGGCGGTGCTCGGGGATGCAGTGCCACGGGTTGTAGGTGAGAACGCGCGCGAAGTCGAGCTGCGCCTGTGAGTCGAACGTCTGCTTCGGGATCCGCAAGACGGCCGCGGGGACGCGCGGCGAGATGCTCGTCGGCCAGAGCACCGCGTTGTTCTCGATCGGCATCTTGTGCGCGTCCGTCTGCACCTGGAGCGTGATGTCGAACTCGACGTCCTCCTCGGCGAGCGTCCTGGCCATAGCCTCGCGCAGGTAGTTGTCCGACGGCCGCCGCGGCAGGCGCGGGACGCGACTCCGCTTCCTCCGCCGGCTCCAGAACGCGTACTGCATCGCCTGCCCCTCGCCGAGCAGGTACGGCACGCAGCTGAAGTACTGGCTCTCGAGCGGGCTGGTCTGCGTCTTCGTCCAGAGCAGCTGCATGATCGAGTCGAGCACGTGCGAGTCGCGCGGGTCGAGGAAGTAGAAGACCGGCGCGTTCCGGTAGCTCCAGTACTGGAGCCGCGAGTTCGCCCGCGTGTCGGGGGTGACGAACGTCGGCGTCGAGACCCCGAGGAAGTCCTGCGTGTGCTGCTCGTCGTCGAGGAGCTTCGGCCCGGGGACGCCCATCAGCTTGATGCTCATGCTCATGAAGCCGACGTCGTCGATGTCCGGCGTGATGTACGGCCCCGGCCCCGAGAAGCGGACCCAGGCGCGGTAGGTCTTCGGCTCGGCGAAGATCCCGCGCCGCATGTGCTCGGGCAGGTCGTCGCACACGACGAAATCGGCGCGGACGATCCCGTGCGTCTTCGTGTTTCCGCCGCGCTCGAACCAGCCCGGCTCCCACAGCGCGCGCATCTGCGCCGTGAACTGGTCGATGATCGCCTGCAGGTGCTCCTCCTCCCCGGGCTGCGCCCGCTCCTCGGCGAGGCCGAGACCGTCATCGCGCCGCTTGAGGTTGATCAGCGCGGTCGTCGCCTTCGACAGCGGCTCGCGAAGCACGCGGTCGAACGCCGGCCGGAAGAACGGATCGACGCGGCGCTCGGCGTGGATCGCGAACAGCATGACGCGAGCCAGAGCATCGAGGAGCGCGCTGCCCGTACTCGGCGGGGGCAGTCCGAGACCCGGCCCCGGGCCTGTCTTCGCCGCAGTGACGTCGTCCGCGATCGCCACCGTCCGCTCCTTCGTCGGCCGCGTTCGAGCGTACTCCGACTAGACCGGCTAGAGCAAGATGCACTGGATGGCACCGCCCCTTCGTGTCGCGCTCCTCGGCTACGGCCTCGCAGGGTCGGTGTTCCATGCGCCGTTCATCGCGGCTTGCGACGAGCTCGACCTCGCGGCGGTCACAACGAGCGACCCCGAACGGCAACGCCAAGCACGCGAGGCCTTTCCGGACGTCCTCGTCCTCGAAGACGCCGACGCGGTGTTCGAGCGCGCCGCGGACTTCGACCTCGTGGTCGTCGCCACCCCGAACACGCTCCACGTGCCGCACGCCCTGCGTGCGCTCGAGGCCGGGCTCCCGGTCGTCGTGGACAAGCCGCTCACACCGAGCTCGCAGGACGCCCGGCGCCTGCTCACCGAGGCGAACGAGCGGGAATTGATGCTGACGGTCTTCCAAAACCGCCGCTGGGACGGCGACTTCCTCACCGTGCGTCAGCTCGTGGACGAGGACGAGCTCGGCGCAGTCCACCGCTTCGAGTCGCGCATCGACCGCTGGCGGCCCGAGCTCACGGGCGCCTGGCGCGAGCGGGCCGACGAAGCCGGCGGCCTGCTCCTCGACCTCGGCACGCATCTCGTCGACCAGGCGCTCGAGCTGTTCGGCCCCGCCGAGCTACGCCACGCCGAAGTGGACACGCGCCGGGCCGTCGCCGAGGTCGAGGACGACGTCTTCCTCGCGCTCGATCACGAGTCCGGTCAGCGCTCGCATCTCTGGATGAGCCTCGTCGCCGCCCAGCCCGGCCCCCGCTTCCGCGTCCTCGGCGAGCACGGCGCGTTCGTCAAGCACGGCACGGACCCTCAGGAGGAGATGCTCCGAGCCGGAGGCAGGCCCGGCGACCCCGGCTGGGGCGAGGAGCCGCCGGACCGTTGGGGACAACTCGGCGCCGAGGAGGAGACACGTCCGATTCCGACACTCGCGGGCGACTACGGCGCTTTCTACGAAGCGGTCGCACGAAGCGTGCGAGACGGCACGCCGCCGCCGGTCGACCCCGCAGACGCGGTGCGGGTACTCGAGCTGCTCGAAGCCGCACGCAACGCGTAGGGTCTCGGCATGACCGAAGAAGCGAAGATCGAGCACTCGGAAGAGGGCGCGCACGCCGCGTCGCCCGGCTGGTTCGTCCTCAACCTGGCCGACGCGCGCTGGCAGCAGACCGACGAGGCGGGTCACTGGACCGACTTCGAGCCCCCCGGCCGCTTCGAGCACTACGGGATCGGCGTCCACGTCCTGCCGCCGGGGAAACCGAACGGCAAGTACCACTCCGAGAACGTCCAGGAAGACTTTCTCGTCCTCTCCGGCGAGTGCATCCTCGTCGTCGAGGGAGAGGAGCGTCGCCTGAAGGCCTGGGACTTCTTCCACTGCGCCCCGGGGACGAACCACATCATCGTCGGCGCCGGCGACGGCCCCTGCGCGATCCTGATGGCCGGTCTGCGGGGAGAAGACAAGAAGCTGCACTACCCCGTCGACGAGGTCGCCGCCCGCTACGACGCGTCGACGCCCGAGGAGACGGACACGCCGCGCGTCGCGTACAGCGACTGGAGCATGCAGCCGAGGCCGTACCGGGCTCCCTGGCCGTTGTGACCTCGGAGCGCGAGCAGGAGCTGCGCGCGGTCACGATCGGCGAGCCGAGGCGCGTCGACGGGCCGATCGAGCTCGTCGACTACGACCCTGTGTGGCCGACCCTGTTCGAGCGCGAAGCGGAGCGAATCCGCAGCGCGCTCGGCGACCGGGCCCGTCTCCTCGAGCACGTGGGCTCGACCTCCGTGCCCGGCCTCGCCGCGAAGCCGCTCATCGACATCGTCCTGGCCGTGCCGGACTCGTCCGACGAGGACGGGTACGTCCCCGCGCTCGTGGGCGCCGGCTACGTCCTGCGCATCCGCGAGCCGGACTGGTACGAGCACCGGGTCTTCAAGGGCCCCGACACGGACGTGAACCTGCACGTCTTCTCGGAGGGCTGCGAGGAGATCGGCCGCATGCTCGCCTTCCGCGACCACATGCGAACGAACGACGCCGACCGCGAGCTGTACGAGCGCACGAAGCGCGAGCTAGCCGCGCGCGAGTGGGCGTACGTGCAGGACTACGCGGACGCGAAGACCAAGGTCGTGAAGGAGATCGTCGCGCGCGCGGGTGCGTGAGTGATGGATCTCGTCCTTCTCCAGACCGTGCTCGGCGAGCTCGACGAGCCCGGGTACCGGGCACGCCAGGTCTGGGAGTGGACCGCGCGCGGAGCCGGCTCCTACGACGCGATGACGACGCTCTCGAAGCCGCTGCGCGCCACGCTCGAGCAACGCGTCCCCTTCTCGACCCTCGAGCTCGTCACCGAGCGAGAGTCGCGTGACGGCACGGTCAAGGCTCTCTTCCAGACCGGTGACGGCCATCCAGTCGAGGCGGTCCTCATGCGTTACCGCGACGGCCGGCGATCGCTCTGTCTCTCCTCGCAGTCAGGCTGCCCGCTCACCTGCACCTTCTGCGCGACCGGCGACATGCGCTTCCACCGCAACCTGACCGAGTCGGAGATCCTCGACCAGGCGCTCCACTTCCGGCGCAAGGAGCCGCTGAACCACGCGGTGTACATGGGAATGGGCGAGCCGTTCCTGAACTTCGACGCCGTCGTCGCGTCAGCGCGGCGGCTGCCCGACCTCGGGATCACGCATCGGCGCACGACGATTTCCACGGTCGGCTGGATGCCGGGGCTCACCCGCTTCGTCGACGAGGTCGAGGAGCCGATCCGGCTGGCGCTTTCGATCCACGCCGCCGATCCCGAGAAGCGATCGCGGCTGATGCCCGTGAACGACCGCTTTCCCCTCCCGGACGTGCTTGCCGAGTGCCGGCGCTACGTCGAGCTCCGCCGCCGGAAGGTGTTCGTGGAGTACGTCATGCTGGCAGGCGTGAACGACTCCCCGGCC
This sequence comes from Gaiellaceae bacterium, assembly GCA_036558065.1. Taxonomy (GTDB): domain Bacteria; phylum Actinomycetota; class Thermoleophilia; order Gaiellales; family Gaiellaceae; genus VAXT01. Next base: position 3,889 of record DATBGG010000129.1, on the reverse strand, counting down.
GACGCGCGCCGGCTCGCCGATCTCCTCGGGCCCTCGAGCTACAAGGTCAATCTCATCCCGTACAACCCGACCGGCCGGTTCGACGGCTCCTCGAGGGAGGCGATCGCCGCGTTCAAGGCCGAGCTCGACCGCGCCCGCGTCCCGGCCACGGTGAGGCTCACGAGGGGACGGGACATCGAGGCGGCCTGCGGCCAGCTCGCGGCGGCGACGAGCAACTAGAACCGCTTGTTCCACCAGTTCACCCAGCTCGTCGCCGAGTCCTCGGAGTGGGCGTACCTGATCATCTTCGTCTTCGCGTTCCTGGACGCGATCGTGCCGATCGTGCCCAGCGAGACGGCGGTCGTCACCGCGGGCGTCGTCGCGGGGAACGGGGATCTCAGCCTCGCTCTCATCATCCCGGCGGCGTGGGCGGGCGCCTTCCTCGGCGACAACTGCGCGTACCTGATCGGCCGCACGTTCGGCCATCGGGCGACCGAGCGCTTCAGCGGCGAGAAGGGGCAACGCCGGTTCAAGTGGGCCGAGGAGCAGCTCGAGGAGCGAGGCGGCGAGCTGATCGCGGTCGCGCGCTTCATTCCGGGAGGGCGCACGGCGGTGACGCTGAGCGCGGGGACGCTCGGGTATCCGTGGCGTCGCTTCGTCGTCTTCGACGCGGTGGCCGCGCTCGCGTGGGCGCTCTACTGCGCGCTGCTCGGCTACTACGGCGGCAAGACGTTCGAGAGCATCTGGGGCCTCGTGCTCGCGCTCGTGACCGCCTTCGCGATCGCGGGCGGGATCGAGCTCACGCGCTGGGTCCTGAGGCGCCGACGCCGCTAGGCGCGTCGGCTCAGGGCAAGCACGCCCGCAACGTACACCTGTGTCTCGCGGAAGAGCCCGTGCCGGCGGACGGAGCCCGGGCCCTGCGCGTACCCCGCGAGCGCGAGCCGGACGTCTCCATGGAACTCACGCAGCAGCTGGTTGAGGAACGCGACTCCGACCTGCACGTTGCCGCTGACCGTGTGCGGAATCTGATGTCTCACCAGCACGAGCTCCACGTAGCTCCACGTCGCCGGCGTCACCTGCATCACGCCCTTCGCGCCCGCCGACGAGACGAGTGAGTTGTTGAAACCCGATTCCCACCACGCGAGCGCCCGTACGAGCCGCGCGTCGACTCCGTAGAACCGGGACCAGTAGTCGAGCGTTGTGCGCACGCTCGACGAGGCGACGGCGGTCCGGGCCACGTGACCGCCGGGGATGCTGAGCCGTGCCCCGACGAAGATGTAGCCGCGTGGATCGATCCGGTTCGCGCGCGCGATCGCCTCGACTGTGACGCCGTAGCGACGGGCGATCGTCGTCAGCGTCTCGCCGGGCGCGATGCGATGGCGTAGCGCCTTCTGCTTCTTCTTCACACGTCGTGCAGTCGCCCCGCGCCAGGCGCAGGCGCGGGCCGTGCAGAGCCGCTTCGCCGTGCGCGGCCCGAGAACCCCGTCGGGTGTCAAGCGGCGCCGTCGCTGAAACCGGCGGAGAGCGCGCTCGGTCGCCTTCCCGAAGTGACCGTCGAGATGACCGGGCCGCAGCCCGTGTCGGCGGAGCAGGAACTGGAGCACGCCCACGTCGTAGCCGCGCATCCCGCGCCGGATGACGCGTGTCCCGAAGAGCGGCTGCCCACGAGAGCCGAAAGCGGCGCGCGTTTGCGGTCCCGCGAGGCCGTCGACGGCAAGGTGATGCCGTCGCTGGAACGCCCGTACGGCGCGCACCGTCTGCGGTCCCTGGACGCCGTCGATCGGACCGCGGTAGAGGCCGCTGTGGCGCAGAGCGATCTGAAGGCCGGCGACCTGCGGGTTGAACCCGTCAGCCGCGGGCGAGAGCAGCAGCGCCGCCAGCGCGGCCACAAATGTGATCGCCAGCCGGTTCACCTGCCAGGGGTTTGCGGCCCAGCGGGGATTTCCTTCCTTTTTCGAGCTGTGTGGCCGGTCAGTTCGCCGGCGCCAAGGCAGGGAGGCTCGTGAACGTCTCGGCGTCCCTGCTCGCGAGCGCTGCGTAGCGGCCGCCGCCGTTGATCAGCTCGTCGTGGCGGCCGGATTCGACGATGCGCCCGTGATCGAGCACGACGATCTGGTCGGCGTTCCGGATCGTCGAGAGGCGATGCGCGATCGTGATCGTCGTCCGCCCCGCGGAGAGGTTGTCGAGCGCTTCCTGCACGAGCCGTTCCGTCGCAGTGTCGAGCGAGCTCGTCGCCTCGTCGAGGACGAGGATCGGCGGGTTGCGCAGGATCGTCCGCGCGATCGCGATCCGCTGCTTCTCGCCGCCGGAGAAGCGGTACCCGCGCTCGCCGACAACGGTCTCGTAGCCCTCCGGCAAGCCGGCGATCACTGTGTGGATGCGCGCCGCCTCGGCGGCCGCCTCGATCTGCTCGTCGGTCGCGTCCGGCTTCGCGAAGCGCAGGTTCTCGCGCACCGAGGCGTGGAAGAGATAGGTCTCCTGCGAGACGACCCCGACCAGCTCGCTCAGCGCGCGGAAGCTGAGGTCGCGGATGTCGACGCCGTCGATCGTGATCCGGCCGCGCCCGACGTCGTACAGCCGCGCCACGAGGTAGCCGAGCGTGGTCTTGCCAGATCCGGTCTCACCGACGAGCGCCGTGCTCGTCCCGGCCGCGACGGCGAACGAGACATCCCGCACGGTCCACTCGTCGCCGTACCTGAACCAGACGTGGTCGAAGACGACGTCGCCGGCGCGAGCGACCGCGATCGCGTCCGGCTTCTCGACGATGTCGACGTCCTGGTCGAGGTACTCGAAGATCCGGTCGAAGAGCGCGAGCGACGTCTGCACGTCGAGCCCGACTCCCAGCAGGGAACCGACCGGGAAGAACAGCCTCGTCTGCAAGGTCGTGAACGCGACGAGCAGCGGAACGGATACCGCGCCGGAGCCGTGCGCAAGCGCCAGGCCACCGAACCAGTAGACCGCTGCGGGCATCACGGCGAAGCTCGTCTGGATCAGCGCCATCACCCAGCGGCCGGCCATCCGCTGGCGCACCTCGAGGTCGGCCAGACGGCGCGAGTCCGTCTCGAAGCGGTCGGCGAGCTCGTCGCCGCGGCCCATCGTCTTGCCGAGCAGGATCCCGGAGACGGAGAGCGACTCCTGGACGAGGCTCGAGATGTCGGCCATCGTCTCCTGCGTCGTCTTCGCGATCCGCCGGCGCTCCTGGCCCACGCGCCGCGTCAGGAGCACGAAGATGGGGATCAGCGCGAACGCGAAGAGCGCGAGCTGCCAGCTGAGGAGGAGCATGCCGACCATCGTCGCGACGACTGTCGTCACGCTCGATGCGATCGACGTCGCCGTGTTCGTGACGACGTTCTGCACGCCGCCGATGTCGTTCGAGATCCGCGATTGAACCTCGCCCGTGCGCGTCCGGGTGAAGAACGCGAGCGAGAGCTTCTGCAGGTGGCGGAAGACGGCCGCGCGCAGGTCGTGCATGACCCGCTGGCCGACCTGGTTCGAGAGAAGCGTCTGGAAGACGCCGAGCACGCCGGTCGCGATCGAGATCGCGATGATCCCGGCGGCGGCGAACGAGAGGGCGGTCGTGTCGTTCTCGCCGATCGCCTCGAGCACGCGCTTGAGCAGGAAGGCGGGGATGACGCCGAGCGCAGCCGAGCCGACGATCAGGAGCAGGACCGCGCTCAGGCGCAGCTTGTACGGCGCGAACAGCCGTCCGATGCGACGGAGATTCGCCCTGCGCACGGCAGGATCCGCCGGACGTTCGGGGGGCGGCTCTGGCGAGTGGAAGAACATGCCCACGCGCTCAGGTTACGCAGCCGTGCGCGAGTGACGGCGCCCCGGAGGCGTTCGATTGGCTAGAAGCCGGCTGGAACGGTGCGGCTCACGCGCTGCCCGGTCGGGCACGTTCTTCGTCCAC
>DATBGG010000128.1:0-13145 GCA_036558065.1 Gaiellaceae bacterium | reverse complement strand
CCGGGTGTGCGGATGGGCCGGCTCGTCGACGAGGTCGGGTTCGACCTGGCCGAGGGGCTCGTCGTCAGCGGGCGCGATCGTCTCTACGCGCAGATCTCGGGCGACCGCACCGCGGTCGCGAACGTGCTGATGAACCAGTTCGCCGCCACCGGCGTGGACCCGGACGCCGTGAACGCCGACGAGCTGGCGAAGCTGATCGAGGCACGCGACAGCATCCCGCGGCAGTCCTTCACCGAGGCGCTCGCGGCGAGCGGCGACCCGGGCTTCTCGGCCGACGCCTATCTGGGAGACGGTCAGATCACCGACACGTCCGAGCTGGAGCAGCTCGTCGACCAGGTGCTGGCCGCGAACCCCGGTCAGGTCGAGGCGTACCGGGGAGGCAAAGAGGGGCTTCTCGGCTTCTTCGTCGGCCAGGTGATGAAGGAGACCGAGGGGCGCGCAAGCCCGAAGCTCGTCAACGAGCTGCTGCGCGAGAAGTTGAAGAGCTAGCTGTCGTCCTTCTTCGCGCGCGTCCGCTTGGCGGGAGCCTTCTTCGCGGCCCTCGGCTTCGCCGCCTTGGCCGGCTTCGGCTTCTCGGGCTCGGCCGCGGGCTCGGGTGCGGCCTCAGGCTCGGCGCTCGCCTCAGGCTCCGCGCTCGCCTCGGGAGCCGTGACCTCGGGCTCCTCGGGGGCGGCCGCTTCCTCGACCGGCGTCTCCGCGGCCGCTGCCGGAGCGGTCTCGGGCCTCGCGCGCCTGGCCGTGCGGGGTCGGGCGCGCGCCGGCCGGGTCTCGCCGGCCGCCTCGGCCCGTCTCTTCAGACGGTCCTTCTTCTTGCGCTGACGATCCTTTCGCCAGCGCCGGATCGGCCTGGAGCCTCGTCCCATCGACGAGACTCTAGATCAGCCCGCAGTAGCGCGCCGTGTTCGGCCACGGGTAGAAACCGCGTCCGCTGCGGTGCGCCTTCTCGGCGACCCACATCTGCTCGAGCGGGGTCCACTTGTTCGCGGTGCCCTTCCGGTGCAGCAATCGAGCGCCGTACCTGCGCTGGAAGCTGATGTCCATCTGCAGCCCGCCGTAGTAGCCGTTGCCGGTCGCGCTCGTCCACGCGCCTTCGTAGCGGTGAATGCAGAGCCACTGCGACTTGTGCGGCGGATGGACGGCGAGACGGCGCACACGCTTCGCGCGGTGCTTCCAGAGATTGCGGGCCCAGAGCTTGTACTTGCGGCTCGGATCCTTCTCGGCGTGGCCCGCGCGGCTGCGGCGGGCGCCCATCACCGACTGCCAGTGCCAGGTCGCTCGGCGGTAGTGATGGATCTGCCTGACGATGGTCGCATCGGACGGAACGAATTTGGCGACGCTCTTCTCTCGAGCGTCCGCCTGGCGCGTCGTGGTCAGGGCAGCGAGACCCATCACGATGAATGCGAGCACAGGCAGAAGCCGCAGGTTTTTTCGGAGCAAGTGAACCCCCTCGTTGCCGGGCCGCGTGCTCGCCGGGCGGGACTGTGCCGCAGTCGCCGTGGCGAGCCCATGGGCGGGCCCGTGATCGATGTCAAACGGGTAAGACCCGGGACGCTAGCGGTTGGTTAGCGCCTGACGCGTGGAGAGGCTGTAAAACCTCCGTAAAGAAGAAGCGCTGCAATTGCGACGAAAATCGCCGTTTTCGCAGCACCCAAGCCGGATAGAGCGGTGCCTAGGGCGGCAACGGAGACCCCGGCGAGGACCAGGCCGTTGCCGAGCGGTCGGCGCTTGATCGTGACGATTGCGACAGCTAGCACGGCCAGCGTTCCTGTGACGTTCGCCACGATCGCGGCCAGCCGGGCCGGGACGAGCTCGAGGTGGTCCTGGGCCGCCGGGATGCTGTCCCCGAAGGCTCCGTGGACGGGCACCGAGATCGCGATTCCGACCGCCAGCCCGACGTAGACGAGCGCTGGGCCGGCGATCCGCCGCCGGCCGTAGAGGAGCAACGAGCCGAGCCCGAGGAGCGGCGCCGTCAGCAGCCCGCCGAACAGGTAGTACACGCGAAAGGCACGCGCGTCCCAGCCGGCGGCCGCGCCCCAGGTCAGCGCCGCGCACGCGACCGCGTACGCGAAGAGAGCGCCGGTCCAGGCGGCGAGCTCGATCCGGCCCGACGCGCGCCAGCGACGCGCGAGGAGAGCCGTCAGCCGCAGAGAGAGAAGCGCGGCGGCGAAGGCGACCAGAGCTTCCACTGGCACAGCCTATGACTGAGCTAGGCTCACGTGGCTTGGCTGAAAAGCGGTACCTGATGACGCCCGGGCCCACTCCGGTCCCGCCCGAGGTGCTCGCGGCGATGGCTCAGCCGATCGTGCATCACCGCAGCCCGGACTTCAGGCCGGTCTATCGCGAGTGCCTCGACCGGCTCAAGGATGTCTACCGGACGGAGAGCGAGGTGCTGCTCTACACGGCGTCCGGGACTGCGGGTCTCGAATCGGTCGTCGCCAACCTCTCGTCTCCGGGCGAGCGCGTCGTGGTCGTCTCGGCCGGCTACTTCGGCGAGCGCTGGGCGGACATCGCGCGCGCGTACGGCTGCGAGGTCGAGCAGATCCGCTACGAGTGGGGCGAGGCGCCGGCCGCCGACGATCTCGCCTCTCGGCTCGCCGAGCTCGGGGGCGCGACCGCCGTGCTCGTCACGCAGTCGGAGACGTCGACCGGCGTCGTCGCCGACGTCCGCTCGTTCGCCGCGGCCGCGAAGGAGGCGGGCGCGCTGATCGCGGTCGACGCGATCTCGAGCCTGGGCGCCGTCCCGTGCGAGACGGACGAGTGGGGTCTCGACGCGGTCGTCTCGGGGTCGCAGAAGGCCCTGATGGCGCCCCCGGGCCTGTCCATGGTGTCCGTCTCGGACGCGGCCTGGAGCGCGCGGGAGCGGGCCTCGGCCTCGCGCTTCTACCTGGACTGGGCGCGCACGCGCGATGCGCAGGCAACGCTCGACGCCGCCTTCACGCCGGCGGTCTCGATCGTGGTCGGGCTGAACGTCGCGCTCGGCCTCATTCTCGACAAGGGTCTGGAGGCCGCCTTCGAGCGACATGTCCGGCTGGGACGGGCGTGCCGCGAGGGAGTGAAGGCGATGGGCCTCGAGCTCTTCTCCCCCGACGACGACAGCTCCGCGGTCGTGACCGCAGTCCGCGTTCCCGAGCCCGTCGACGGCGACCGGTTCCTGCTCGACCTGCGCGACCGGATGGGGATCACGCTCGCGCCGGGCCAGGGCCCGCTCAAGGGCAGGGCGTTCCGCATCGGGCACATCGGGTTCTTCGACGTCTTCGACATCACGACCGCGCTGGCGGGAATCGAGCTCGCCCTCGCCGAGGCCGGCGCGGACATCGAGCGCGGAGTAGCCGTCACGCGCGCGCTCGAGACCTACGAGCACCAACCGGCTTGAGAGTCCTCGTCCGAGAGCCGATCGCCGACGCGGGGATCGAGCTCCTCCGCGAGCGATTCGACGTCGACGTGGACGCCAACGGCGACCTCGCGGGGAGGATCGGCGACTACGACGCGATCGTCATCCGCTCCGCGACGAAGCTCGACGCCGAACTGATCGAGCGGGCCGATCGCCTGAAGGTGATCGGTCGTGCAGGCGTCGGCGTGGACAACGTCGACGTGGAAGCGGCCACCCGCCGCGGGATCGTGGTTGCGAACGCGCCCGAGTCCACGGTCATCTCGGCGGCCGAGCACACGGTCGGGCTCCTGCTCGCGCTCTCGCGAAACATCCCGCAAGCCCATGCGGCGCTCAAGGAGGGCCGCTGGGAGCGGTCGCGCTACGGAGGCCTCGAGCTGGCCGACAAGACGCTCGGCGTGCTCGGCTTCGGGCGCATCGGCCAGCAGGTCGCTCGCCGCGCGCGGGGCCTGGAGATGCGTGTGGTCGCCTACGACCCGTTCGTCGCGAAAGAGCGGTACCGAGAGCTCGGCGTCGAACGGCTGGAGACGCAGGACGACGTGCTTGCCGCCGCCGACTTCGTGACTCTGCACCTGCCGCTGACGGCCGAGACCCGCGGCTCGATCAGCGCCGACGCATTCGCGAAGATGCGAGACGGCGTTCGGCTCGTCAACGCCGCCCGCGGTGAGCTCGTCGACGAGGACGCGCTCCTCGATGCGCTCCGCTCGGGCAAGGTCGCGGCCGCAGCGCTCGACGTCTTCTCCGCGGAGCCCTACTCCGGCCCGCTGCTCGAGCTGGACAACGTCGTCGTCACCCCGCACCTTGCCGCGTCCACCGAGGAGGCGCAGGACCGGGCCGGGATGATCGTCGCCGAGCAGGTGGCGGCGGCGCTCGAGGGCTCGCTCGTCACGAACGCGGTCAACATCCCGTCGATCGGCGCGGAGGACCTCGAGGTGCTCGGGCCGTTCATCCCGCTCGCGGCGAGCCTGGGCCGGCTCGCGATGGAGCTTGCGGGCGGACGCGCGGAGCGGATCGAGCTCGCCTACTACGGCGCGCTGTCCGGCTACGACACGCGGCTGCTGACCGTCGCCGCGTTGAACGGGGCGTTCCAGGGACGCGCCGACCAGCCGGTGAACTATGTGAACGCGCCGCTGATCGCCGCGGAGCGCGGCGTCGAGGTCGTCGAAGAGCGACGCCGCGCGTCCCGCGATTTCACGAACCTCATCCGGGTCGCAGTGCGCTCGAACGGAGACGAGCTGCGCGTCGCGGGGACGACGATCGGCAACGAGAACCGGACCTGGCTCGTCAGCGCGCTCGGTTTCGAGGTCGAGATGGAGCTCTCGCCGCGGATGGCGCTCTTCCGCTACGACGACGTTCCGGGCGTGATCGGTCGGATCGGGACGCTGATCGGCGAGGCGGGCGTGAACATCGCGAACATGGCCGTCTCGCGCACGAACCGCGGCGGTAAGGCGCTGATGGCCGTCTCCCTCGACACGCCGGCGCCGCCGGAGCTCGTCGGCTCGCTGCGCGACGCGGGGCTCGACGACGTCTACATGATCGAGCTCGGGCCCGAATGAGCGACGCCTGGCCGGAGCCGGTCGAGCGCGTCTCGGCCTATCTGCGGCAGATGGGCATCGAGGCGCGGATCGAGGAGTTCGAGGCCGGGACGCCGACCGCGTCGGACGCCGCCCGCGCGGTCGGGTGCAAGCTCGGCCAGATCGTGAAGTCGCTCGTCTTCGACTGCGGCGGGCGCTGGGTCGTCGCGCTCGTCCCGGGCGACCGGCGGGCGGACTCGGAGAAGATCGCGCGCGCGGCCGGCGCGACCAAGGCGAAGATCGCCTCGCCGGAGCAGGTGGAGAAGGCCACCGGTTTCGTCGCGGGCGCCGTCGCGCCGTTCCCGCTGCCCGCTGTCGACCGCGTCCTCGTCGACCGCGGGCTCCTCTCGCACAGGCGCGTGTGGATCGGCGCGGGCTCTCCCAGGCACATGGCCGTGATCGCTCCCCACGACCTTGTACGTCTGTCCAGGGCGCAAGCCATGGACGTTGTCGAGGCGGCCACGTAGTCTTTGTTTATCCCGTGCCAGGCTACCCGGCTCGGGCGTGGGATCCCGTAGCGGCCAAGGAGGCGATAGGTGCGCGAGACCGAGAAGATCTGGATGAACGGCGAGCTCGTCGACTGGGCCGATGCGACGGTTCACGTCGGCACGCACGGGCTCCACTACGGCACGGGCGTGTTCGAGGGCATCCGCTGCTACGAGACGGACAAGGGCGCCGCCGTGTTCAGGCTGACCGACCATCTCGAGCGCCTGAACAACTCGGCGAAGCTGCTTTACCTGGATCTTCCGTACTCGGTCGACGAGCTCCATGCCGCCTGCATGCAGCTGATCGGCGCCAACGGCCTTCCGGAGTGCTACCTGCGTCCGATCGCCTTCTCGGGCTACGGGGAGCTCGGCGTCTCGACGGGCAGCAATCCGGTCGACGTCGTGATCATGAGCTGGCCGTGGGGCGCCTACTTGGGCGATGACGGCCTCAAGAACGGGATTCGCGTCAAGGTTTCGTCCTGGCAGCGCGTCGGGCCGAACACGATCCCGCACGCGTCCAAGGCGACCGGGATCTATCTGAACTCGATGCTCGCCGTGAGCGAGGCGAACCGCGCCGGCTACGACGAGGCGATCCTGCTCACCGCCGACGGGTTCATCGCCGACGGCTCGGGCGAGAACGTCTTCATCGTCAAGGATGGGACGATCGCGACGCCGCCGCTCTCGACCTCGATCCTGCCCGGGATCACGCGTGACTCGCTGATCCAGATCGCCCAGGACCTCGGCTACACGGTCGAGGAGAAGAACCTGATCCGCTCCGATCTGTCGACCGCAGACGAGATCTTCATGACCGGGACCGCGGCCGAGGTGACGCCGATCCGCGAGGTCGACGATCACGTCGTCGGGCCCCCGGGGCCGGTGACGAAGGAGCTGCAGACCGCGTATCTCGACACGTGCCGCGGCAAGAGCGAGCGCTGGGCGCAGTGGCTCGAGTACGCGAAGGTCGGCAACGCGGCGCCAGCGGAGGCGTGAGGGTCGAAACGCGAGTTCCTCTTTCGCGCCCGTATCTGGACGAGCGCGACGAGGAGGCGGTGCTCGAGGTTCTTCGCTCCGGGCGGCTTTCGCTCGGGCCGGCGATCGACCGCTTCGAGGAGCTCCTCGCGGAGCGTGTGGACGCGCCCTACGCGGTGGCGGTCTCGAGCGGCACGGCCGGGCTGCACATGCTTTGCCACATCGCCGGTCTCGAGCCGGGTGAAGAGGTGATCACCTCGCCTGTCTCGTTCGTGGCGACGGCGAACTGCTTCATCTTGGAGGGCGGAGTCCCGGTTTTCGCGGACGTCGATCCGCGGACGCTGAACCTCGATCCGGCGGCGGTGGAGGCGGCGATCACGGAGCGCACGAAGGGGATCGTGGTCGTCGACATGTTCGGCTATCCGTGCGAGCTCGACGAGCTGCGGGCGATCGCGGAGCGGCACGGCCTCTGGCTGATCGACGACTCCTGCGAAGCGCTCGGCGCGGAGTACAAAGGCCGGCCGATCGGGTCGCACGGCCCGTCCGGCGCGTTCGGCTTCTACCCGAACAAGCAGCTGACGACGGGCGAGGGCGGGATGGTCACCACGCACTCCGAGGAGGAGCGCGACCTGCTCGTCAGCCTTCGCAACCAGGGCCGCTCCTACGACTCGCGCTGGTTCCACCACCCGCGGGTCGGGTTCAACTACCGGCTCACCGACCTTCAGGCCGCGCTCGGGATCGCACAGCTCGAGAAGCTCGACCGGATGCTCGAGCTCCGGGCCGAGGCGGCGGCGCGCTACACGGAGCTGCTCGCGGGTGTCGACGGCGTCGAGGCGCCGCACGGGGACGACGGCGATCACAAGCGCTCGTGGTTCGTCTACGTCGTCAAGCTCGACCGCGGGCTCGACCGCGAGACCGTGATGGAGACGCTCAAGGCGCAGGGCATCGAGGCGGGCCACTACGTCCCGGCGGTGCACCTCCAGCCGTACATGCGCGAGACGTACGGTTTCTCGGAAGGCGTCTGCCCGGTTGCGGAGGATGCTTGCTCGCGGAGCATGGCGCTCCCGTTCTTCCCGCAGCTCGAAGCGGCCGACCAGGAGCTCGTGGTCGAGGCGCTTCGGGACGCAATTGCCGCGTAGGCGATAATCGCCCCATGGCTGATTCGGGCCGGATGATCTTTCTCGGCTTCGGGAAGTACGCGCGGGCGGACAAGATCTACGCGGTCGAGCCGATCGTCGGCAAAGACCGCGGGGGAGGCCACCGGACGCGTGTCTGGATCGAAGGAGTGCCCGACCCGATCATCGCGGGGCGCACCGAGCGCACGATCCTCCACGACATGGGCCAGGACGCCGCGATGGGCGCGCCGATCATCGACGAGGCGCTAAAGCTCGCCGAGCGGATCGTCGAGGACGCGGACAAGGGCCGCGTCGACCTGAACGACCTCGGCCGGCGCGCACGTCGCCTGCTCGAGAAGACGTCTCGCCCCGACGAGGGCGAGAAGCTGTTCTAGCTTGAGCGACCGCTTCGGCCCGCCGGTCGACGACCTCGCCGGCGAAACCGAACGACCCGGCCGCCTCGCGTTCCTGCGCGGGCTCACGATCGACCTGACGCCGCTCCGGCGGTCGCGAGACTTCCGCCGCCTGTGGTTCGGCAACGCGATCTCGCTGCTCGGGAGCATGCTGACGACCGTCGCGATTCCGTACCAGATGTACCAGCTCACAGGCTCGACCTTCGCCGTCGGGCTCCTGGGGATCGCGGCGCTCGTCCCGCTGCTGACGATCTCCTTCCTCGGCGGTGCGATTGCGGATGCGGTCGACCGACGCCTTCTGCTCATCGCCGCCGACCTGGGCCTCGCTGCCGTCTCGGGGCTCCTCGTCGTCAACGCGTCGCTGGACGATCCCCGAATCTGGGCGCTCTACGCGGCCGAGGCGATCGGCACGGCGCTCTACGCGATCCAGCGTCCCGCGATGGACGCGCTCGTCCCGCGCCTGGTCGGCGACGACCAGATCGCCCCCGCGGCGGCGGTCCAGGGCATCTACGGCTCCTTCGGGCACGTCGGAGGTCCCGCGGTCGGCGGGATCCTGATCGCCTCGGTGGGCCTGACCGCGACGTATGCGATCGACGTGGTCACCTTCGCCGCGTCCCTCGTCGCCGCTGCGCTGCTTCCGAAGATGCCCCCCATCGGTCACGTCGCGCGACCCGGTCTCAGGGCGATCGCCGAAGGCTTCCGGCTCGTCCGGCGCAAGCCGGAGCTGAAGGGGATCTTCGTCGTCGACTCGATCGCGATGGTCTTCGGGATGCCGAGCGCTCTCTTCCCGGCGGTCGGCGAGCACTTCGGAGGTGGCGCGACCACGGTCGGGTTCCTCTACGCCGCGCCCTACGCGGGCGCGCTCATCGCGACGCTCCTTTCCGGTTGGGTGACGCGGGCGCGGCGACAAGGCCTGGGCGTGTGCGTCGCCGCCACGGCCTGGGGCGCCGCGATCGTCGGCTTCGGCTTCGCCCCGAGCCTGTGGGTGGCGCTCGTCTTCCTCGCGATCGCCGGCGGAGCCGACGATTGGAGCGCGATCCTGCGCTCGACGATCCTCCTCACCGTGACGCCGGACTCGATGCGCGGACGGCTCTCGGGAATCGAGCTCGCCCAGGTGGCGAGCGCTCCCGCGGTCGGGAACCTCGAGGCCGGCGCCCTCGCGTCGTTGACGAGCCTGCGCTTCTCGATCGTCTCCGGCGGGATCCTGTGCATGGCCGGCTGCTGGCTCTTCATCGCCGCCGCGCCGGCGCTGCTCCGCTACGACTCGGCCAGAGCGAGCGCCACCGCGTGAGGCTCCGCCGCACGTTCTTCGCCCGCAGCGTCCACGACGTTGCGCCCGAGCTCGTCGGCGCGACGCTTCTCGTCGACGGCGTCGGCGGGAAGATCGTCGAGGTCGAGGCCTACCACCACGAGGATCCGGCCGCACACAGCTTCGCGGGCCGCACCGCGAGGAACGCGTCGATGTTCGGCCCGCCGGGACACGCCTATGTGTACCGCTCGTACGGGATCCACTGGTGCCTCAACTTCGTCTGCGAGGAGGCGAGTGCAGTTCTGATCCGAGCGCTCGAGCCGACGCACGGGCTCGAGACGATCGCATCCCGCCGCGGCACCGACGATCCGCGCTTGCTCGCCTCGGGCCCCGGACGCCTGACGCAGGCGCTCGCGATCACCCGCGAGCACGACGGCCTACCTCTCGACCGCCCGCCCTTCGAGCTTCATTCCGCCGGCGAGACGAAGATCGCGGTCGGCCCGCGCATCGGCATCACGAAAGCCGCGGACCTACCTTGGCGCTACGGAGAAGCCGGCTCGCGCTACCTGAGCCGACCGATCAGGCCCTGACCGCGAGCCTGACGTGCATCCCCGGCGCGGCAGCCACGCCCGCGCGCGGCAACTGGAACAGCACGCGCCCCACCGGGCCCTTCGTCGTCTGCTCGACGTCGACCTGGAGCCCGCGCCGCGCGCACTTCTGCTTCGCGCGGTCGAGCGGAAGGCCGATCAGGCTCGGCACGACTCCGTGGGTCGGCTTCGCGACGATCAGCGTCACGTGGTCGTAGGCCGAGCGCCGTCCCGCGCGCGGCTTCTGTCCGAGCACGACGTTCAGCTTCTCGCCGGGCGTCGCGACCCGGTACTCGATCGACGGGCTGAGCGGCTGCCCGTTCAGGCGCGCCGTCGCCGCGGACACCGGCTGCCCGACCACGTCCGGGACCTCGACCTCGTTCGGCCTGCAGTTCGCGGTCTCGCCCGGCTCCTGTTCGCTGAAGAAGAGCAGGCTCCGCGCGAAGTGACACCGGCCGTTGTCGAGCTGCAGCTTCCCGTCGCGGAAGACGACCTCATGCGGTGAGCCGTAGGGCGTGTAGGTCGACGGGAACGACTCCGGGGTGTCCTTCAGATATGGCAGCGCTTTCTCCATGAACGTGTGCCAGATCTCGGCGGGGAACGTCCCGCCGGCGACCGGGTCGCCGTGGTACTCGGTCGTCATCGGCTTCAGCTCGCGCGGGTACCCGACCCACACCGCGACGGTCAGCTGCGGCACGTAGCCGACGAACCACGCGTCGCCGTAGTTCTCGGTCGTCCCGGTCTTGCCCGCGACCGCCCGGTCGCCGAGCGCGGCGCGATGCCCGGTGCCCGAGGTGACGACCTTCTGCAGGATCGAGTTGAGGATCGCCGTCTTCGTGGGGCTGAGCACGCGGTGCGCGACGGCCTCGTTCTTGTTCTTGCCGATCTGCGTGATCGCCCGTGGCACATTGCCGAGGATCGAGCCGTCGATCCGGTTGCCGTTGTTGGCGAAGGTCGAGTACGCACGCGCCATCTCGAGCGGGTTCGCCGCCTCTGCGCCGAGCCCGATCGCGAAGTAGCTGTTCAGCTTGCTCCGGATTCCGGCGTCCCGTGCCATCGCCGCCACGTTCTGCGGGCCGACCATCGACGTCAGCTGCGCGTAGACCGAGTTGTCGGAGTGAACCGTCGCCGACTCGAGGTCGATCGAGCCCATGTACTCGCCCTCGTAGTTGTTCACCTGCCACAGCTTGTCCCCGAGCGGGATCACGACCGGGTGCGACGTGAAGTGCGTGGCCGGCGAGATGCCCTTCTGGAGCGCGGTCGCGAGCACGAACGGCTTGAACGCGGAGCCCGGCTGGCGCTCGCCCTGCACGGCGAGATTGAACTGGCTCTCGCGGTAGTTCGACCCGCCGGCCATCGCGAGCACCTTGCCGTCCCGCGGGTCGATCGCCACCAGGGCGGCCTGCGGCCCGTCCGGGTCGGTCAGCACCTTGGAGATCGCCTTGCGCGCCATCTTCTGCAGCTGGGTGTCGAGCGTTGTGTGGATGCGCAGACCGCCGCCGAACACCGCTCCCGGCCCGTAATCCGGGTCCGACACGAGCTGCTGCTTGACGTAGTTGATGAAGTACTGGCCCTGCGTCTCGCGAGTCCCCGGCAGCCGCACCTTGTCAGGCGCCGGGAGCGCGGCGCTGCGGGCGGCGTGGTACTGGTCGGCCGCGATCGTTCCCTGCTGGAGCATCTGGTCGAGGACGACGCGCCGCCGCTCTTTCGCGGCCTTCGGGTTCGTGACCGGGTCGAAGAGCGCGGGATCTCGCGGGATCCCGGCCAGGAGCGCGGCTTCGGGCAGCGTCAGCTTGCTCGCCGGCTTCTGGAAGTAGGTCAGCGCGGCCTGGCCGATCCCGTACGCGCCGTTCCCGAAGTAGATCGTGTTCAGGTACGCCGTCAGGATCCAGTCCTTGTCGTCCCGGTGGCGCTGCTCGAGCTGCCAGGCCAGCGCGGCCTCCTTCAGCTTGCGCGCAATGGAGCGGTTGTCGGCCACGTACGAGTTCTTGATGAACTGCTGCGTGATCGTCGAGCCGCCCTGCACGACCGACTTGTGCTCGATGTCGGCGAGCAGCGCGCGGCCGATCGCGTGCAGGTCGACGCCGTTGTGCTCGTAGAAGCGCTTGTCCTCGATCGCGACGATCGCCTGTTTCATGATCGGCGCGATGTCCTGGGACTTCAGGATGACGCGACTCTCCTTGCCGCGCAGCACCGCGAGCAAGTGGCCGTTCCGGTCGTAGATGTAGCCGTCGTGCGCGATCTTCTGCTGGTGCGCCGGGTCGTACTGCGGCAGCTGGCTCGCGATCGCCGTGACCAGGCCGAACAGGAACGAGGCCATGGAGAGCAGGCCCAGCACCAGCACGAGGGCCAGGAGACGGAGCTTGCGGATGCGGCGCCCGTTCTTCTTCTTACTGCGCGCCGGCTCGCTCTTGGTGCTGCTGCGGCGAAAGCGCAAGGGGTGGAGTCTAGACTCGCGGCGTGGACATCGCCGACCTCACCCGTAACGCTGTCGCCGTCCTGCCCGAGGGAGCGCTCGAGGAGAAGCTGAAGCTCGGCCGGCCGCTGCGCGTGAAGCTCGGGATCGACGTGACGGCGCCCGACGTGACGCTCGGAAACGGTGTTCCGCTGCGACGCATGCGCGCGTTCCAGGACGAGGGCCACGTCGGGGTTCTGATCGTCGGCGACTACACAACACGGATCGGCGACCCGTCCGGGCGCAAGGCGGAGCGTCCGATGATCGACCCGGCAGTGATCGACGCCGACGCCCAGCGCTACTTCGAATCCGCGTCGACGATCATCGACCCCGAGCGCACCGAGCTCCGCTTCAACAGCGAGTGGCTCGGCAAGCTCGACTTCGCCGAGATCCTGCGCCTGACGCGGACGACGACCGTCGCCCGGATCCTCGAGCGCGACGACTTCCACAAGCGCTTCGGCGCGAACGAGCCGATCTCGATCTCCGAGCTGCTCTATCCGATGATGCAGGCGTACGACTCGGTCGCGGTCGAGGCCGACATCGAGCTCGGCGGCACCGACCAGACGTACAACCTGCTCATGGGCCGCGAGGTCATGCAGGCGTACGGCCTCGAGCCGCAGGTCGCGCTGACCGTTGCCTACCTCGACAGCTGGGACGGCACCGGGATGAGCGCGTCGCGCGGCAACTACATCGGGCTGCGTGAGGCGCCCGAGGAGCAGTTCGGGAAGACGATGAGGATCCCCGACTCGCTGCTCGAGCAGTGGTACCGGCTCGTGATGGAGCGTGAGGACGTGCCTGCAGATCCGCTCGAGGCCAAGCTCGCGCTCGCGCGCTTCGTCGTCACGCGCTCACACGGGGAGGAGGCGGCGAGCTCGGCCGAGGAGCACTTCACGCGCGTGGTACGTGAAGG
>DATBGG010000127.1:0-2405 GCA_036558065.1 Gaiellaceae bacterium | reverse complement strand
CTGCCGGGAGTACCGGCTCGGCCTCGCGCTCGGGGGGACGACGCTCACGCGGAAGGCACTCGGGCGCGGCTTCACGCGCGAGGAGCTCGTCGCCGCAGGGCTCGTGAACCGCCGGGGCAACGACTACTTCTCCGGGCGGCTGCTCTTCCCGCTCGGCGATGCGCGCGGCCGCGTCCTCGGTTTCCAGGCGCGGAAGCTGCGTGAGGACGATCCGCTGCGCGCGAAGTACGTCAACTCGCCAGAGGGCGAGCTCTTCCGCAAGGGCGATCTCCTGTACGGGCTCGACCTGGCACGAAACGCGATCGCGAAGCAGGAGCGTGCCGTGGTCGTCGAGGGCAACACGGACGTCCTCGCGCTGCGCCAGGCCGGCCTCGAACCGGTCGTCGCGTCGATGGGCACGGCGCTCACCGAGCGGCAGCTGCAGGAGCTCGGGCGTCTGACGCAGCGGCTCTTCCTCTGCTTCGACTCGGACGCGGCGGGTGAGGAGGCGACGCTCCGCGGAATGGAGCTCGCGGTCTCAAAAGGCTTCAACGTGCAGATCGTCCCGTTGCCCAAGGGCAAGGACCCGGCTGATGATCCTGCCGGCTTCGAGGAGCGCCTTGAGGACGCACAGCCATACGCAGTCCATCGTGTGCGCCTGGAGTGGGATCGCAAACGCGACGTGCAGCTTGCGTTCGTGCGAGTGCAGGAGTTCTTGAACGGCTTGCCGGATTCGCCTGAGAGACATGAGGCGTGGCGCCTCGCGAATGACCTGTTCGGCTTCACGGTGCAATTGCGGGCGGCCGGCACGGCTGCGGCGCGGGGCGCTGCTTCGACGAAGCTGATCGACGCGGGGGACAGGCTCGAGCGCGAGGCGCTCGCGGGGTCGCTCGTGCATCCGGATCTCATCCCGGCGCTGGCAGAGATGAGCCCGGACCACTTCGACAACGATCTCCATCGGCGTCTCCGCGCGCATCTGGTCGACGGCGGCGAGGCCGAGGCCGACCTCGTGCCGCTGATCGCGGAGCTCGACGCGCGCGCCGCGGCCGAGGCGATCGACGAGGCGACCGGGAAGGAGCTGCTGCTCAGGTTGCGAGAGCGCAAGCTCCGGCGAGACCTGGCGGACGCCGATCTCGAGCGCACGAAGGAGCTCCAGGAGCAGCTCGAGAAGGTGCGCGCGGCGGTCGGCGAGCTGGTTTAGAGCTTGTAAAAGCCGCCGCTGAGTGCCACATTCTCGAGGGGTGAGGGCGCTCGGATTTTTGCGGTCAGGGTTGCTCGCGGCGGTGCCGCTGGTGTTCGCGCTTGCGCCGCTCGGCGGTGCGCAGCCGGCGACACCGGCTTGCACGGACACGTTCGTCAACCCTGCGGGCGGGTCGTGGCACATCGCGAGCAACTGGGACCACGGACTGCCTGTGTCCGGCGACACGGTCTGCATCCCAGCCGGGGTGACGGTCAGCTATACGACGGGCACCCTGGACATCGCAAGCCTGCAAGTGGCCGGTGCGCTTTCGATAATGAGCGGGACCCTGACGACGACGAGCGCGGTCGACGACTCGACGATCGTCACGCTGAGCCTGGGTAGCACCGGGAGGCTCGGGGGCTCGAACACGATCGTCCTGACGGGCTCCGGCGCGACCGGGTCGACCTGGTCCGGGGGGACGATGGGGACGCCGGGCGACTCGGGCACGACGCGGCTCGCGAGCGGAGCCTCGCTCAGCCTGGGCGGCGGCCTGAAGTTTCTGCAGAACCGCAAGCTCGACCTGCGCGGCACCGCGAACTGGAGCGCAGGGAACGTCCAACAGGTCGGTTCGACGACGTCGACCCTTGTCGCAGGCGGCGGCATGCTCGACGTGACGGCTGACGTCTCGTTGACGGAGCAGGGAACTCTCGAGGTGGCATCGGCCGGAACCCTCAGGAAGTCCGGGGGCAGCGGGCTCACGACGATCGAGCCGCTGGCGACCAGCAAAGGCACGGTCGAGGCCCTGAGCGGCACGATCTCCTTTGCAGGGCCGCTCAAGAGCGGGGGGACGCTCAGCACTGCCTCGGGAGCCCGGATCACGGCGACGCCGATCGAGAACTCGGCGCTCGTACGCGGCTCGGGGACGATCCAGGGGAACGTCGTGAGCGGGGCTGAGGTCGCGCCGGGTCTCCCGACGGGCACGCTTGCCGTGTCCGGGAGCTACGAGCAGCAGCCACAAGCGCGGCTCCGGATCGACGTGGCGAGCGAGAGCGACTACGACAAGTTCGCACTCAGCTCGACAGCGGCGCTCGACGGGATCCTGACCATCGAGACGGCGCCGGGCTTCACGCCGCCGCTCGGAACCACATTCACGATCCTGACCGCGACGATCAGGAGCGGGCAGTTCGCGACCGTCGAGGGCGCCGACCTGCAGAACGGCACGTCGTACGTCGTGCACTACAACGCC
>DATBGG010000126.1:0-2908 GCA_036558065.1 Gaiellaceae bacterium | reverse complement strand
CCGCGTCGTCGACACGGACTACGGCGACTGGGTCGACGAGTCCGGCGCGGAGCGGCTGTGGCGGGAGGACCGCATCGCCGCCCTGCTCGACGAGCAAGCGGGCGACACGCTCTTCGTGGCCGGGTGCGTCGCGAACCAGGGACGGTTCTATCCGCGCTTCGACGCGATCGTCCTGCTCAGCGCTCCCGTCGAGGTGATCCTCGAGCGCGTCGCTTCGCGCGAGTCGAACCCGTTCGGCGCCTCGGCCGAGGAGCGGGAGCGGATCGTCAGCGACCTCGAGGAGTTCGAGCCGGCTCTGCGCGCGGGCGCAACCGCGGAGCTCGACGCGAGAGCGCCGCTCGGCGAGGTCGCCGACCAGCTCGAGCGAATCGCGGCCACCGCGTAGTCAGCGTTCGATCGCCAGCCGAGTGGCGACGAGCTTCACTGCCTGGGTCGCCTCGCCGTCTCGACGTGCGGCGGCGACCCTCGCCGTCAGTCCGACGGAACGAGGCGCGGGCGGAGCAGGCGCTCGACCCGGTCCCTGAGATCGTGCGGGTCGAACGGCTTCTTGACGTACTCGTCGGCGCCGGCGGCCATGCCCTGCGCGACGTCGGTCGCCTGCGCGCGAGCAGTGAGGAGGACGACCGGCATCGACCGGGTGCGATCGTCGGCCCGGAGCTCGCGCGTGACCTCGAAGCCGTCGATCCCCGGCATCATCACGTCGAGGACCGCGAGCGCCGGCCGGCGGTCGATCGCCACCTCGAGCGCCTCGGTTCCGCTTCGCGCCTGCACGACCTCGTAACCCGAGCGCTCCATGTGGAACGTGAGGAGCATCAGGATGTCCTCGTCATCGTCCGCGACGAGGATCAGCGGCCCACCCACGGCCCCGTCGGTCAAGCCGCCCTCTGCGCCCGCGCGACGAGCGGCAGCTCGACCCTGAACGTCGTTCCGACGCCCTCGCGGCTCGAGATCGAGATCCGGCCGGAATGCGCGTCGACGATCGCCTTCACGATCGCGAGCCCGAGCCCTGTGCCCGGGATCGCCTGGTCCTCCGCAACCGAGGTGCGGTAGAACCGCTCGAACAGGCGGGACTGGTCGGCCGCCGGAATGCCGATCCCCGTGTCCTCGACCTCGAGCACGACGTGATCCTCTTCGGCGCTCGTCCGCACCTGCACGGTGCCGCCCTCAGGCGTGAACTTGAGCGCGTTCGAGACGAGGTTGTCGAGCACCTGCCCAAGGCGGCCACGGTCGCCCGTAAGCGACGGCACGGGCTCCGCGAGGAGAGCGAGCGAGACAGCCTTCTCGGTGGCCGCCGGCGCCGCGCCTTCGACGCAGTGCGCGGCCAGCTCGGCGAGGTCGACTCGGTCGCGCTCGAGTGAGAGCCGGCCCGCGTCGGCCTGAGCGACGAAGAGAAGGTCGCCGACAAGGCGGAGCAAGCGCCCCGAGTTCCGCTCGACCGCCTCGAGGAAGCGCCTCTGCTCGGGATTGATCTCACCCGCCTCACCCTGGAGCACGAGGTCGAGGTAGCCGCGGATCGACGTCAGCGGTGTGCGCAGCTCGTGCGAGACGAGCGATAGGAACTCGTCCTTCAGCCGGTCGAGCTCTCTGAGGCGCTTGTTCTGCTCGGACATGGCCCGCCGCGCGGACTCGGCCTCGCTGCGAGCCTCGTGGGCGAGAGCGAGCGACCGCTCGAGCGTCGTCGCCTGCTCGACGAGCCGCCTGTTTCTCACCTCGACCGCCGCGGTTACGCGCCGCAGGATCGGCGCCAGCGTCGCGCAGAGAACGAGCAGCGCGAGCAGTAGGAAGCCCGCAACCGGCACGATCGTCGTCCGGGCCTGAGCCGCCACGCGCAACTCGTAGTCCTGGTAGAGCTCGAAGACGCCGAGCGGTCGGCCCGTGTCTCCGTGCTGGCGCACGGGGAGGTACGTCTCGAGCACCTTCATCCGGCGGCCGTCGATCGGGGCCGTCTCGACCTCCCGCACCTCGCGCCCGGCGAGCGACGCGGTGACGTGCGCGGCGCTTCGATGCGGCTCGTCCCCGATGAGAGCGCTCTCGGTCGAGTAGGTGATGAACCCGCGCGGGCCGATCAGGTTGATCCGCTCGACGCCCTCGCTCCGAATTGCGCGCGAGAAGAGCGCGTCGAGCTCGGCACGTCGCTTCCCCCGCACGGCGTCCCCGAAGTCGGCCGAGGTCAGCCGGTCGCGCACGAGGACGTCGGCGATGAAGTGGGCGCGCGCGGCGGCGTTGCTCTCGGCCTGGGACGTCGCTCGCTGGTCGACGAACCACAGGATCGCTCCCGCCGCGAACAGCAACGCAGCGGCCGTGTAGCCGATGATTCGAAGCGTCAGCCGGGGCTTGCTCTTGGGCATGGTGTTCTCGCGCGCGCGTGGACCAACTCGCCGCGTCCGCGTTATCGGCAAAAGGGGGCCTCAAATTGAGTCACGCGCCAGACGCCTAGAATTCGGGCATGGCGACGACCGAGGACAAGCAGGGACTGGAAGGCGGCGCGAGCGAGTGGAAGCGCCAGCTCTACGACGCGACGCCCGAGCGTCCCGACGAGCTCTCCTCGACGATCTCCGGCCTCGAGAACGAGCCGCTCTACACGCCCGAGAACGTCGACGTCGACTACGACCGCGACCTCGGCTACCCGGGCGTCTATCCGTTCACACGCGGCGTCTACCCGTCGATGTACCGCGGCAAGCTCTGGACGATGCGCCAGTTCGCCGGCTTCGGCACCGCCGAAGAGACGAACGAGCGCTTCCGCTACCTCCTCGAGCACGGGCAGACGGGCCTCTCGACCGCGTTCGACATGCCCACGCTGATGGGCTACGACTCGGACCACCCGCGCTCGCTCGGCGAGGTCGGCCGCGAAGGCGTGGCGATCGACTCGCTGGCGGACATGGAGACGCTCTTCTCCGGGATTCCGCTC
>DATBGG010000125.1:0-2743 GCA_036558065.1 Gaiellaceae bacterium | reverse complement strand
TCTCATCGTAGCAACGTCCTGTGTCGTCTCAATCCTCCCCGCCGAGCGAAGTTTGTAACAGCCGATACCCTCATCGTTGAGCCGAATCGCGGCGCGCTCGTGCCGTGGTACGTTACGCGCCGAATTGGCCCGGAACGGTCGGCGCGCAGATGCTCGATAGCTGGCTCCCGTTCCTCATGTACGGGGTGCTCGCGTTCGTGATTCCGGCGTCCATGATCCTGATGTCGTTCGTCTTCGCGACGCGTCCGGCACGCAGGACGCGGACGCGCCGGCTCCCGTTCGAGTCAGGCGTCTCCCAGGGCCCGCCGCACGCGAACCGCTTCACGATCAGCTTCTACCTCACGGCGATGCTCTTCATCGTCTTCGACATCGAGATCGTGTTCCTGTATCCGCTCGGCGTCGTGCTCAAGCCGCTGGGCTGGTTCGGCTTCGCGGAGCTCGGGTTCTTCATCGCGATCCTCGCGCTCGCGTACGTCTACATCTGGCGAAAGGGGGCCCTCAAGTGGCGGTGAGGAAGAAGCAGCGTCTGGCCGACTGGGGCCTCAACTCGGAGCGCGTTCTGTGGAAGGGCAAGGGCCCGGGCGTCTTCGAGCAGGAGCTCGGCGAGCTCGAGGACCGGCTGATGCTGACGACCGTCGAGAAGGCGGTGCTCTGGGCCCAGGGGAACTCGATCTGGCCCGACACGTTCGGGCTCGCCTGCTGCGCAATCGAGATGATGTCGATCGTCTCGTCGCGCTACGACATCGCTCGCTTCGGCGCCGAGGTCTTCCGCTCGTCGCCGCGCCAGGCCGACCTGCTGATCGTCTCCGGCCGCGTCGCGCACAAGATGGCCGCGCCGCTGCGGCAGATCTACGACCAGATGCTCGAGCCGAAGTGGGTGATCGCGATGGGCGCCTGCGCGAGCTCGGGCGGGATGTTCAACAACTACGCGATCCTGCAGGGCGTCGACAAGATCGTCGCCGTCGACATCCACGTCCCAGGCTGCCCGCCGCGACCCGAGGCGCTCGTCGAGGGCATCGTCCGGCTGCAGGAGAAGATCAAGGCAGGCGTCCCGCCGGCGTACGAGATCCGCGGAGTCGCGAGCTGACCTTCGAAGCCGTCCCCGGCCTCGTCGAGCGCAAGGAGGCGTACGGCGAGACGACGCTCGTCGTCGACCCTGCGCGGCTCGTCGAGGCGTGCACGCACCTGCGCGACGAGCAGGGCTTCAACTTCCTCTCCGACCTCACGCCGGTCGACTACCTCGGCTGGGGCGAGCGCGAGGTGGCCGGCTACTAC
This sequence comes from Gaiellaceae bacterium, assembly GCA_036558065.1. Classification (GTDB taxonomy): domain Bacteria; phylum Actinomycetota; class Thermoleophilia; order Gaiellales; family Gaiellaceae; genus VAXT01. Next base: position 1,468 of record DATBGG010000125.1, on the reverse strand, counting down.
GGCACCGCGGCCGGGCGCGACCTCGGCTCGCAGAGCGCACAAGGCTTTGCGCGCACCCCCGATCCCAAGCCGGCGCGCTTCGCCGTCAACTACCACCTGGCGCAGCTTCCGGGCACCAGCGTCATCCGCGTGCAGGTCTGGCTCGAGGACGGGCAGAGCGTGGCCAGCGTCGTCGGCGTGTGGCCGACCGCCGACTGGCACGAGCGTGAGGCCTACGACATGATGGGCATCCGCTTCGACGGCCACCCCAACCTGAGCCGGATCCTCATGGAGGACGACTGGGAGGGCCACCCGCTTCGCAAGGACTATCCGATCGGCGGCGAGCCGGTCCGCTTCTCGGGAGCCGAGTGATGGCCGTCACCGAGCGCCGCGACATCTACAAGGGCACGCGCATCCCGGCGCCCGTCCCGACCATGCTCCAGGTCCCGGCCGGGCTCGAGGACGCCGAGGACATCCTCCAGGTCAACTTCGGGCCGAACCACCCGTCCACGCACGGTGTGCTCCGCCTCGTCGTCGACCTTTCGGGCGAGAAGATCGTCGGCCTGCGCGCGGTGATCGGCTACCTGCACACCGGGTTCGAGAAGAACATGGAGCAGAAGACGTGGTGGAAGGCGATCACGTACCCCGAGCGCCTCGACTACGTCGCGTTCCAGAACAGCGAGCTCGTGTTCGTCCTCGCGATCGAGAAGCTGCTCGCGCTCGAGATCCCGCCGAAGGCGGCGTACATGCGCACGCTCCTCTGCGAGCTCAACCGCATCCACTCGCACCTGGTCTGGCTCGGGACCTCCGCGCTCGAGCTGGGGGCGATCTCGATGTTCTGGTACTGCTTCCGCGAGCGCGAGCAGATCCTCGACCTGTCCGAGATGGTCACCGGCGCGAGGATGCACACGCGGTACTTCCAGGCCGGCGGCCTCGCCGAGGACATCCCGCCCGGGTTCTACGCCGACTGCCGCAAGTTCTGCGAGTGGATGCCGCATGCGGTCGACGACTACGAGTCGATGCTGAACCGGAACATGATCTGGCTCGAGCGCACGCGCGGGATCGGCCTGCTCTCGCGCGACGACGCGATCGCGCTGGGGCAGTCCGGCCCGGTGCTGCGCGCGTCCGGCGTCGACTGGGACCTCCGCAAGCAGGAGCCGTACCTCGCCTACGACAAGCTCGACTTCCGCGTCCCCGTCTACCAGGAGGGCGACGTCTACGCGCGGTACCGCGTGCACATGGAGGAGATGCGCGAGTCGACGAAGATCGTCGCCCAGTGCGTCGACGTGCTCGAGGGCATGGTCGGCGAGCCGTGGATCGCGGACGACCGCAAGGTGGTGCTCCCCCCGCGGCACGAGCTCCACACCTCGATGGAGTCGCTCATCCACCACTTCAAGATCGTCACCGAGGGCTACCGCGTCCCCGAGGGCGAGGTCTACGTCACGATCGAGTCGCCCCGCGGCGAGCTCGGCTGCTACGTCGTCTCCGA
>DATBGG010000124.1:0-4023 GCA_036558065.1 Gaiellaceae bacterium | reverse complement strand
TGCCTGCTCGACGTGCTCGACATCATCAAGGACCGCCACGACGGGACGCTCGCCTACCGCAAGAGCTGCCGGATGATGATCTGCGGCTCCTGCGGGATGCGCATGGACGGCCGCGCGATCCTCGCCTGCAAGGAGCGGATGAAGCCGATCGTCGAGTCGGGCCACGTCCCGACGATCTCGCCGATGGGGAACCTGCCGATAGTCAAGGACCTCGTCGTCGACATGGGCCCGTTCTGGCAAAAGGTGCGCGACGTCAAGCCGTGGCTCGACCCAGGCTACGACGAGCCGTCGGAGCGCGAGCGGGTCGCCTCCCAGCAGCAGATGAACGTGATCGCCAAGGAGGCGCTCTGCATCATGTGCGGCTGCTGCGTCTCGGAGTGCAACGCGATGGAGTCCGACCCGGATTTCCGCGGGCCGGCAGCGCTCGCCAAGGGCATGCGCTTCGTGGGCGACCCGCGCGACCAGGCGTCGGTCGAACGGCTGAACGAGCTCAACGACGAGCACGGGATCTGGGACTGCACGCGCTGCTACTTCTGCAACGAGCGCTGCCCGAAGGGCGTCGACCCGCGCGACGCGATTGCGAAGCTCGGCGCGGAGTCGGTCAAGGAGGGGATCGACTGGGACATGGGCGTGAAGCACGCGAAGTGGTTCGTGACCTCGGCGAAGACGACCGGCTGGCTGCGCGAGACCGACCTCGTCCCGAAGACCCAGGGCATCCTCGGCGCGCTCCGGGAAACGAAGTTCGCGCTCCAGCTGGCCCGCCGCGGGAAGGTTCCGCCGCCGGGGCCGATCCACGTCGCGGCCGACGTCGACGAGGCGCGGAACCTCTACAACCTCGTCAAGGAGCAGGGCCGCGACGGAGCGCTCGGCATCGTCCAGGGCGAGCGGGCGCTCGCGCGGATCGAGCACGTCGAGGCCGAAGGCGCGCACCGTGACGTGCCGGAGATCACTCCAGGCGAAACTCCACCCCCCGCAGAAGGATGAAAGTCGCCTACTACAAGGGCTGCCTCGCGTCGCTGTCGGCGAAGGAGCTCGACACGTCGACGCAAGCACTGGCGCCGATGCTCGGCCTCGAGCTGGACGAGCTCGAGTCGGTCACCTGCTGCGGCGCGGGCGACATCCACGAGGCCGAGCCCGACTACTACCTGCACCTGAACGCGCGGATCCTGGCCTACGGCGAGGCGACCGGCGCGGACACGCTGATGACGATCTGCAACGTCTGTACGCTCAATCTCAGGCAGGCGAACTGGCAGCTCAAGAACGACGACGACCTGCGCGAGCGGGTGAACCAGAACCTCGAGACCGTCGGCGCCCCGCGGTACGGCGGGTCGATCGAGGTCAAGCACCTGCTCTGGATGATCGCCGAGGGCGACGGCTACGACACGCTCAAGCAGGTCGCGCACAAAGGGCTCAAGGGTCTGAAGGTCGCGCCGTTCTACGGGTGCCAGATCCTGCGTCCGTCCAAGATCCTCGGCTTCGAGGACCCCGACAAGCCGCACTCGCTCGAGGCGATCATCGACGCGTGCGGCGGCGAGGCGATCGACTACCCGGCGAAGATCAAGTGCTGCGGCTTCCCGATCATCCAGGCGCGTGAGGAGACCGCGCTCGGCGAGCTGATCCAGCCGATCGAGCAGGCGACCGAGGCCGGCGCCGACGTGATGGTCACGCCCTGCCCGCTCTGCCATCTGTCGCTCGACGCGTGGCAGTCGAAGCTCCGCGAGAAGACCGGGAAGGACTTCCAGATGCCGATTCTGCACCTCTCGCAGTTGATCGGAGTCGCCGCCGGGCTCGAGGAATCGGAGCTCAAGTTCAAACGGCATGTGGTGCCGGTTCAGCCGGCGCTCGACAAGATCGAGGTCTGATCTCCGACGTTTCGGGTATTGGTGTACGGGGGCTGGCGTGGGCCGAGGGCCGCAACGGTCTGGCGCCGGCCCCTTCCTCGCGCCGACGCTACGGCTGAAACCGGCGGATGTCGCTGCCCGCGTAGCTCGTGACCCACATCGACCCGAAGGCGCGGAGAGCGTTGTAGGCGCCCGGGCCGGCGGGCAACGAGCCCAGCACGCGCTCGCGCTTCGCATCGATCCGGTAGACGACGCTGCGCTCCTTGTCGGGCATCCAGATCGTCCCGTCGGGCGCCGTCGCGCCTTCAGCCAGCGTGCCCCCGACCTCGAGGTGCGCGAGCACTCTTCGCGCCACCGGGTCGAAGTGAACCAGGTCGCCGTCGTTCGCCTGGATCCAGAGGTCCTTCGTCCCCGCGACGAACCAGCCAGGCGCTCTGACGCCGACATCCGTCCGGTCGACCTGGAAGGTGCGCGGGTCGACCCGCGCGATCGAGGTCGCCTCGCGACCGAATCCCACCCAGAGCGCGCCGTTCCGCGCAATGAGGCCGACCGGCCGTGGCCCGACGTCGATCCGCCTGACGACCCGGAGCGAGCTCGGGTCGACGACCGCGAGCTTCCCGGCTTCCCAGACTGTCACCCAGACGCGTCCGTAGGCGACGAGCGCGTCGAAGGGCATCGAGCCGACGTCGATCGTCCTGACGCGGCCTCGCGGTGTGACGCGCGTGAGGCCTCCCTTGTAGTTCGCGATCCAGAGCGCGTTCTTGCCGGCGGCCAGCGAGCAGGCGCCGGCCCCGACGCGGATCCGCTTCGTGATCCGGTTCGTCCGCGGGTCGATGCGAACGAGCGTGCCGCCGTCGTTGGCGACCCACACCGAGCCGAACGCTGCGACTGCGCCGCACGGCGCGTGCCCGGTGGTGATCGTCCGGACCAGGTGCGGAGATCCGCCGCCGAGGGCGAAGATCCCGGCCACGACGGATGCGAGTGCGATTCGCACGACGCGACTACACCGCGGAGCCTCACGAGGTTCCGGTCAGGCGAGGAACGACAGGACTTCGCTTCGGAACCGCTCCGGATCCTCGACCCAGGGCATGTGGCCGACCTGGTCGAGGACGACGACTCGCGCATCCGGAATCAGCGACTCGAGCTCGGCGGCCCCGCCGAGGCCCCACGGATCGAGCTCTCCGGTCAGCACGAGAGTCGGCGCGGTGATCCACGGGAGGAGCGGACGGAGGTCGAACGTCGGCGCGACGCGCTCGTTGAAGTAGACGAGGGCCGGCAGGTGGTAGCCGCCGCCCGACTCCGCAGCGCGCTGGACGAACGCCCGCTCCTTCTCGCCGTAGCGGCCGAACAGCAGAGGGAGCCCAAGCAGCGCGAGGCGGGCGAGCTCCGCCTCGTCCTCCGGCGGATCCTCCTCGCGGGCGCGCCGTGCGGCCACGGCCTCGGCGAATTGCGGGTCGGACTCGCGCTCGTCGAGAAAGCGGCCGAACGCCTCGCGCGACTCGTCCGAGAAGCGCGGGAGGCTCCCGCACAGGACGAGCCGCTTCACACGCTCCGGTCGTGTCGCCGCGTACACCATCGACATGAACCCACCCGCCGAATGCCCGAACAGGTCGAACGCCTCCAGGCCGAGGTGGGCGCGAAGCTCCTCGAGGTCGGCGGCGTAGTCCTCGAGCTCGTAGGTGGCGGCCGGATCGGAGTCGTCGACGCCACGTGGGCTGAGCAGGATCAGCTCGAGATCCCGGTCGAGCCCCGCCAGATCGTCGAAGATCGCCACGGGGATGCCCGGCCCACCCGGGTGGCAGACGAGCGGCTCGCCGGAGCCGAGCTTCGTGTAGGAGAGAGCCCTCCCGTCCGCTGTCTCGAGCGAGGGCATGACAATGGAGTCTGAATGAAGAAACCGCTCGGGACTCTGGCATCGGTCGGGCTCGGCGCAGCTCTCTGGGGGCACTTCGAAGCCGGCTGGGTTCGGCTGCGCGAGTTGCCCGTCGCGATCCCTGGGCTGCCCGAGGAGCTGGACGGGCTGCGGATCGTCCACCTCTCGGACTTTCACCTGGGCTTCCCTTCACGCGGTGAGCGCGCTGTGCACCGGGCGACTCGCTGGACGGCCGCCCGAAAGCCCGACCTCGTCGCGATCACGGGCGACCTGCTCTCACGTCCGAACGCCGAGCCGCGGCTCCGCATG
>DATBGG010000123.1:0-6214 GCA_036558065.1 Gaiellaceae bacterium | reverse complement strand
CTGGCATTCTAAGAGGGTGCTTGGCAGGCGGCCACATTGAGACTCGTGCCGCATGACTGAGCGCTCGGTCGTGGACCTGCCGCCGGAGGTCTCGGAGCCGTACGAAGTCTTCCTGAACGGCGTCCCGCAGCAGGCCGGACGCGACTTCCGGGTCGAGGGCCGGACGCTCGTCTTCGAGCGTCCGCTGGCCAAGGAGGGCAAGCTCGGCTTCTGGCGCTGGCTCTCGCTCTTCCTCGGGATCGCGGGCACGTACCGGCAGAACGACAGCGTCGACGTCGTCTACCAGGTGGACCTCCGCCGGGCCGTGGCGAGCCTGCCTATCGAACCGTCAGAGCCTCGTTCGCCGAGTTGACGGCGACGTAGAGCGTGCCGCGATAGCCCGCGCTCATCCCATGGTCGACCGAGACCGGCAGGTCGGGCAGCCGGCGCCAGGTGTCTCGGGCCGGCGAGTACGACTCGACGCGCCGCGAGTTCTGCCCATCCGCGGTGAAGCCGCCGACGACGGCGATCTCGCTGCCGACGCGCGCTGCCGTCACCTCGCCGCATGCGAGCGGAAGTGCCGCTCCGGTCTCCCAGGCGCCCGGGGAAGCGCCGGCGAGCGCCGGCATCAGGAGGGCGAGCAGCGACAGGCCCAGGCGCATGCCGGGATGGTACGAGCCGGGCGATTACCTACAGGACCCGGTAGCTGCAATGCCGCACTTGCGCCCGCCGGACGGGTGGTCACCCGGCTCGTGAATGTAGATGCCGCCGTCGCCGAGTTCTTTCGGTCAGCCCTCCGGGTAGGCGAGACTGCAAGCCCTTGGCCGACCCGTATCCACCGATCGCCGACTACGCGCTTCTCTCCGACTGCCACTCGGGGGCGCTGGTCTCGCGCGACGGCTCCGTCGACTGGTGCGCGTTCCACCGCTTCGAGGCACGGCCCGTCTTCGCGAGGCTGCTGGACTGGGAGAAGGGCGGGTTCTTCCGCATCGCGCCGGCCGCCGACTACGAGGTCAGCCGGAGGTACGTCCCGAACACGAACGTGCTCGAGACGAGGTTCGAGACCGCGGACGGAGTGATCACGCTCACGGACGGGCTCGTCGTCCGGGTCGAGGAGGGACATCCGGACCACCGGTTGATCCGGCGTGTCCAATGCGAGTCCGGCGAGGTCGAGGTCAAGGCCCGCTTCGAGCCGCGCTTCGACTACGGGCTCACGGAGCCGAGGGTCGAGCTGGTCGAGGACGACCTCGCGATCGCCTACGGTGGCCCGGACGCGCTCGTCCTGCAAACGGAGCTTCCCGTCGGGACCGCGGAGATCTCGGCTTGCGACGCCGCGCGCACGCTGCGGGAGGGCGACGACGTCCTGGTCGCGCTGACGTGGTGCCTGCCGCAGGAGCTGAAGGTCGAGCGGCTGCCCCGGGAGCAGATCCTCGGTGAGCTCGAGGGCACGATCGGCTACTGGCAGGCCTGGGCCGAGCGCTGCGGCTACAAGGGCCCGTACCGCGAAGAGGTCCTGCGCAGCGGGCTCGTCCTCAAGGGCCTGACGAACTCGCCGACCGGGGCGATCGTCGCCGCGGCCACGACCTCGCTGCCGGAGGAGATCGGCGGCGAGCGCAACTGGGACTATCGCTACTCGTGGCTCCGCGACTCGGCGCTCACGGTCAACGCGCTCTTCATGCTGGGGTACACCGAGGAGGCCCAGGACTACGTGACGTGGCTCAAGCGGACGACCGCCGGGAGCGCGAAGGAGCTGCAGATCATGTACGGCGCGGGCGGAGAGCGCTTCCTGCCCGAGGTCGAGCTCGACCACCTCGACGGGTACCGCGGGTCGAAGCCCGTCCGGGTGGGCAACGGCGCGGCTGAGCAGTTCCAGCTCGACGTCTACGGCGAGCTGCTGGACGCGGCCTGGCACTACCGGCGCAACGGCGGCGAGATCGACGACGTGTTCTGGGACTTTCTCTGCCGGGTCGGGGAGGCGGTCCTCGAGCAGTGGGAGCAGCCGGACAGCGGGATCTGGGAGATCCGAGGCGACCTCAGGCACTTCGTCTCGTCGAAGGTGATGGCCTGGGTCGCGCTCGACCGGCTGTCGCGGATCGCGGACGCCGACGATCGCGAGGGAGACAAGCGCGGCTGGAAGAAAGCGTGCAAGGCGATCCGCCACGCGGTCGACGAGGAGGGCGTGGACCCGGAGACCGGTGCGTTCCGCCAGTACTTCGGCGACGACGGGCGCGCGGACGCGGCGAACCTGCTGATCCCGATCGTCGGGTTCGTCGAGTTCGAAGACCCGCGCGCGCAGGCGACGGTCGAGCTGGTCTCGAAGGAGCTCGCGGCCGACGGCTTCGTGCGGCGCTACGTGACCGACGGGATGGACGGCGTCGGCGGCGAAGAAGGCGCGTTCCTGATCTGCTCGTTCTGGCTCGCGGAGTGCCTCGCCCGGGGAGGCGAGGAGGACAAGGGCCGTGAGCTCTTCGAGCGGCTGCTCTCACACTGCAACGACGTCGGCCTCCTCGCCGAGGAGGTCGATCCGTCCACGGGCGACCTGCTCGGGAACTTCCCGCAGGCGTTCTCGCACCTGGGCCTGATCCAGGCCGCGATCGCCCTCGACATGCCCGAAAGCCTGACCCAGGAGGTGCTCGAATGAGCCACTACGACCTGATCGTGCTCGGCTCCGGCTCTGCGGCCCGCGACGGCGCCGCCAAGGCCGTGCAGCTGTGCGGCGCGAGCGTCGCGCTCGTCGAGAGCACCCGCTGGGGCGGCAGCTGCCCGAACGTCGCCTGCAAGCCGACGAAGGCGTATCTCGTGGTCGCCGAGCTGATCCACGACCTCAACGAGCTGGCCGGAAAGCTCGGGATCGAGGTTGCGCCCGGACGGATCGACCTCGCGCGTGTCAAGGCGCGCAAGGACACGCTCAAGAAAGGCGACGCGAAGTGGGTCGAGGACCTGCAGGGGGCCGGCTTCGACACCTACGACGGCGAGGCCGAGCTCGTCGATCCCGGCACGGTGCGGGTCGGTGACGAGACGCTCACGGGCCAGCGGACGCTGATCGCCACCGGCTCGCGAACGGCGGTCCCGCCGATCGACGGGATCGAGGACGTCGACTGGATCGACCACGTGTCGGCGCTCGAGCTGACCGAGCTCCCGGAGTCCATGCTCGTCGTCGGCGGCGGCCCGGTCGGGCTCGAGCTCGCGCAGGTCTTCGCCCGCTTCGGCTCACGCGTCACGGTCGTCCAGGGAGCAGACCGAATCTGTCCGCGCTCGGACGCCCAGGCCTCGGAGGTGCTCCAGGCCGCGCTCGAGGAGGACGGGATCGGGTTCGTGCTCGGATCGACCGTCGAGAGCGTCAGGCGTGACGGAGACGAGATCGTGGCGGCCGTCGGCTCGAACGAGCTCCGCGTCGCGAAGCTCCTCCTGGCCTCGGGCCGCGCGCCGAACGTCGAGGCGCTCCACCTGGACGAGCTCGGGATCGAGCGCGACCGCGCCGGCATCCTCGTCGACGAGCGGATGCGCACCTCGACCGCAGGGATCTGGGCCGCCGGCGACGTCACCGGCCGCTACCAGTTCACGCCGATCGCCCAGTACCAGGCCCGGCTCGCGGTCGACGACATGTTCGGGCTCGGGGACCGCACGGCCGACTACTCGGTGCTCCCGACGTCGGTCTTCACCGAGCCGGAGCTGGCCGGAGTCGGTCTTACCGCGCAGGAGGCCCGCGACCAGGGCATCGAGCACGAGACCGTGGCGCACGACATCGAGCACGTCCAGCGCTCCTCGTACAAGGAACAGAAGCGCGGGCTGTACAAGATCGTCTACGAGACCGGCACGAGGCGCGTCCTCGGCCTGCACGTCGTCGCCCCGAACGCGGGCGACATCGTCCAAGGCTTCTCGCTCGGCCTGCGCCTGGGCGCGACGGTCGACGACCTGGCGGAGATGCACCACGTCTTCCCGACCTTCGGCGAGGGCGTGAAGGCCGCCGCCGAGCAAGCGCTGCCGCAGCCGGTCGAGATGGCCGCGATCTGTAACTGAAAAGAGTCCCTACAAGTGCCAAGTCCCGCCGACCCGAAGGCCTGCAGGACTTGACGAACGCACCTTCACATACGCGTGCCCGCGTGTCAAGTGGGAACTTGCGATCGGGAACTTTTCGACCCCGGCTACGTTTGAACAGGTGATGACGAAGATCCAGAAAACAGATCAGGAATGGCGCGCCGAGCTCTCGCCCGAGCAGTACCACGTGCTGCGCGAGAAGGGCACGGAGCGCCCGTTCACAGGTGAGTACGACCACGTCTTCGAGCCCGGCACGTACCGCTGCGCCGGCTGCGGAGCCGAGCTCTTCGTGTCCGACGCGAAGTACGACTCGGGCTGCGGCTGGCCGGCCTTCTACGCGCCGGCCAGCGAGGACGCGATCGACGAGGAGTCCGACACGACGCTCGGGATGGTGCGCACGGAAGTCATGTGCTCCAACTGCGGCGGCCATCTCGGACACGTCTTCCCGGACGGGCCGCACCCGACCGGGCAGCGGTACTGCATCAACTCGGCAGCATTGAAACTGGAGGAGGAGTAGTGGAAAGAAAGGCAACGTTCGGAGCGGGCTGCTTCTGGGGCGTCGAGGCGGCGTTCAGGCAGCTCGACGGCGTCACGAAGACCCGCGTCGGCTACACGGGCGGGCATACCGAGAACCCCACGTACCAGGACGTGTGCTCGCACACGACCGGCCATGCCGAGGTCGTCGAGGTCACCTACGACGACTCTCAGCTGAGCTACGACGACCTGCTGGGCGTCTTCTGGGGCAAGCACGACCCGACGCAGCTCAATCGACAGGGCTGGGACATCGGCGACCAGTACCGCTCGGCGATCTTCTTCCACGACGACGAGCAGCAGGAAGCGGCGACTCGCTCGAAGGCGGAGGAGCAGACCCGCCACCGGCAGGAGGTCGTGACGCAGATCGAGCCGGCGCAGACCTTCTTCGAGGCGGAGGACTACCACCAGCAGTACCTCGAGAAGCAGGGCCGCTCGAGCTGCACGCCCGCTCTGCGCGCGGCCGCCGCCTCTCATTAGGAGTTTCCCTCCCCACGCGCTAAAACAGGTGCGTGGGGAGGCTCCTGTGGGGGATGGGAGCGGTCGCGGCCATCGCTCTCCTGACGCTTCCGGCGGCCGGCGCTGGGCCCGGCGCGACGACGCGCGTCAGTTCCGCGACCGGCAACGTCCAGGCCGACGGCCGCAGCTTCGTCCCGGCACTGAGCGCCGACGGGCGGTACGCCGCCTTCTACTCGGACGCCACGAACCTCGTCGCCGGAGACGCGAACGGCGCCCGTGACGTCTTCGTCCGCGATCTGCAAACCGGCGAGACGACCCGCGTCAGCGTCAGCAGCGCCGGTGCGGAGGCCAACGGCGACAGCTTCGCGCCCGCGATCAGCTCCGACGGCCGCTACGTCGCCTTCGCCTCGGCCGCGTCGAACCTCGTCGCCGGCGACACGAACGACGCGAACGACATCTTCCTTCGCGACCGGCAGGCGAGCACGACGACCCGGGTCAGCGTCGGCTTCGACGGCACCCAGGCAAACGGCGGCAGCGACCAGCCGTCGCTGAGCGGAGACGGACGCCTCGTCGCGTTCACCTCGGCGGCGACGAACATCTCACCGGGAGACACGAACGCGCTGCGCGACGCATTCGTCTACGACCGTCAGACCGGCACCGCGGTCGACATCAGCGTCGACTCGGCGGGTGTCCGGGCAGATCTCGAGTCGTTCACGCCCATGCTCAGCGCGAACGGCCGCTTCGTCGCGTACATGTCCTTCGCGGACAACCTGATCGCCGGCGACACGAACGAGGGCGCGGACGTCTTCGTGCGGGACTTGCAGGCGTCGACGACCGAGCGCGTGAGCGAGTACACGGGGCACTACGAGGGCGACGGCGACAGCCAGCGGCCGTCGATCAGCGCCGACGGGCGCTACGTCGCGTTCGACTCGGACGCGTGGAACCTCGCCTGGGGCGACACGAACGACGAGTTCGACGTCTTCGTCAACGATCGGCAGACGACGGTCACGACGAGGGAGAGCATCGACGACTCCGGCACCCAGTCGAACGGAGCCAGCTACCGCGGGTCGATCAGCGCCGACGGACGCTACGTCGCCTTCTACTCGGAGGCGTCGAACCTCGTCTCCGGTGACACGAACGGGGCCACGGACGTCTTCGTGCGCGACCGGCGAAGCGGCGCCACGAAGCGCATCAGCGTCGGCAGCGG
>DATBGG010000122.1:0-11873 GCA_036558065.1 Gaiellaceae bacterium | reverse complement strand
GATGGCGAAAGCGGCTGCCGTTCACTTCTCCTGCGCGGAGTGCGGGTACTCGACCGGCCGTTGGCTCGGGCGCTGCCCCGGCTGCGGCAGTTTCGGCACGCTGGCCGAAGAGGGGCCGCCACCCGCGAGCGGTTCCGCGGAGCCGCGGGCGCTTCTTCGCCTGGCCGAGGTCGAGGTCGAGCAGGCGGAGCGGATCCCGACCGGGGTTCCCGAGCTCGACCGCGTGCTCGGGGGCGGGCTCGTTCCGGCTTCGCTCGTCCTCGTCGGCGGCGAGCCCGGAGTGGGGAAGTCGACGCTGCTGCTCACGGCGCTCGCCTCGATCTCGAGGAAGCGGCGTGCGCTGCTCGTCACCGGCGAGGAGTCGACCGCGCAGGTGAAGTTGCGTGCGGCGCGGCTCGGTGGAGCCGAGCGGGTCGAGATCCTGGCCGAGACGAACCTCGACGCGGTGTGCGCCACGCTCGAGAGCGAGCGGCCCGACGTCTGCGTGATCGACTCGATCCAGACGCTCTACTCGGCGGAGATCGGCTCGGCGCCGGGGTCGGTCGCCCAGGTGCGGGAAGCTGCGGCAAGGCTCTTGCGAGTCGGCAAGGAGGCGGGAGTCGCGCTCTTCCTGGTCGGCCATGTCACGAAGGACGGATCGGTCGCCGGCCCACGCGTGCTCGAGCACCTCGTCGACTGCGTGCTCCAGTTCGAAGGCGACCGCTACCACGCGCATCGCGTGCTGCGCGCCGCGAAGAACCGGTTCGGCTCGACCAACGAGCTCGGGGTCTTCGAGATGACCGGTTCCGGGCTTCAGGGCGTGCCCGACCCGTCGGCCGTCTTCGGCCAGAGCGACGGCGAGGTCGGTGCGGCCGTCGCGTGCGCGCTCGAGGGGACTCGACCGATCCTGCTCGAGATCCAGGCGCTCGTCTCGCAGACCGACCTGGCGATGCCGCGGCGTGTCGGCACCGGCGTCGACCCGAAGCGGCTGGCGATGATCGTGGCTGTTCTCTCCCGCCACGCAGGGCTCTCGCTGGGCCAGGCCGACGTGTTCGTCAACGTGGCCGGAGGAGTGCGCATCGACGAGCCGGGGGCCGACCTCGCGATCGCGCTCGCCATCGCCTCGGCGGCCAAGGGCACACCGCTCGTCCCGTCGACCGCGTCGTTCGGCGAGGTCGGCCTGACCGGGAGGCTTCGCCCGGCGACCCAGGCCGAGCGGCGCGCGCAGGAGTGCGCGAAGCTCGGGCTCGCCTCGGTCATCGTGCCGAAAGGCACAGAGGCCAGGGCGAACGTCCGGCTCGTCGAGGCCGAAAGCCTGCGCAAGGCGGTCTCGGCTGCGCTCGCGAAGGCCGAATCGACCGCCGCCTAGAGTTGCTCTGAGCAGGCTTTTTTCGGTCCGGAGGTCGAAAAAGTGGCCTTTTCCAGCAACTTTTGATATTCTGGAATCTGTTCGCCGGCGGATGTCCACCCGCCGGCGGCTTGTTGTAAACCAGACGGACGGGGAGGTCGGGCTTGTACAAAGTCGGCGATAAGGTCGTGTATCCGCACCACGGCGCGGGCACTGTGGTCAAGAAAGAGAAGCGAACGGTGCTCGGCGAGGAGCGCGAATACCTTCAGATTCAGATCCTGCACAACGACATGACCGTGCAGGTACCGACCGAGAACGCCGACCGAGTCGGCCTCCGGAAAGTCATCGACGAGAACACCGTCGAGCAGGTGCTCAAGGCACTGCGTGGCAGCGGCACGACGATGCCGAAGAACTGGAACCGGCGCTTCAAGCACAACCGCGACAAGATGAAGACCGGCGATATCTTCGAGCTCGCAGAGGTCGTTCGGAACCTCTCGCTGCGCGACCACGAGAAGGGCCTCTCGACAGGCGAGAAGCAGATGTTCGTCAAGGCGAAGAAGATCCTCGTCTCCGAGCTCATGTACGCGAAGGGCATGGACGAGGAAGAGGCCGCCGAATGGCTCGACGACATCCTCGCCGGCGTCGGGACGAAGAAGTCCCGCGCGAAGGTCGCCGCAAAAGCCTAGGGTCCGACCATGTCCGTCTGGGCGATCCTCGCCGCAGCGGGACGCGGTGACCGACTCGGGCTGGACCGGCCCAAGGCGTTTGCGCCGCTGAACGGCCGGCCGCTGCTCGCGGAGAGCCTCGAACGGCTCGAGGCGTCCGCCCGGATCGACGGGATCGTCGTCGCGGCGCCGGCCGAGTGGGAGGAGCCGTGCATCCTGGTCGCCGAGGAGGTCGCCGCCGGCAAGGTTGCCGGGACCGTGACCGGCGGCGAGACACGGAGTGAGTCGGTGCTCGCTGCGTTGACCGAGGTGCCGGAGGAGGCGACCGTCGTGCTCGTCCACGACGCGGCCCGCCCGCTCGTCGACGACGAGGTCATCGAGCGCGTCGTGAGCGCGCTCGCGGACGGCTGGGATGCTGCGGTGCCAGCTCTGCCCGTGCCGGACGCAGTGAAGCGGGTCGACGGAGATGCCGTCGTCGAGACACTCGCCCGCGAAGGGCTCGTCACGGTCCAGACGCCGCAGGCGTTCATGGCGCCCGTCCTGCGCGAGGCACTGGCCGGGGACGTCTCGGCCGCGCCCGACTGCGCGACTCTCGTCGAGGCGCGCGGCGGCCGCGTGCGAGTCGTCGAAGGTGACCCGCGGCTCCTGAAAGTGACGACCCCGGCCGATCTCCAGCTCATCGCGGCGTGGCTGTGATCGTCGACTACCACATGCACCTCCGCGCGCCGGACGAGTCGATCGAGCACACCGCCGACGCAGTCGAGCCGTACGTGGAGCGAGCCGCGGAACGCGGGATCGACGAGATCGGGTTCACGGAGCACGTCTACTACTTCGAGCAGACCCGTCGGCTGTGGTCGATGCCGTACCACGTCGAGCGCTGCGTCTACGACATCGAGCCGTACGTGGACGCGGTCGTGGAGGCGAAGCGGCGCGGCCATCCCGTCAAGCTCGGAATCGAGGTCGACTATGAGCCCGGCCGCGAAGAGGAGACCGCCGAGGCGCTGGCGCCGTACCCGTGGGACTACGTGCTCGGGTCGATCCACTTTCTCGACGGGCTCGGGATCGATGCGCGGCCGAGCCTGGTCGAGTCGGTCGGCGCCGAGGCCGCCTGGCGCCGCTACTACGACACGCTCGGGACGGCTGCGAGGACCGGCCTCTTCGACTCGCTCGCGCATCCCGACCTCGTCAAGTTCCACGGCGACGAGATCGACTGGGATTGGGACGCCGTGGCGCGCTCCCTCGACGGCGTAGCGATCGAGGTCTCGAGCGCGGGTCTGCACAAGCCGCACGGGAAGCTCTATCCGAGCCCCGCCTTCCTCGAAGCGGCGCGTGCCCGGAAGATCCCGATCACGCTCGCCTCCGACGCGCACATTCCACAGAACGTCGGCCGCGACCTCGACCGGGCCGTCGAGCACGCCCGCGCGGGCGGCTACGAGACGATCACGGTCTTCGATCGCCGTGAGCGCCGCCAGGAGCCGTTGGGATGAGCGACCTCCGGATCGGCCTCGGCGTCGACGCGCACAAGTTCGCCGAGGGCATCCCGCTCGTGCTCGCGGGGGTCGACTTTCCGGGCGAGCCCGGCCTGGCGGGGCATTCCGACGGTGACGTGATCGCGCACGCGCTGATCGATGCGATCCTGGGCGCCGCCGGCAAGGGCGACATCGGCGAGCTCTTCCCCTCCGCGGACCCGCAGTGGCTCGACGCGTCCTCGATCCGGCTTCTGCAACGGAGCTACGAGGTCGTCCGGATGGGCGGATTCGAGCTCGTCAACGCGGACTGCGTCCTGATCGGGGAGCGGCCGCGCATCGCCGATGTGCGGGTCGCGATGGGCGCTCGCCTCGCCGGCGCGATGGGCGTCGACATCGATCGCGTGACGGTGCGCGCGACCACGACCGACGAGCTCGGCTTCACAGGGCGGGGCGAGGGCCTCGCCGCCCAGGCGGTGGCGCTTCTGAAACGCTCCGACTGAAGTGGCACTCGAGTTCCCGACGCGAGCCGAGCGCACCGGCTCGCAACCGCATATCGAGAGCCTCCAGGCCGGGATCTGGCCCGAGTTCATGTACCACGACCCCGTGCTCGAACGGCTCTTCGGACGCGTGATCGAGGAGGACGCCGAGTTTCAGTTCTACGTCTGGGACGACCAGCGCGAGCAAGTCGTCGGCGCGGGAAACGCGATACCCGCGGTCTGGGACGGCGAAGGCGCGACCCTGCCCGCCGGCGGCGTGGACTCGATCGTCGAAGCGCGGTTCGCGGACGGTGCGCCGAAGCCGAACGTCCTCTGCGCGCTGCAGATCGTGATCGCCCCGGAGGCACGAGCGCAAGGGCTCAGCAGCCGCATGATCGAGCGGATGGCCGAGATCGGCCGGAACCACGGGCTCGACAGGCTGATCGCTCCGGTCCGTCCGAACCTCAAGCATCGCTACCCGCTCGTGCCCATGGAGCGATACGTCACGTGGCGCCGCGCAGACGGCACGCACCTCGATCCGTGGCTCCGCACCCACGAGCGGCTGGGCGCCCCGATCGTCAAGGTCGCGAGCGAGTCGATGCGGATTCCGGGGACGGTCTCGGAGTGGGAGGAGTGGGCCGGGATGGCGTTCCCGGAAAGCGGCACGTACGTCGTGCCGGGCGCGCTCGCTCCGGTCGAGATCGACCGCGAGCGCGACGAAGGGCTCTACATCGAGCCGAACGTCTGGATGGTGCACCCCTAGGCCAGGGCAGGCAGGGTGAAGCTGACCCGGGTGCCGCCTTCAGGGCGATGTTCGGCCCAGATCCGCCCACCGTGGGCCTCGACGAGCCCGCGCGCGATCGCGAGACCGAGCCCGGCGCCGTTACCGCTCCGCCGAGCCTGGTCCTCCCGCCAGAAGCGTTCGAACATCCGCGCGGCCGCCTCCGGTCCGATTCCGTCACCTGAGTCCTCGACCATCACGAGCACCTCTTCCGGGTCCGTTCGTACGCGAACCGCGACCGACCCGTCGGGAGGCGTATGCCGCACAGCGTTCGTGAGCAGGTTGTAGAGCACACGCTCCACTTGCTCCGGGGCGCACCGCGCCCAGACTCCGTCGGCGACGTGCGCCTCCACCGCGACGTTCCGCGACCGCGCTTCCGCCTGGAGCCCGCGAACACAGCCCTCGATCAGGCTCACGATCTCCGCCTCGCGCAGCTGGAGCGTCAGAGCGCCCGCGTCGATCCGCGCCAGCTCGAAGAGGTCCTCGACGAGCCGAGCGAGAGCCCGCACCTGCTCCGACATGGCCGGGAGGTAGTGATCCGGCTCGGCCAGGCCGTCCTCCACCGCTTCGAGCATCGCCTGGAGGGAAGCGATCGGCGTCCGCAGATCGTGGCTCGCCCACGCGACCAGCTCACGGCGGGCATCGAACAGCTTCGACAGGTTCTCGGCCATCTCGTTGAACGAGCGCGCCAGCTCGGCGAGCTCGGCAGGCCCTTGCTCGGGGGCGCGGGCGCCGAGCTCACCCGCTGCGAGGCTCGACGACGCCCGTCGCAGCCCGGCGATCTCCTCGGCGATCGGACGGGCGACGAGCAGGCCGGCGATCACGGCGGTCGATGCGGAGGCGGCGGTCACCGCCAGGATCTTCACGTCGTCGCCCATGTGGAACATGACCCAGCCCGAGAAGAGCACGACCGACAGCGGGAGCAGGACCGCGACGAGCGCGAGCCCGACGAGCTGGAGCCGCACGGTCGGAAGACGGCGCAGCGCGAGCGCGACCGCGAGCCCGACCACGAGGGTCACCACCGAGACCAGGACGGCGAGCTCGATCATGGCGTGAACCGGTAGCCGACGCCCCAGACCGTCTCGAGGTGCCGTGGTCGCGAGGGCTCGTCCTCGATCTTCTCGCGCAGGCGACGCACGTGGACGGTCACGGTGCCCGTGTCGAGCGCGGCCGAGTAGCCCCAGACGCGTCGCATCAGCTGCTCTCTCGAGAACACGCGCTCCGGATGGCTGGCCAGGAACCAGAGCAGCTCGAACTCGCGTGCGGTCAGGCGAAGCGACGCGCCTTCCTTGGTCACTTCGCGCGTCGCGGAGTCGATCACGAGCCCGTCGAAGGCGAGTCGCTCCTCGCCGGTTCCGACAGTCTCTGCGCGTCGCAGGACCGTCCGGACGCGCGCCGCCAGCTCGCGCGGCGAGAACGGCTTCGTCACGTAGTCGTCCGCGCCGAGCTCGAGCCCGATGATGCGGTCGGACTCCTCACCCCGAGCCGTCAGCATGATCACGGGTAGCTGGGAGCCGGAGCGGATCCAGCGGCAGAGATCGAGGCCGTCCGTCCCCGGCAGCATCACGTCGAGGACGACGAGGTCGGGCTTCTCCGCCTCGACCAGAGTGCGCGCGCGATCGCCGTCGGCCGCCTCGAGCGTGCGGTATCCGTCCCGAGCCAGGTACTTGACGACGATCTCGCGAATCGTCGGCTCGTCGTCGACGACGAGAACCGTGGTGGTCATGCGTGAATCGTTCCCCTTTTGGCTTTAAGAGATTCTGAACTCAACCAACTGGTCGCAGAAACAGGCCTCCGCGCCGGCCGGGGCCTCTCTTGTGTGTCCACTGACTTATTCCGGAAGGCTGACCAGACCGTCCCGAAGCTCGACGAGACCGTCGCGCGCGAGGGCGTCGACGACGCGGGGCTCCAGGGATTCCCTGGGGCGTGGAGCTTCGGTGACAAGACGTAGTGCGTTCGCCCTTCTTTGGCGGAACGAGCCTTCGAAACGGCCTTGCTTGCGCAGTGGCTCGTAGCGTGTCCCGCGCGACGGGCATTCGGCGAGCGGACAGGCCTCGCAGCGGGGAATGCGAGCCAGGCAGACGGTCGCGCCCAGGTCCATGAGCGCATGAGCCGAGGCGGGACCGAAGTCTCCGCCCGTCCGTTCGAGCACTCGGCGCACGTTCGTGTCGACCGGCAGGACCTGCCGGTCGAGCGCGAACCGGGCCACGGCGTCGGCGGTGTAGCGACCGACGCCCGGCAGCTCCGTCAGGTCGTCGGGCCAGCCCTGGGCGGCGACTACGCGCGCGGCTCGATGGAGGTTCACCGCGCGGCGGTTGTAGCCGAGGCCTTGCCATTCGCGGATCACATCGGCGACGGATGTGTTGGCGAGCGCTTCGACCGTCGGCCAGCGGTCGAGCCAGGCGACATAGCGCGGTACGACTCGTGCGACCTGCGTCTGTTGAAGCATGACCTCCGAGACGAGGATTGCGTACGGGTCTCGGGTCGTCCGCCAGGGCAAATCTCGGCCGTTGGCGTTGAACCAGCGTAGGAGCTTGGTCTCCACTGCTCGAGCGTATAAGCGGACACAGTCGTGGGCGGGTACACGCGGAATGAGTGAGTGGACATAGGGGCGGGCCCCGGGCTTACGCCGGGGCCCGCCGTTGGGGCTCTTTGGTTGGCGGTCTTAGTTGGCGGCTATGCCTTCTTGGCCGACTGGGAGACCGGTCACGACCCCGATCTTCTCCAGCGTTCCGTCACGGTGGACTCTGTACTCGTCCACGGTGCCGCCGAGCCCGGTCTGGCCGTAGAGGTAATGGCCGGATGCAACGAGGTCGATCGGGCCTGGCTCGGTCGTGGCGGCGACCGCGTCGATCAGCGACGGCTGACCGCTACGCGAGACGAGGTAGCTGCTCAGGGTGTTGCTCGCGGTATTGGCCACGTAGTAGTAGCCGCGGGCGTGCACGATCCAGCACAGCGCCATCTGCCCGTCGGTCGCGGACTGCGGGTTGGCGAGCGTGCCGTTCCCGTTGATCCGGTACGTCGTGACGAAGCTCTGCAGCGCTTCGCCCGAGACCAGCCTGCGGGCCGGGTCGAAGGTGAACGCGAACGGGACTGGCGTCGCCGACGCGTTCACGACCGGGCTCGAGAGCCGCCCGTCGTGCTGGACGCGGAAGACGACGATGTTGCTCCCGCTCGCCTTCGTCGTGACGATCAGCTTCCCGCCGTCAGGCGTGAACCCGACCTGGCCGGGGGACATCAGGAAGTTCGGCGGATCCGTGTTCGAGAGCCCGAGCGAACGCGACGAGCCGCTGAGCTCACGAAGCCTGTGCCCGCGAATGACGAACCCCTGCAGCGTCCCCGGGCCGCCCGCGTTCAGGACATAGACGAGATTCCCCGAGACGGCGACGCTCGCCGGGAACCCGCCTCCGGACGGAACGACGCCGGTCAGCCTCAGCCGGTCGCCGCGGACCTTGAACGTCGAGACCGTGTCGCTGCCCGCGTTGACCGCGAGCAGGAGCGAATGGCGCCAGTCGTAGACGAGCGAGCCCTGCGAGGCGAGGCGGTCGGACTCGTCCCCAGGCGCGGCGACCCCGCCGTTCCCGCCGGTCGCGTACGTGCCGGCCTGGGAGAGCTGGCCGTTCGCGGCACGGTCGAAGACGACGATGTGGTTGCCGCTCGGCTCGTTCGTCTGGACGAACACGGCATGCTGGCCGCCGCGGTGATGGTGGTGCCCCCGCGGGTTCTTCGTCGCAGCGCTCTGTGTGACGGCGAGCGCCAGCACGAGCCCGGTGACGACGAGGGTTGCAACTTGCTTCATGGGTCCTCCTTCTGTTTGGACCCGCCCAGGTTTCCCGGCGCCCCCGTACGAAAAGCTTATTTCTGGCCGAGTTAGGACTCTTGTAAGAAAACGGCGCGATCTAGCGGGCGACGTGGACGTTGAACGTCGGACCGCCGAGCGTGCCCATCAGCCGCACCCAGAGGGCGAGGTAGAGCTCCTGCGCCCGGGCTCCGGTGATGTCGCCCAGGTCGACGATGCGCTCCTCCGGCCAGCCGAAGCTCTGCAGCAGCTCGGCGACGCGAGCCTTGGCATCCGTGTCGTTTCCGCTCATGAAGAGGTCGTGCTCGCCGGACACGCTGCTCGGGTCGACCATCACGCCGGCGGTCACGGTGTTCAGCGCCTTGACGACCTTCGCATCCGGAAATGCGCGCTGAATCTGCTCACCGAGGCTGTCGCTCAGCGAGACGCCGGGAATCGGGGGCATCCCCTGCGAGACGTCGAGGGCGTTGGAGACGTCAACGAGCACCTTCCCGGCGAGGTTCTCCTCTCCCGCCGCCTGCAAGGCGTCGAGCGACGCGTTTCCGTTGGTGCAGTTGAAGACCAACTCGCCGTGACCGGCGGCCTCCGCGAACGTCACCGCGTCCTCGCCCGCCGTGCGCGACCCGACCAGCACGTCGTGCCCGAGCTCGCGCAACTTTCCGGCGATCGTCCGGCCTACGACTCCAGTTCCGAAGACGCCGATCCTCACAAGACGAGCTTACGTAAACCGCGGTGCGAGACGGGCCCCCGCGCAGCCGGGGGCCCTCTTCTGTGTCCACTCACCTATAGATTCAGTTCTATGAAGCGGGTTCGTTTTGCACCGAGCCCGACCGGCTCACTGCACGTCGGGAACGCACTCAGCGCGGTCGCCAACCGCGACTTCGGCGACTGGTTCCTCCTGCGCATCGACGACACGGACGCGGCGCGGAACGTGCCCGGAGGCGAGGAGGAGATCCTGCGCGACCTCGAGTGGCTCCGGGTCGGCTGGAACGAAGGGCCCGTGCGCCAGAGCGAGCGCCAGGAGTCGTATCGCGCGGCAGCCGAGCGACTGGGCGGCGACCGTTTCGGCCGGATCACGCTCCTGCGCGAGGACGGCAGCGCCACCTACCACCTCGCAAGCGTCGTCGACGACGTCGAGTTCGGGATCACGCACGTCATCCGCGGAAACGACCACCGCCCGAACGAGCAGCTGCACCGGGAGCTGACCGAGGCCCTCGGCGCGAAACCGCCGGAGTACATCCACCACGGGCTGATCCTCGGCGAGGACGGTCGCAAGCTTTCGAAGCGCGAGTTCGGCGCGACGGTCGCGTCGCTGCGGGACGCGGGGATTCCTGCCGGGGCCGTGCGTCGCTATCTGGACGAGCTGGGGATCCCCAAGCACGATGTCCACTACGACGTCCCGCGCCTTCGGCGCCTCGCGATCGAGGCGATCGCGGCGATGAGCGACGACGAGCTCGCGGCCGCGGCCGACGCGCCGGTCGAGGTCGTGCCCGCACTGAGGGGAGCGCGCGACCTGAACGAGGCGCACGAGTACTCGAAGCACGTGCTCGAGCCGGAGCCCGTCTCGCTCGGCGAGGAGGCACGCCCGACGCTCGAGCGCTTCAGGGAGCTGAACACGAACGGAGCCGGCGCCAAGGACGTCGTCCGCGAGCTGAAGGCCGTCGGCGGCGACCTGCGCGCGCTGCGGCTCGCGCTCACGGGTCGCGAGCGGGGCCCGGAGCTCTGGTCGATCCTCGCGGCGCTGCCCCGAGAAGAGACACTGAGACGGATCGATGCGGCTCTATAACACCGCCACGCGCAAGCTCGACGACCTGCCGCCGCCGCCCGGCCCGATCCGCATGTACTTCTGCGGCCCGACCGTCTACCAGCGGATCCACGTCGGGAACGCGCGGCCGTTCATCGTCTCGATGTGGCTCAGGCGCTGGCTCGAGGAGCAGGGTTACGACGTGACGCTCGTCGAGAACATCACGGACATCAACGACAAGATCTACGCGGCAGCCCCCGGAGACAGCGCCCGCCTCGCCGCCGACGCGTCGCAGTGGTACATCGACGACACCGGCGACCTCGGGCTCGGCCGTCCCGATCACGAGCCGAAGGCGACGGAGACGATCCCGGAGATCGTCGCGCTGATCGGCGAGCTGGTCGAGCGCGACCTCGCCTACCCGGCCGGCGGAGACGTGTACTACCGCGTCGACCGGTATCCGGAGTACGGCGTCCTCTCCGGTCGGCTCGACGAAGACTCTGTCCGAAACCCGTCGGAGGAAGAGGAGCAAAGCTCGCTCAAGGAGAGCCCGCGCGACTTTGCGCTCTGGAAGGCGCACAAGGAGGGCGAGGACACGTCGTGGGAGTCGCCCTGGGGCCCCGGACGGCCGGGCTGGCACATCGAGTGCTCGGCGATGGCCGAGAAGCACCTCGGGCCCGTGTTCGAGATCCACGGGGGCGGCCTCGACCTCGTCTTCCCGCATCACGAGAACGAGATCGCCCAGTCTCGCGGCGCCGGTCGCGAGTTCGCGCGGCACTGGATGCACAACGGAATGCTGCGATTCGCCGGCGAGAAGATGTCGAAGTCGCTCGGGAACCTGGTCACGCTGCGCGACGCGCTCGACGAGTGGGGCCGTGAGACGATCCTGATGCTCTTCCTGGGCGCGCACTGGCGGAAGCCCATGGACTACACGGACGAGACGCTGGCGGCCGCCAAGGCGCGCGCCGATCGCTTCCGCGAGGTCTTCCGGAACCCGTCGGCGCCCGAAGGCTCGTGGGCCGACCTCGCCGCCGCGCTCGACGACGACTTCAACACGCCCGAGGCGCTCGCGGTCCTGCACGAGTGGCGCGACCACGATCTCCTCCAGCGCGGTCTCGCGCTGTTCGGGCTCGGTTCGCTCGCCGACCAGCAGGAAGCACCCGGAGACCTCGACGAGCTTGCGCGCAGGCGGGCCGACGCGCGTGCGGCCGGCGACTTCGGCGAGGCTGATCGCTTGCGCGACGAGATCGAGGCGGCCGGGTGGGAGGTGCGCGACGTCGCGGGCGACTCCGGCTACCGGCTCGTGCCCAGGTCGTGACTCCGGATCAGATCTACGGCAGGCGAGCAGTCCGCGAAGCCTTGCGGGGCCCACGCGAGGTGCTCGAGCTGTGGGCGACCGAGCGGGCGCTCGGCGCGGAGCCGTGGCTGAGCGAGAACGGCGGCCCCCGTGTGCACGTCAAGGCGGACCGTGAGCTGAGCGAGGCGGTCGGCACGCGGGATCACCAGGGCGTCGTCGCGCGTGTCGAGCCGTACCGCTACGCCGACGCGTACGAGCTCGCGAAGCAGCCGAGCCCGTTGCTCGTGTGTCTCGACCGGGTGACCGACCCGCGGAATC
>DATBGG010000121.1:0-12416 GCA_036558065.1 Gaiellaceae bacterium | reverse complement strand
GAAGCTGCGCGGTGAGATCGGCGCGGTGCGCGCGCGGATCGCGCAGCTCGAGCTGGCAGGCGTCGAGGACGGCCGCGGCCAGGCCGAGGAACGGAAGGAGGCCGCGGCGCTCGCTCGGAAGCGCACGGCGAAGGAGCTCGAGGCCTTGCTCTCGGAACGCGACCGCGTCGAGGGCGAGCTCGTCGGCGCGGCGGGCGGGCGCGAGGAGGCGACCGCTTCCCTGTACCGGCTGAAGAGCGCGACCGAACGGCTCGAGCACCGGCGCGAGAGCGCGGAGATGCTGGCCGGTCGGCTGCGCGCCGACCCGCCTCCGGTGCGGTCGGCCGAGCGGGAGCGACTGCTCGAGGAAGCGCGGCTCGGACGCGAACGCCTCGGCGCGCTCGAGCGGGCGCTGGCCGAGCTGGAAGGGCTGCCTCCCGCGGCGCGGGCGCTCGTCGAGCGTGGGCAAAAGCTGGTCCTGTCGTCGCTGGACGTCGACGACGGTGACGAGCGCGCCGTCGCTGCGGCGCTCGGCTGGCGCGCGGCCGCTGTCGTCGCGGAGGACGCACAGCAGGCGCTCGAGCTGATGGAGCAGGCGCGGGCGGCCGGGCTCGGGAACCTCGGCGTCGTGATCGACGGCGCGACGCCGGACGCGGCGATCGTCGAGAAGGATCAGCTGCTCCAGGCCACAGAGCTCTCCGTCACGCGTGAAGGATTCGCGTTCGACCCGGCTCGCGGCGAGCTGTGGTACGCGGGCGAGGCCGCAGAGGCGGTGCTGCTCGAGCTCGAGGCCCGCCGCCGCGCGCTCGAGGCCGAGATCGCCGAGCTGGAGGCTGCGGCGGAGCATGCGACGGCTCAGGCGCCGGCCCGCGACACGCGTCCCGCCGAGCTCGCTGAGACGCTGGCCGCCTCGCTCGCCGAGGCGCTCAAGGCCGCGGGCCGCTTCGAGCCGAGCCTCGACGCCCGCGCGGACGCTCGCGGCCAGCGGGCGCGGGAGCTCGGCGAGGAGCTGCGCGAGCTGGGAGCGAAGGAGGCGGAGCTTCGGCGTGCCGCTTCCGAGGCGGGCGAGCGAGTGTCGGGTATCGACGTCGAGCTCGCGACCCTCGCGGCCGAGGCGAAGGAGCTGGAGCGGCGGATGGCCGAGGCCGGCGCGGAGCCGGCCGAGGGCGACGATCCCGACGAGCTCGCCGAGAAGCTCACACGCCTCGAGCGCCGCCGTGAAGCGCTCGGCAGCGTCAACCCGCTCGCCAAGGAGGAGTACGAGCGCGAGAAGGAGCGCCTGACCGAGCTCCGCGAGCAGCGCGCCGACCTCGAAGCCAGCCTGAAGGAGCTCGCCGACCTGCGCGACGAGCTGACCGAGACCGTCGAGCAGCGGTTCGAGCAGACCTTCGCGGCGGTCCGCGACCACTTCCAGGAGGTCGCGTCCACGCTCTTCCCGGGCGGCGAGGGACGGCTGCGGCTGACCGAGCCCGAGCTCGAAGGCGAGGACGAGGACACCGAGCCGGGCATCGAGATCGAGCTACGCCCGGCCGGCAAGAAGGTGACGCGCCTCTCGCTTCTGTCAGGCGGCGAGAAGGCGCTGGGCGCGATCTCGTTCCTGTTCGCGCTCTTCCTGGCGCGACCGCATCCGTTCTACCTCCTGGACGAGGTCGAGGCCGCGCTCGACGACGCGAACATCGGCCGCTTCGTCACGCTCCTGCGCCGCTACTCGGAGGAGGCGCAGTTCATCGTGATCACGCACCAGAAGAAGACGATGGAAGCGGCGGACGTCCTGTACGGCGTGACGATGGCCGCCGACGGCGTGTCGCAGATCGTGTCGCGCCGCCTCCCGCGCGAAGCCGTCGCCGCGTAGCCTCTCGTCGCGATGACGACCTGGAGCGCCCTGCTCGGGGACGAAGAGCGTGTCGACGAACAGGCGGCCGAGGCCGGCTTCTTCGGCCGGCTGCGCGACTCCCTCGGCAAGAGCCGTCGCGCGCTCACGGGACAGCTCGCCGCAGCCGCCTTCGACCCGGCCGACGACCAGGCCTGGGAGCGGCTCGAGGAGGCGTTGATCGCGGCAGACGTGGGCGTGCCCGCCACGGCGGAGCTCGTGCAGCGGCTGGAGGCGCGCGGCGAGGTCGGTGACCTGACCGGGGCGCTCGTCGAGGAGGCTTCGGCCATGCTCGGCGAGCCGGGGAAGCTCGCCGTCGCCGACAAGCCGAGCGTGCTGCTCGTCGTCGGCGTCAACGGCACGGGCAAGACGACGACGATCGGCAAGCTCGCGTACCACCTGAACGAGCACGGCCGCTCCGTGATCGTCGGCGCGGCCGACACGTTCCGCGCCGCCGCCGAGGAGCAGCTCGAGATCTGGGCTCAGCGGGCTGACGCGGACTTCGTCGGCTCGGAGCGTGGCGGCGACCCGGCAGCGGTCGCCTACGACGCGATCGAGGCGGCCTCGGCCCGTGGGAAGGACGTGGTCGTCGTCGACACGGCCGGGCGGCTGCATACGCAGACGAACCTGATGGAGGAGCTGGCCAAGATCCGCCGCGTGATCGAGAACCGGCTCGAGGGCGCGCCACACGAGACGCTCCTCGTCGTCGACGCGACCACCGGCCAGAACGGCGTCCGGCAGGCACAGCTCTTCGGCGAGGCGGTCGCCGTGACCGGCGTGGCGCTGACGAAGCTCGACGGCTCGGCGAAAGGCGGCGTCGCGCTCGCGATCGCCCACGAGCTCGGCCTGCCCGTCAAGCTCGTGGGCGTCGGCGAGGGGATCGAGGACCTGCGGCCATTCAATCCCCGCCAGTTCGCCGAAGCGCTACTGACCGACTAGCTCTCGACCCCGAACGCGATGTCGACGGTCGTCCGGAACTCGCTGATCTTGCCGTCCTCGACCTGTGCGCTCATGGCGACGACGTGCGCTCCGCTGATTCCACGCACCGTCTTGGACGCCTCCTGGACGGCCGCGTCCCCCGCCTTCGCCCAGCTCTCAGGCGACGAGCCGATGATCCGAACGACCTTTGCGACAGCTGCCATGTCTCCCCGCTCCCTTCGTCGTTTTCCGGGCGGCGGAGTCTAGACGGGCGTCGGTGGCAAGTCGGGGCCGGTCGGCGGCTCGTCCGGGACCTGAGGCTCCGGATCGGGCGGCTCGGGCTGGGGCGGCGGCTCCGGCTGGGGCGGAGGTGGCTGTTCAAGGTGGGTCATCAGGCGCCGGGTGGTGGCCCGAGGACGACGATGTAGTCGCGGACCGGGTTCTCGAACTCGACGTACAGGTCCACGACCCGCAGCCTCAGCGTTTCGCCTTTCGCTGACGGCGGCCCGTGCTTCTTCTCGTAGGCCTCGACAGCGTCCCTCGTCGCGAAGCTGAACCCTGCTTCCGATCGGCCCTCGAACGTCTCGTCTGGCTGCATCGACATGCTGGTGCTCCTTTCTGTCTCGGCGATCCTACGACGGTGCCGGCGACTCGGCCGGTAGACGCGCCGCCGCCGCGACGTTGCCTTTCGACTCGTAGACCGCTCGCGCCTCGACGAGCAGCGACGACTGCTCCGCCCCCGGGCCGATCGCGTCGGCCAGGCAGAGAAGAGCGCGGCCCTGGATCTCGGGATAATCGGTGCCGCGCGCGATCTCGACGGCCTCGCGCGCCAGGGCATCTCCGTCGGCATCCGCGCGAGCTCTCGCGGTTCGCCAAAGCACCTGCGTCACGAGGTCGCTGACGGGCGCGTGCTCTTCGGCGAACCTGGAGACCTCGGCTGCCTCCTCGATCTTTCCGTCGAGCGCGAGCGCGTCGGCCAGGAAGCCCGCCATCGTCGCCGTCGCGCTCATGGCGCCCATCTCGTGCACCGTGTCGTAGGCCGAGCGCAGGATCGAGACGGCGTCCTCCGGACGGCCGGCCAGCTGCTCGATCTCGGCCGCGAGCAGGGAAAGCAACGTGGCCAGGCGGAAGCGGCGACCGAGCTCCTCGTGGACGTCGCGCGCCGCGCCGAACATGGTCCGGGCCTCGTCGAACTCACCCTCCATCGCCCGCAAGCCCGCGAGCACAGCGCTCACGGACGCTTCGAGCAGCCGGTCGTCCGGGTACTCGGCGAGATAGCGGCGGCACTGCTCGGTCGCCTCCGGGACGGGAGTAGGCCCGAGGTAGAGCGCCTGGACGTGGAGGAACGTCATCGTCGCGATCTCCGCCCTGTCACCTGCCCGCCGAGAATGCTCGAGCGCGCGTTCCAGCGCCTCCGCGCGGGCGCCCCACCTGCACGAGTTGACGTCGGGCTCGCTCTTCAGCCACCAGGCCTTCGCGAGCCCGGCATGGTCACCGAGCTCCTCGAGCAGCGGGATCGTGGCCTCGGCGACCGAGGAGTCGTCCAGCGCCGAGCCCTCGGGCTCCGTGAAGGAGCGACAGAATTCCTGTTCGATCCTCGTGCGTAGCTCGAGCCGGCGGTCGCCGGTCGCAGCGGCGGCTTCGGCCGCCTCGTCCAGGGCTTCCTTGGCCCGGCTGAAGTCGCCGGTGCGCATGAGCGCGCTGCCCAGCTCGGTGAGGAGCTCGGCACGGCTCGGATGCTCGCTCGGGAGAAGCTTCACGGCACGGGAGATCAGGCTCGCCGCGGCGGAGATGTCGCCCCGTCTCGCCGCGCGGCGCCCGGCTGCCGTCAGTCGTTCACCGGCACGCGCTGCAAGGGCGGCTGCACCCTCTCCGACCGGCCCGAGCTCCTCGCGGTAGCCGTGCGCCTGCTCGAAGTGGTATCCGATGATCTCGTCCAGCTCCTTCGCCCGGTCGCCTGCGCTCTCGTCGAGCCAGTCCCCGTAGTGCTCGTGGAGCTCCGCCCGCGTCTCTTTCGAGATTCCGAGGTACGCAGCGTCGCGGATGAGGATGTGACGGAACTTGAACGCGTCCTCGGAGAAGAAGGTCGACTGCGACGGCTCGATCAGCTCCTTCCGGGCAAGCGTCATCAGGCTCGCTCCGACGGTGTCCCGCTCCGGGCCCGGCGAGAGCTCCGCGATGGCGCTCCGCCAGAACTCCTTGCCGATCACGGAGGCGCGTTCGATCACGATCCGTTCGTCGGGCGACAGGCGGTCGAGGCGGGCCGCCAGGAGCGCGTGGATCGTGGGCGGAATCGCAAGGTCGGCAGAGGCGGTGCCGCTCTCCGTCAGCATCGCCAGAATCTGCTCGACGAAGAGCGGGTTGCCCTCGGCCGCCCGCGTGATCTTCGCCAGCAGCTCGTCGCCGACCTCGGTCTCGCCCCGAAGATGCTCGAGGAGCTCTTCGGCTTGCAGCGCGGAGAGCGGCTCGAGCGTGATCGCCTCTCCCCGCGCGATCCAGGCCGGATGTCGGTCGAGCAGCTCGGGACGCGCGAGGCAAACGAGGAGCAGCGGCGCGTCGCGGGCCCAGCCGCACAGGTACTCGATCAGGTCGATGAACGTGGGCTCGGCCCACTGGAGGTCGTCGAAGGCGACGATGAGCGGCTGTTCGCGCGCGAGGTGCTCGAGCAGCCGGCGGACCGCCCACATCGTGTCCTCGGGCGACGCGGAGGCTTCGCGCAGGCCGATCGCTCCGGCAACGCGCGCGGCGATGCGACCCGCGTCCGGATCGCCCCGGAGGAGCTCTTCGATCGCATCCTGGGAAAGCTCGCGTGCGGCGTCCCGGACGAGGTCGCGGAGCGGCCAGTACGTGATGCCCTCGCCGTAGGGCAGGCAGCGTCCGGTGAGCACGCGCGCCTCGCCGCGGACGTCCTCGAGGAGCTCGTTCATGAGCCGCGACTTCCCGATCCCCGCCGGGCCGAGGACGGTCACGAGGCGGCACGAATGGTCTCGAACCGTCTCCTCGAACGCCGTCCGTAGCCGGGCGAGCTCGTCCTGACGGCCGATCATCGGGGAGTCGAGGCGGCGCGCGTACGCGGGTGCCCCCGAGACGACTCCCAGGAGCCGCCACGCGTTTACCGGCTGCGACCGGCCCTTCAGCTCGAGGGGCTCGAGCGGCTCGACGAGCACGGCGTCGCGGACGAGCCTGTGCGTCGTCTCGCCGAGCAGGATCTCGCCGGGGCTCGCCGCCGCTTCGAGGCGCTGGGCGAGCGCCACCGCCTCGCCGGTCGCGAAGGCGTGGCCCTCGGTCGGATCGCCCGCCACGACCTCGCCGGTGTTGATGCCGGTGCGCATCCCGAGCTCCAGGCCGTACTGCACCTGGAGCTCCTGGTTCAGCTGGGCGAGCGCCTCGCGCAGCTCGGCGGCGGCCCGCACCGCGCGGAGGGCATCGTCCTCGTGCAGGATCGGGATCCCGAACGCGGCCATGACCGCGTCGCCGATGAACTTCTCGACCGTCCCGCCGTGGTGCTCGAGGACGCGGCTGACCTCGATGAAGTAGCGGGAGATGACGCGCCGGTACGTCTCCGCGTCGAGCCGCTCGCCGAGGGGCGTCGAGTCGATGACGTCCGTGAAGACGATCGTCACCGTCTTGCGCATCTCGCGCGCAGTCGAGCGCCCGAGGGGGGAGCCACACGCGAGGCAGAACCGGGCGTGGTCCGGGTTGGCCTCGCCACAGCGGGGACAGGCGGTCATGTCCTCTTTTGAGTCTGGCACGAAGATGCCCCTGAGTACACTGGCTGCCGGTGTTCGACGCCCTTTCAGACAGGCTCCAGGCCGCGCTTTCGGACGTCCGCGGCCGCGGCAAGCTCGACGAGGACTCGATCTCCCGCGCCATGCGCGAGATCCGCCTCGCGCTGCTCGAGGCGGACGTCAACTTCAACGTCGTCAAGGAGTTCGTCGCGCGCGTTCGTGAGCGGGCACTCGGAGCGGACGTGACGAAGAGCCTCACGCCGGGCCAGGAGGTCGTTCGCATCGTCCACGAGGAGCTGACGACGCTCATGGGCAGCGGCGACTCGAAGCTCGCATTCGCCGGCCAGCCGCCGACCGTGATCCTGCTCGCGGGGCTCCAGGGCTCGGGCAAGACGACCGCGTCGGCCAAGCTCGCGCTCCTCCTGCGCAAGGACGGTCACTCGCCGGCGCTCGTCGCCGCCGACCTCGCCCGCCCGGCCGCAGTCGACCAGCTCCAGCAGCTCGGCCGCGAGCTCCAGATCCCGGTCTACACGTCCTCTGACCCCGTCAGTGCCGTGTCCGAAGGCATCGAGCAGGCGCGGAAGCAGGGCAAGGACGTCGTCATCCTCGACACGGCAGGCCGCCTCCACATCGACGAGGAGCTGATGGACGAGCTGGCCGCCGTGCGCAAGGCCGCAAAGCCCACGAACGTGCTGCTCGTGCTCGACGCGATGACCGGCCAGGAGGCGGTCTCGGTCGCCGAGGCATTCCACGAGCGCGTGGCGTTCGACGGCGTCATCCTCACGAAGCTCGACGGAGACGCGCGCGGCGGCGCGGCGCTCTCCGTGAAAGCGGTCACGGGGAAGCCGGTCAAGCTGGCCTCGATCGGGGAGAAGCTCGACCAGCTCGAGTACTTCCATCCAGATCGCATGGCCTCGCGCATCCTCGGGATGGGCGACGTCTTGACGCTGATCGAGAAGGCCGAGCAGGCCGCGGACGAGGACGAGCAGGCGCGTCTCGAGCAGCAGCTCCTCACGGGCGAGTTCACGTTCGACGACTTCCTCGCGAGCTACAAGATGCTCCGCCGGATGGGCCCGCTGAAGGGCGTGCTCGGGATGATCCCCGGGATGGGCAAGCAGCTCCAGGGGCTCGACATCAACGAGAAGCAGATGGGTCAGGTCGAGGCGATCGTGCTCTCGATGACGCCGAGGGAACGGCGCATGCCGCACCTGATCGACGGGTCACGGCGCAAGCGGATCGCGGCCGGCAGCGGGACGACGATTCAGCAGGTCAACCAGCTGCTTTCCGCGCGAAAGCAAATGCAGAAGATGATGAAGCAGATGAAAAAGGGCAAGATGCCGGGGATTCCGCAGGAGCTCCTGCAGCAGGCGCAACAACAACAGAGGAGATAGATGGCAGTTCGCATGAGACTGACCCGAGTCGGGTCGAAGAAGAATCCGGTCTACCGGGTGGTCGTGGCCGACTCGCGCTCGCCGCGCGACGGCAAGTTCATCGAGATCGTGGGCCGCTACAACCCGCAGACCGATCCGTCGACGATCGACTTCGACGAGGAGAAGGTCAAGGAGTGGCTGTCGAAGGGCGCGACGCCTTCGAACACGGTCGCGCGCCTTCTGAAGAAGGCCAACGTCGGTGGCTGAGCTGCTCGCTCACCTCGCAAGGCAACTCGTCGACGACCCCGACGCGGTCGAGGTCGAGGAGGTGGAGCGCGAGGGCGCGACCGTCCTCCAGCTCAAGGTCGCGAAGGAGGACGTCGGGAAAGTGATCGGCCGCCAGGGCCGGATCGCCCGGGCGCTGCGGGCGATCGTCCGCGCGAGCGGCGCGCGCTCGCACAGGCGCGTAGTGCTCGAAATCCTGGAATAGCTTGCGCGTCGCCGCGCTGTACGACGTCCACGGCTTCCGGCTCGCGCTCGAGGCCGTCCTCGCCGAGGTCGAGCGCGAAAACGTGGATGCGATCGTCTTCGGCGGTGACCTCTTCCTCGGTCCCCAGCCGGCCGAGACCGCGGATGTGATCCAAGCGGTCGATGCGCACTTCGTCCGTGGGAACTGCGATCGCGAGCCCGACGACTGGACTCGGTCGAAGCTCGACGCCGAGACGATCGCCTGGGCGCAAGGCTGGCCTCTGACCGTCGAGCTCGACCGGGTCCTCTACTGCCACGCCGCGCCGCATGACGACATGCGTCCGATCCTCACCGACGCCTCACCGGCCGACCGCTTCGAGCAGGCGCTGGCCGGGGTCGAGGCGCGGCTCGTCATCGCCGGCCACACACAT
This sequence comes from Gaiellaceae bacterium, assembly GCA_036558065.1. Classification (GTDB taxonomy): domain Bacteria; phylum Actinomycetota; class Thermoleophilia; order Gaiellales; family Gaiellaceae; genus VAXT01. The sequence continues at coordinate 3,652 of DATBGG010000121.1, read as the reverse complement.
ATGCAGTTCCGGCGCGACGGCTGGGTGAACGCGGGATCGATCGGGATGCCCTATGAGGACGACGTGGCTGCGTTCTGGGCGCTCGTCTCGGACGATGTCGAGTTCCGGCGGACTCCCTTCGACGTCGATCGCGCGGCCGAGGAGATCCTCGATTCCGGTTGGCCCGAGGCCGAGACGTTCGTCGCCGAGAACATCCGTACCCCACCTTCGCGGGCCGAGGCGATCGCGCACTTCGAGTCCCTCGCGTGAGAGTCCGGGTCGGCAAGGTCGGCAAGCCGCACGGTCTCGAGGGCGCGTTCGTCGTCGAGGAAGGAAGCGACGATCCCGAGCGCTTCGCCGAAGGCGCCACGCTCCTCGTCGAGGGAAAGCCCGCGCGCGTGGTCGAATCGAAGCGCGCCGGCGGGCGGCCGGTCATCCGTCTCGATCGCGACGTTCCGAGAGGAGCCGCGATCGAGGTCGAGCGCGACGCCCTGCCGGAGCCGGGCGAAGGCGAGTACTACACGTTCCAGCTCGTCGGCCTCGAAGTCGAGGACACGACGGGCCGCAAGCTCGGACGCGTGCAGGACGTCTCGTCGGGGCCGGCGAACGACGTGCTCGAGCTCGACACCGAGCTCGCGCTGCCGCTCGTCGACGCCTGCATCCGGGAGGTCGATCTCGCCGGAGGTCGAATCGTTGTTCAAACAGGCTTTACGCCTGGGTAGCTAACCTCCTTCGGCTCTGCGCATCGATGTCTTCACGCTCGTCCCTCACGCGTTCGCCTGGCTCACCGAGCAGCGTCCGCTCGCGGCCGTCCTCGGCACCGAGCTCGACCTGCGGCTGCTCAACTACCGCGACACGACGCCGCTTCGGAAGGGCCAGGTCGACGACGATCCCTACGGCGGCGGCGCAGGCATGGTCCTGCGGGTCGACGTCGTCGCTGCCGCGCTCGACGCGGCCTACGGGGAACGTCCCGAGCACCGGGTGGTCGCTCTGACGCCGCAGGGCCGCCGGCTCGATCAGGAGCTGGTCGAGGAGCTGACCGGGGAAGAGCACGTGACGCTCCTCTCCGCGCGGTTCGAGGGCTTCGACGAGCGGGTCGTCGAGCACCTTGCGACCGATTCGATCTCGATCGGGCCGTACGTCCTCTCGAACGGAGACCTGCCGGCCATGGTGCTCCTGGACGCGATCGGGCGGCGCCTGCCGGGCGCGCTCGGAAGCGAGGAGTCCGGCCTCGAGGAGAGCTTCTCCGCCGAGCTCGACGGCGGGCTCGAGTACCCGCACTACACGAGGCCGCCCGAGTTCCGGGGCTGGCAGGTTCCCGATGTCCTCCTCTCCGGCGACCACGGGCGAATCGAGAAGTGGCGGCGGGAGCAGAGCCGCGCCAGGACACCCTCTTGAGAAACCCGATCGACGTCCTCACGCACGGCTTGCCGCGCCAGTGGCGGATCGCCATCGACTGGGCGATCACGATTCTCGGCGCGGTCGCGATCGTGCTCGCGATCAAGGCCTACGTCGTCAACCCGTACCGGATCCCGTCGTCCTCGATGGAGCCGACGCTGCATTGCGCCAGGCCCGGGAGCGGCTGCGAGTCGCGCTTCTCCGACCGCGTGCTCGCGAATCGGTTCATCTATCACTTCCGCGATCCGAAGCGGTTCGAGATCGTCGTCTTCAAGACGCCCCCGGAGGCGGAGGTCGTCTGCTCGAGCGGCGGCCAGGGCGGGGGCGGCGAGACGTTCGTCAAGCGGCTGATCGGCCTCCCCGGCGACCGCTGGCGCGAGCAGAACGGCTTCATCTACATCAACGGCGAGAGGCTGAACGAGCCGTACGTGAAGGCGGACCGCCGCGACTCGGAGACGATCCCGGAGAAGACGGTTCCCAAAGGCGAGTACCTGATGCTCGGGGACAACCGCGCCTCGTCGTGCGACTCGCGGCGCTGGGGCACGGTTCCACGCGGGAACCTGATCGGGCCGGTGTTCGCGATCTACTGGCCTCCGAGCCGCATCGGCTTCAAGTAGATCGATGGCCCGGCTTCCTCGAGGGAGGCTTCGCAAAACGCTGTTCTTCGCGGGCCTGCTGATCGGGGTGTCAATGCTCGCCCTCTACGTGAGCTCGAAGGCGTATCGCCTGCCGAGCTCGGCGATGGAGCCGACCTTCCATTGCGCCAGGCCGGGCTCCGGGTGTGAGGCTGACCACATGGACCGCGTGCTCGTCTCGCGGTTCACGTACCGGATACGCGACCCGCACCGCGGGGACGTCGCGGCCTTCCATCTCCCCGACACCGCGCCCCCCGTTTGCGGGGTCACGGGCGACGACGTCGTCTACCTCAAGCGGGTCGTCGCGCTTCCGGGTGAGCACTGGCGCGAGCGGAACGGGTTCATCTACATCAACGGCACGAAGCTGAACGAGCCGTACGTGAAGTCGGATCGCAGGGACGCAGAGACGATTCCGCTGAAGACCGTTCCCGAGGACGAGTACCTGATGCTCGGCGACAACCGATCGAGCTCCTGCGATTCACGCCGCTTCGGCACCGTGCCGCGCGACAACCTGATCGGGCCGCTCTACGCCGTCTACTGGCCACCCGGCCGCATCGGCTTCAAGTAAGAGCCTCTTCGGCTAGCATCCAAGGCTCAAGGCCCGCCGGGCCTCCTTGCCATGACGAACCCCATCGAGCTACTCGAGCAGCGTCAGCTGCGGACGGACCTGCCTCAGTTCAAGGCCGGCGACACCGTCCGCGTCCACTTCCAGGTGATCGAGGGACAGCGCCGCCGCGTCCAGGTCTTCGAGGGCATCGTCATCAAGCGCCAGGGCGCGGGCGTGCGCGAGACGTTCACCGTACGCAAGCAGTCGTTCGGCGTCGGTGTCGAGCGGACGTTCCCGCTCCACTCGCCGAAGATCGAGAAGATCGAGGTGCAGGCGATCGGCGACGTCAACCGCGCGAAGCTGTACTACTTGCGCGCGAAGGTGGGGAAGAAGGCGCGCGTCCGCGAGGTGCATCACGGCGCCGCGGTATCCTCGCCGCGTGCCGAGGACGAGGTCGCAGTCGAGACGCCGGAGCAGCCGGCCGCCGAAGCACCTGCCGAAGAGCTCGTCGACGAGCAGCCAGGAGACGAGCAGCCGGCCGGCGATGCCGAAGAAGCTGTCGGCGTTGAGCCCGAAGGAGAAGAGCCGGTTGCAGTCGGCGAGGACGGGGCAGAGGCTGCTGAGGTTCGACCGAAAGCTCGGCGCTCGCTTCGTCGCCGGGGCTGACGAGGCAGGCCGCGGCTCACTCGCCGGCCCGCTCGTCGTCGCCGGCGTCCTTCTCGATTACGACTCGCTGCGCGACCATCGCGTTCGCCCGCTCGCGCAGCTGAACGACTCGAAGCAGGTCGCGCCGGAGGATCGCGAGGAGCTCTTCCGGGCCGTGCTCGCATGCGCCGCCGGAGTCTCGGTGCAGATCGTCTCGCCGGGTGAGATCGACCGCGCCGGGCTGCACCGGTCGAACCTGAACGGCCTGCGGCGGGCGCTGCACGCATTGGCGCCTCCCGCCGAGGCGTGCCTGGTCGACGGCTTCCGGCTGGGGCCGGCCGCGCCGGAGCACATCGCGGTCGTCGACGGCGACGAGCGGAGCGCGGCGATCGCCGCCGCTTCGATCGTGGCCAAGGTCGTCCGCGATCGCACGATGCGCCGGATGGAC
>DATBGG010000120.1:0-19400 GCA_036558065.1 Gaiellaceae bacterium | reverse complement strand
GCACGAGCAGGGTCAGCAGTTCCGCGACCGAACAGTTCCATTCGATGACCGCGAAGTCGCCCGCGAGGCCCTGAGGAGACTCGGGGCCGCCACGACGTGATCCCGCTCACCCTCGACGAGATCGCCGGGCTCTGTCCCGGCAGGCTTGACCGCGCGCCCTGGGCGGACGAGGTGACGGGCGTGCAGATCGACTCTCGCCGAATCGAGGAGGGCGACCTGTTCGTCGCGGTCGCAGGCGGCGCGGACTTCCTGCGGCACGCGTTCGCGCGCGGGGCCGCGGCGACGCTCGTCCCGGACGACGAGTTCGCCGCCATGGCCGCGCTCGGCCGCACGATCCGGGACCGCAGCTCCGCGAAGGTGGTCGCGATCACAGGCTCGACAGGCAAGACGTCGACGAAGGACATCCTGGCCGCGATGTGCCGGCTGCACGCGCGGACGGTGGCGGCCGAGGGCGGCCACAACAACGAGCTGGGGCTGCCGCTGACGCTGACGCGGATCGAGCCGGAAACCGAGGTCGTCGTCTGCGAGATGGGCATGCGCGGTCTCGGGCACATCGCCGAGCTGTGCGCGATCGCGCGGCCGGACGTCGCCGTGATCACGAGCATCGGCCCGGTCCACCTCGAGCTGCTGGAGACGATCGAGAACGTCGCCCAGGCGAAGGCCGAGGTGATCGCCGCCCTTCCGGCCGGTGGCATCGCCGTCGCACCTCACGAGCCGCTGCTCGACCCGCACATGCTGCGGGACGACATCGAGGTTCACCGCTTCGGCCCGAAGAACGTGGAGTCGTTCGAGCGGCTCGACCATGGTTGCCGGGTCGTCTTCTTGCTGGACGCGCAACGGCTCGAGCTGGAGTTCCCGTTCACGGCGAGGCACCAGGCGCAAAACGCGGCGGCGGCCCTGCTCGCCGTGCAGGCGCTGGGACTGCCGCTGCCCGAAGGCCGGGTCGAGGTCGCGCTCTCGCCCTGGCGCGGCGAGGAGTCCCAGCTGCCCGGAGGCGGCTTGCTGATCAACGACTCGTACAACGCGAACCCGGCCTCGATGCGCGCCGCGCTCGAGCACCTCGCCGAGCTCTCCGGCCGCAAGGTGGCGATCCTCGGCGAGATGGCCGAGCTGGGCGTGACCTCCCCCGAGTACCACCGCGAGGTGGGCGAGCTGATCGCCGCGCTCGAGATCGACGTCGTGCTCGCGGTCGGCGAGACGGCACGGGCCTACGGAGGCGAGTGGGTCGCCGACGCCGCCGCGGCCGCGTCGCGCGCATCCGAGCTCGTGCAGCCCGGGGACATCGTCCTCGTCAAGGCCTCGCGCGCGGTCGGCCTCGAGGTCGTCGCGGAAGCGCTCACGGGAGTCCCCGCCTAATGGAACGAGTGCTCGCCGCCGGGATCTTCGCGATGGCGATCTCCATCCTCGCCGGCCCGAAGTTCATCGAGTTCCTGCGCCGGAACGAATTCGGCCAGCACATCCGCGAGGAGCTGCCGGCCGAGCACCACCTGAAGCAGGGCACGCCGACGATGGGCGGCCTGTTGATCGTGTTCTCGATGATCATTCCGTTTCTCTCGCTCTCGAAGTACACGCAGGCCGGCCTGACCGTCTTCTTCGTCACGCTCGCCTGCGGCGCGATCGGGTTCATCGACGACTGGTTCAAGGTGCGGCACCGTCGATCGCTCGGGCTGAACGGGCGCTGGAAGCTCTTGCTGCTCGCCGCGATCACCGTCGGCGTCGGCTGGTCCGCGCACGACCTCGGGCTCTCGAAGGACGTCTACGCGCCGGTCCTCGACTGGCGCATCACGCTCTCGTTCGGCTTCTACGTGCTGCTCTTCGTCGTCATCGCAGGCGCGGCCAACGGCGCCAACCTGACGGATGGGATCGACGGCCTCGCGGTGGGCGTGGCGATGATCGCGCTGATCACGTTCGCGGCGATGAACGTCGTCACCTGGATCCGCTCCGCGCGGGACATCGACCTGCGCGACGCGTCCGCGCTCGACCTGGCGATCCTGGGCGCGGCGCTCACAGGCGGAGCGATCGGATTCCTCTGGTACAACGCCTTCCCTGCCGAGGTGATCATGGGCGACACCGGCTCGATGGCGCTCGGCGGCGCGATCGGGGCGTTCGCGGTGATGACGAAGACCGAGCTGCTGCTCCTGCTGATCGGCGGGATCTTCGTCGTCGAAGCGGTCTCGGTGATCCTCCAGGTGTTCTCGTTCCGGTACTGGGGACGGCGCATCTTCCTGATGGCGCCGATCCATCACCACTTCGCCATGAAAGCCTGGTCCGAGACGAAGATCATGGTCCGCTTCTGGATCCTCGCGGCGATCATGTGCGCCGCGGCCTTCGCCTTCTATTACCGCTACTACCTCGACTTCAGAGCTTTGCGGTGAGCTGGCTCGTCCTCGGTCTCGCGCGATCGGGGGAGGCGGCGGCGCTCGCGCTTCGGCGACGCGGAGAGGAGGTGATCGGAGTCGATGCGTCGCCGGAGATCGACACGGGCAGGCTTGCCGAGTCGGGCGTCGAAATCCATCTCGGGACCGAGGAGGAGCGATTGCTCGACGGCGTCGAGACAGTGGTCAAGAGCCCCGGGGTGCCGGGTGAGGCATCCCTGGTTCAGGCTGCGCGGGCGAGGGGGATCCCCGTCTGGAGCGAGGTCGAGCTCGGGTCGCGGCTGCTCGGGAGCCCGATCGTCGGCGTGACCGGGACGAACGGGAAGACGACGACGAGCGAGCTGCTCGGGCTGATGCTCGGAGCGCCCGTGGCCGGGAACGTGGGCCGGGCGCTGACCGAGCTGGACGGGAAGATCGAGCCCGGCGAGGTCGTCGTCTGCGAGGTCTCCAGCTTCCAGCTCGAGGACATCCACGAGTTCCGGCCGCACGTCGCCGTCCTCCTCAACCTCGAGCCGGACCACATCGACCGCCACGGCTCGTTCGACGCGTACAGCGACGCGAAGCTGCGCATCTTCGAGAACCAGCAGGAGACCGATGCCGCCGTGGTACCGCGTGGGTTCGAGGACATTCCAGGGAGCGCGAGGCGGATCGAGTTCGAGCCGGCCGGCGACCTTCCCGCCGAGCCGCTCATCCCTGGTGCGCACAATCGCGAGAACGCCTCCGCCGCGACCGCGGCCGCCCGTGCGCTCGGGATCTCGGACGCCCGCATCGCCGAGGCGCTCGAGACCTTCCCCGGGGTCGCGCACCGCCTGGAGCCGGTCGCCGAGATCGGGGACGTGCGCTTCGTCAACGACTCGAAGGCGACGAACACCGCGGCCGCGCGCCGGGCCGTCGCCGCGTACGACGCGCCGCTCCACGTCATCCTCGGCGGCCGGGGCAAGGGTGAGAGCTACACGGAGCTCGCGCTCGACCTGGCCGGCCGGGCACGCCGCGCGTACCTGATCGGCGAGGCGGCGCGCGAGATCGCCCCGGCGCTGGAGCTCGCGGGGGTCGATCACGAGCTGAGCGGCGACCTCGAGACCGCCGTCCGCTCGGCGGCGAAGAACGCGCAGCCGGGCGAGATCGTGCTGCTCGCGCCTGCATGCGCGAGCTACGACCAGTTCCACGATTTCGAAGAGCGCGGTGACGCCTTCAGGCGCCTTGTGGAAGAGGTGGCCGCGTGAAGAAGGGCCAGCTCGACTCGCACATCCTCGTCCTCGTCACGCTCGGCCTGACCGCGTTCGGCCTGGTCATGGTGTACAGCGCGACCTCCGCTCCCGCCGCGCTCGGCGGAGGCGACCCGGTCTTCTACCTGAAGCGCGAGTCGATCTATGCGGCGATCGGCGTCGTCCTGCTCCTGCTCGGATCGCGGTTCGACTACCGCGCGCTCCGCTTCCTCGCGCCGCCGCTGATGCTGACGAGCCTCGGCCTCTGTCTCGCCGTGCTGCTCATCGGCCAGGAGGTGAACGGCGCCCGGCGCTGGCTCGGCGTGGGCTCGATCGCGTTCCAGCCGTCCGAGCTCGCGAAGGTGAGCCTCGCGGTGTGGGCCGCGGCGTACCTCTCGCGACGTCCCGCGCCGCAGACGCTGAAGGAGCTCGCGCGGCCGATCGGGATCACGACCGGCCTGTTCGCGATCCTGATCCTGCTCGAGCCGGACCTCGGGACGGTGATCTCGATCGGGATCGTGCTCGCGGCGATCCTCGTCGTCTCGGGCGCTCCGCTGCGCGTCCTCGCCGGCGGCGGCGCGATCGCCTTCGGCCTCGGGCTCGCGGCGATCTGGTTCGAGCCGTACCGGCGCGCGCGGCTCTTCAGCTTCATCGATCCGTGGCACGACGCGCAGGGCGCCGGGTTCCAGACGCTGCAGGCGATCATCGGCTTCGGCTCGGGCGGGTTCCTCGGCACCGGGATCGGGCAGGGCGTCGCCAAGGTCAACTACCTGCCCGAGGCGCACACGGACATGATCTTCGCGACGATCGGCGAGGAGCTCGGGTTGCTCGGGGCCGCGCTCGTGCTCGCCGCGTATTGCGCATTCGCCTACGCCGGCCTGCGCGTTGCGCTGCGCTGCCGCGACCCGTTCGGAAAGCGGCTCGCGGCGGGGCTGACGACGCTGATCTGTGGTCAGGCTCTGATCAACCTCGCGGCGGTCCTCGGGCTGGCGCCGCTGACCGGAATCACGCTTCCGTTCGTCTCCTACGGCGGGTCGAGCCTGGTTGTCTCCCTCGCCTCGGTCGGGGTCCTCCTTAACATCGCGGGACATGCCGGAGCCGCGAGAGCTCAAGTGCCTGATCGCAGCCGGGGGAACGGCCGGCCACGTGCTGCCGTCGCTCGCGGTCGCGGAGGCGCTCGTCGCGCACGGAGCACGGGTGACGTTCGCCGGGTCGCCGGATCGCGCCGAGGCGCGGCTCGTTCCTGAGGCGGGCTTCGAGCTCGACACGTTCCAGGTGTCCGGGCTGCCGCGGCGGCCGGGACCGGCGCAGGCGCGGGCGCTCGCCAAGGCGATGCGGGCTCCGCGGGCGTGCCGGCGGATCCTGAAGGAGCGCCGGCCGGACGTGGTGCTCGGGGGCGGGGGGTATGTGGCGGGACCCATGGTCTACGCGGCGTCCCGGCTCGGGATCCCGGCCGCGCTGATGGAGGCCGATGCGCATCTCGGTCTCGCCAACCGGCTTGCGGCGCCGTTCGCGGAGCGTGTCTTCCTCGCGTTCCCCATCGAGGGGCGCGAGCGGCCGAAGTACCGGGTCACGGGGCGGCCGATCCCGGCGCGGAACCGGCCGACGTCTCGCGCGGAGGGTCGACGCGTCTTCGACCTCCCGCCGCGTGCCCGCGTCCTCCTCGTGTTCGGGGGCAGCCAGGGGGCGCGCAGCCTGAACGAGGAGATCGTGGAGGCGTTCGGGGAGATCGGCCCGGCCGTTCTGCACCTCTGTGGCGAGCGCGACTTCGAGTCGCTGCGCGGGCGCGTCAAGCGCGACGACTACCGGCTCGTGCCCTTCAGTGACGAGTTCGGCGCAGCGGTCGGCGCCGCTGATCTCGTCGTCGCGCGCGCGGGTGGATCGGTGTGGGAGCTCGCCGCGGCCGGCAAGCCGGCGATCCTCGTTCCGTATCCGTTCGCGACCGCCGACCACCAGACGAAGAACGCGCTCTTCTTCGAGCGAGCCGGTGGGGCGATCACCGTCCCCGAGACGGAGCTCGGCCGCGTCGCCGATCTGGCGCGCTCGCTGCTCGGCGACGCGGAGCGGCTGAAGGAGATGGGCGAGGCGATGAAGCGCGTCGCGAAGCCGGACGCGGCGGACGAGGTCGCCGAAGGGCTGATTCAGCTTGCGTCTTGAGTCACGGAGGATCTGGTTCGTGGGCATCGGCGGGGCCGGTCTCTCCGGCTACGCGCTCCTGGCGCAGGCGTGGGGCGCCGAAGTCGCGGGCTGGGACCGCCACGAGACGCCGTACCTCGAGCATGTCCGCGCCGCCGGGATCCCGGTCACGGTGTCCGAAGAGATCGAGGCCGCGCCCGACGGCTACGAATCAGTCGTGTCCACCGCCTACCTGTCCGAGGGTCAGACCCTGGGACATGTCGGGAAGAGCCGGGCTGAGTTTCTCGCGGAGCTGGTTTCGCTGCAGGACGCGATCGTCGTTTCCGGCGCGCACGGCAAGACCACGACCGCGGGGATGATCGCCTTCGTACTCGACCGGGCCGGGAACGACCCCTCGTTCCTGATCGGCGGAGAGATTCCGCAACTGGGCGGCAACGCGCGCGCCGGGTCGGGGTGGCTCGTCGTCGAGGGCGACGAGTCCGACCGGACGGTCGAGCAGCTGCGCCCGAAGATCGCCGTCGTCACGAACGTCGACCTCGATCACCACTCGGAGTTCTCGTCGCTTACCGAGGTTGAGGAGATGTTCGAGCGGTGGCTGGCGCACGTGCCCGACGTCGTGCGCGCCGACGAGCTCGAGCCGGTCGACTTCGAGCTCGCGATCCCCGGCGAGCACAACCGGCACAACGCCGCTGCCGCGCTGGCGACGCTCGAGCTGGCCGGCGTCTCGCACGAAGAAGCGCAACCGCACGTCGTCGAGTTCACGGGTGCCGGCCGCCGGCTCGAGCTACGCGGCGAGGCCGGCGGAATCCGCGTGCTCGACGACTATGCGCACCATCCGGCGGAGATCCGCGCCACGATCGAAGCTCTCCGCGACGGGCACGGCGTGCTCGTCCTCTTCCAGCCGCACCTCTATTCGCGCACGCGACACCTGGCACAAGACCTCGGCCGGGCGCTCGCCGCCGCGGACGTGGCTGCGGTCACGGAGATCTACCGGGCGCGCGAAGAGCCGGTCGAGGGCGTGAGCGGCAAGCTCGTGGCGGACGCGCTCACGGAGGCACGCCCGGGGATGACCGTCGGCTGGATGCCCACGGTCGCCGACGGAGCACGCTTCCTCGCTCGGCGCGCGCGACGCGGCGACGTCGTCCTGGCGATGGGCGCCGGGGACGTCGACGCCGCAGTCCCGCTCCTGCTCCGGGAGCTCGAGTGATGTTCGAAGAGAACGTCCCGCTCGGGCGGCTGACGACGGTCGGGATCGGCGGACCTGCACGTCGATTCGCGCGGCCGGGCTCCGTGGACGAGCTGGAGGAGACGCTGCGCACCGCCGCTGCCGAAGATCTCCACGTCTTCACGATCGGCCTCGGCTCGAACCTCCTCATTGCTGATGGCGGAGTGGACGGCCTGGCGCTTCGGCTCGACGACGAGCTGGCCGCGGCGCACGTCGAAGGCGAGCTCCTCGTCGCAGGGGGCGGAGCGGCGAACGCCGTTTGCCTGCACCGAACGCGGGCAGCGGGCCTCGGCGGCTTCGAGTTCGCCTGCGCGATCCCCGGCACCGTCGGCGGCGGCGTGCAGATGAACGCGGGCGCCTACGGGGGCGACTGGAGCGAGATCCTCGAACGCGCGCTCGTCGCGAGCGCCGAGGGATCCGAGTGGCGGACGCCGCGTGAGCTCGGGCTCGAGTACCGGCGCTCCGCGCTGCGACCCGGCGAGGTCGTCGCGCGCGCCGAGTTCCGGCTCGTCCCCAAGCCGCCGGACGAGATCAAGGCCACCGTCTCGGAGCTTCAAGCGAAGCGCAAAGCGGCTCAGCCCACTAACAAGCGGACGTTTGGCAGCGTCTTCAAGAACCCGGAGCACGAGCTGTCGGCAGGCCGGATGCTCGAAGCGTGCGGACTGCGGGGCCACCGGATCGGCGGTGCGCAGATCTCTCCGCGCCATGCGAACTTCATCGAGAACGCGGGTGACGCTCGGGCCGAAGACGCACTCGCCTTGATGGCCGAGGCCAGGCGGCGAGCGCTGGACCAATACGGAGTCGAGCTCGAGCACGAGGTCCGCTTCTTCGGCGATCTCGAGCTTCCGCCGGCCGGCGAGACCCTGTAGGGCTTCCGTCTCCCGCGCCGAAATCGTCTGAGTGCCTGCGGCTCGCAAGCCCACGTCGCGCACCGCCGTGCTCGCCCTGCCGAGCCGACCGCCCGCGCTCGAGATTCCGTTCGCGCGACTCCTGCCCTCGGGCCGCACGCTCCTGATCGGCTTCGCGGCGCTCGCCGCCGTGCTGGGCGCGTACGTTGCCGCTCGGGGGACGTCGATGTTCGCCGTGCAGACGATCGAGGTGACGGGAGCGCGCCCCTCGGTCGTGCAACGGGTGGACGACGCGCTCGGGCCGCTGGAGGGGAAGAGCCTTCTGTCGCTCGACGCGGCCGCGATCGACCGCAGGCTGTCGCCGCTCCGGGACGTCAGCCTCATTTCCTACGACCGCGCCTTTCCGCACACCGCCAAGATCGTCGTCTCGGCGGAACGACCCGTCGCCGTCCTCCGCAAGGGCTCTCAGGCGTGGGTCGTGACCGAGCGCGGTCGCGTGCTCGACGCACTCGACGACGCGAGTACCTCGCGACTCCCGCGCATCTGGGTTGCCGACGCCTCGGTACCGGCCCCGGGCGACGTGCTGACAGCCGACGAAGCTCGTCTTCCCACGATCGCCCTCGGCGGCGTGCTCTCCGCCGACCGCCGCCTCTTCGCCGACATTCGCGAGGCTCGGGAGACCGACGACGGGCTCGTGCTCGTGCTCCGGAGCGGCACCGAGATCCGGCTCGGCGCGGCCGACGAGCTTGGTCTGCAGCTCGCGGTGGCGCAGCACGTGCTCCAGGCGGTCGGCCCCGGAGCGGCCTACGTCGACGTCAGCGTGCCGGAGCGAGCAGTCGTCGGATAAGTCTCAAGTCTCTAGTTGAGAGTTAGGGTATGCGGCGCGATCCGGCGTTGACATGCGGGTTCAGCCCGCGTACCCTGGGGCGCGCTTCGTCCGGAAGCAACCGTACGCTCCACTACAGGTTGAGGTTCAAGACATCGTGAGCATGCGAGACCCGTCACAGAAATTCCTCGCAGTCCTGAAGGTCGTCGGCGTCGGCGGCGGCGGCTCGAACGCCGTCAACCGCATGGTCGACGCAGGGCTGACCGGCTGCGAGTTCATCGCCGTCAACACCGACGCCCAGGCGCTCCTGATGACGGACGCCGACGTGAAGATGCAGATCGGCGCCGAGTCGACCCGTGGCCTCGGAGCGGGCGCGAACCCCGAGGTCGGGAAAGTCGCCGCCCACGAGAGCCGCGACGAGCTGAAGGAGTCGCTCAAGGGCGCGGACATGGTGTTCGTCACCGCCGGCGAAGGCGGAGGCACCGGGACCGGCGCCGCTCCGACCGTCGCAGAGCTCGCGCGCGAGCTCGAGGCGATCACGGTCGGCGTCGTCACGCGGCCGTTCTCGTTCGAGGGCCGCAAGCGCGCCGAGCAGGCCGAGCTCGGGATCCGCGATCTCCGAGAGAACGTCGACACGCTGATCGTGATCGAGAACGACCGTCTGCTCCAGGTGGTCGACAAGGACACGTCGATCGTCGACGCCTTCCGCATGGCCGACGACGTGCTGCGCCAAGGCGTCCAGGGCATTACCGACCTGATCACGATCCCGGGCCTCGTCAACCTCGACTTCGCCGACGTGCGCACGATCATGCGCGACGCAGGCTCGGCTCTGATGGGCATCGGCGTCGCCTCCGGCGAGAATCGCGCCGGCGAGGCCGCGCGCATGGCGGTCTCGTCGCCGCTGCTGGAAGCGTCGATCGAGGGCGCGACAGGGATCCTCCTCAACGTCACGGGCGGGCCTGAGATGGGCCTGTTCGAGGTGAACGAGGCGGCGGAGGTCGTGACCGGCGCGGCCGATCAGAACGCGAACGTCATCTTCGGCGCGGTCATCGACCAGGGCGCGAAGGACGAAGTTCGCGTGACGGTGATCGCGACCGGCTTCGGCCCCGAGCGATATCGCCGCCGGCGGCGCGAGGAGCGACCCGAGGAAGAGCGCGAGGTGCGCCGGCCGTCGGGCGACGAAGGCACGTTCGAGGTTCCCGAGGACGTGCTCGAAGTGCCTTCCTTCCTGCGCGACCACTGATACTGGCGACGCGCCGGCTCGCAGCCGCTCCAACCGAGCGGCTGGCCGACCTTCATTAGCATCCGGGCGCATGCAGACGCTGCTCCGGACCCCGCTCTACGAGCGCCACGTCGCGCTCGGGGCGCGCATGGTGCCGTTCGCCGGCTGGGAGATGCCCGTCCAGTACGAAGGCGTCATCCCTGAGCACCGCGCCGTCCGCGAGGACTGCGGCGTGTTCGACGTCTCGCACATGGGGCGCTTCGAGTTCGAGGGCCCGCAGGTGCCTGCCGCGCTCCAGCGGCTGCTCTCGAACGACATCGACAAGGTGGACGTGGGCGGTGCGCAGTACACGCTGCTGACGAACGAGACCGGCGGGATCATCGACGACCTGATCGTGTACCGGGTCGAGGGCGGCCGGTTCTTCCTGATCGTCAACGCCGGGAACCGCGAGGCCGACTTCGAGTGGATCGAGGAGCGCGGCCACGCGGGCACCGACCTGCGCGACAAATCGGATGAGTTCGCGCTGCTCGCGGTGCAGGGCCCGCGCTCGATCGAGCGTCTCGGCCTGGACGATGCTCCGCCGTTCACGTTCGCGATGGGCGAGGTCGCCGGGATCGAGGTCATGGTCAACCGGACCGGCTACACGGGCGAGAAGGGCGTGGAGCTGATGGTCATGGCCGAGGACGCAGTCGCGCTCTGGGACGCGGTCGTCGAGCGCGGGGCGACGCCCTGTGGGCTCGGCGCCCGAGACACGCTGAGGCTCGAGGTCTGCTACCCGCTGCACGGCAACGACATCGGTCCCGACACGGATGCGATCTCGGCCGGGCTCGGCTGGGTCTGCGCACTCGACACGGAGTTCACCGGGGTCGAGGAGCTGCGGCGCATCAAGGAGGAGGGGCCCGAGCGGAAGCTCGTCGCCTTCGTGATGCAAGAGCCGGGCATCCCGCGCCAGGGGATGGCGATCGCCGAGGGCGGCGAGGTGACGTCGGGCTCGCATTCGCCGATGCTCGACCGCGGGATCGGTATGGGCTACGTCGCGGCCGAGCACACGGAGCCGGGGACGACGCTCACCATCGACGTTCGCGGCAAGCCCCGCCGCGCCGAAACAGTCAAGAAGCCGATCTACACCAAGGAGGCGTAGTGCCCGCAGCCGAGAGCTATCCGGAGGAGCTTCGCTACAACCAGGAGCACGACTGGGCGCGGATCGAGGGCGACGAGGCCACGCTCGGCATCACGTGGTGGGCGCAGGACTCGCTCGGCGACCTCGTCCACTTCGAGCCGCCTGAAGACGGGGCCGACGTGACGAAGGGCTCGTCCTACGGCGAGGTCGAGTCGGTCAAGGCCGTCTCGGATCTGATCTCGCCGGTCTCGGGCACCGTGCTCGAGGTGAACGCCAAGGTCGTCGCGGAGCCGGAGACCGTGAACGAGGACCCGTACGGCGAGGGCTGGCTCGTGCGGATCCGCCTCGCCGACGACTCGGGGGCCGACGACCTGCTGGACGCTGCGGCCTACAAGGCCTTCGTGGCCGAGCAGTGAGCTTCCTCTCCCTGACGGAGCGCGACCGCGACGAGATGCTCGCGGCGATCGGGGTCGACTCGATCGACGCGCTCTTCCGCGACATCCCCGAGGGCGTGCGCTTCGACCGCGAGCTCGATCTCGAGCCGGCGCTCTCGGAGCAGGAGATCGTCGCCCACCTCGAGGAGCTGGCGTCGCGTAACGCCGACACGAGCCGCGAGCTCTCGTTCCTCGGAGCAGGCATCTACGACCACTACGTGCCGGCCGTCGTCGACGCCGTCCTCCAGCGGGGAGAGCTCCTGACCGCCTACACGCCGTACCAGGCCGAGATGAGCCAGGGCGTGCTTCAGGCGATCTTCGAGTACCAAACCGCGATCTGCGAGCTCACGGGCATGGACGTCTCGAATGCGTCCGGGTACGACGGGACGACCGTCGCCGCGGACGCGTGCTACGTCGCGAAGCACGTCACCGGCCGCTCCCGCGTCGTCCTCGCCGAGACGCTCAACCCGCAGGTGCGCCAGGTCGTCAAGACCTACGCCCCCGGCTTCGGCCTCGAGGTGGTCGAGGTTCCGCACCGCGACGGCGTCACCGATCCCGACGAGCTCGGCGAGGCCGCGCGC
Source organism: Gaiellaceae bacterium (assembly GCA_036558065.1). GTDB lineage: Bacteria > Actinomycetota > Thermoleophilia > Gaiellales > Gaiellaceae > VAXT01. Next base: position 7,428 of record DATBGG010000120.1, on the reverse strand, counting down.
GACGCCGCATGCGTCATCTTCCAGCAGCCGAACTTCTTCGGCTGCCTCGAGCCGGCGCCCGATTTGGCGTCCGCCGCGAACGATGCCGGCGCGCTTCCCGTCGCGCACGTCGACCCGGTGTCCCTCGGCGTCCTCGAGGCGCCCGGCAACTACGGATGCGCGCTCGCGATCGGCGAGGGACAAGCCGCGGGGAACTACCAGGCCTACGGCGGCCCGCACTACGGCTTCATGGCCTCACGCTCGGACTATGTGCGGCGCATGCCCGGCCGGATCGTCGGTGAGACGACCGACGTCGAGGGCCGGCGCGCCTATGTCCTGACCCTGCAGACCCGCGAGCAGCACATCCGCCGCGAGAAGGCGACCTCGAACATCACCACGAACCAGACGCTGCTCGCGCTGGCCGGGCTCGTCCATCTCTCGTGGCTCGGGCCTCAGGGCCTGAGGGAGCAGGGGGAGACCTGCATGGCCCTCGCCGAGCACGCGAAGGAACGCCTCGGGCTTCCACTCCTGTTTCCAGATCAGACAACGTTCAAGGAGTTTGCCGTCCGGGTCGGACGGCCGGCCGACGAGGCGATCCGCACCGCGCGCGAGCAGGGCGTCCATCCCGGCTACGCCCTGCGGCGCGACTACGCGGGCATGGAGGACGCGCTCCTCGTGTGCGTCACCGAGAAGCGGACGCAGGAAGACATCGACCGCCTCGCGGAGGTGCTCGCGCCGTGAAGCTGATCTACGAGCGCTCACAAGAGGGTCGTCGCGCCTCGAGCCTCCCGCCGCGCACGCTGCCCGTGCCCGAGGTCCCGGACGACCTCCGCCGCGAGCACCCGCCGCGCCTGCCCGAGATCTCGGAGCCCGAGCTCGTGCGCCACTTCACGCACATCTCGACCCGCACCTTCGGAGTGGACACCGGCTTCTACCCGCTCGGCTCGTGCACGATGAAGCACAACCCGCGCGTCAACGAGCGAGTCGTCAACCTGCCCGGCTTCCGCGACCTGCACCCGCTGCAGGAAGAGGACGGGGCCCAAGGGGCCCTCGAGCTCATGTGGCGCCTGCAGGAGATCCTCGCCGAGGTCGCCGGTCTGCCGGCGGTCTCGCTCCAGCCGGCCGCAGGGTCGCAGGGCGAGCTGACCGGCCTCATGCTCATGCGCGCCTACTTCGCCGACCGCGGCGAGGCCGACGCGCGCCGGAAGATCGTCATCCCGGACACGGCGCACGGCACGAACCCGGCGAGCGTGACGATGGCCGGGTACGAGGTGACGCCGGTCCAGACCGACGCGCGCGGAAACATCGACGTCGACGACCTCCGCGCCAAGGTGGACGAGCACACGGCCGGGCTCATGCTCACGAACCCGTCGACGCTCGGGCTCTTCGACGAGAACATCCAGGAGATCGAGAAGATCTTCCACGGCGCCGGCGCGCTCATGTACTACGACGGCGCAAACCTCAACGCCGTCTGCGGAATCTCACGCCCGGGCGACATGGGCTTCGACATCGTCCATTTCAACCTGCACAAGACGTTCTCGCAGCCGCACGGCGGCGGGGGGCCTGGTGGAGGGCCGATCGCGGTGCGCGAGCGCCTCGAGCCGTTCCTGCCAGTGCCTGCGCTCGTGCGCGACGGCAACGCGTTCCGATTCGACTACGACCGCCCGAAGACGATCGGGAAGGTGCGCGGCTACTACGGGCCGTTCGGCGTCTTCGTCCGCTCGTACGCGTACATCCGAGCCTACGGGCCCGCGCTGCGCGAGATGTCCGAGGTGGCCGTGCTCAACGCGAACTACCTGCTCGCGCGGCTGAAGGACGCGTTCGACCTGCCGTTCGACCGGCTTTGCATGCACGAGTTCGTTCTCTCAGCGCGCCGCCTCAAGCGCGAGCACGGGATCACGGCACTCGACGTCGCGAAGCGACTGATGGACTACGACTTCCATCCGCCGACGGTCTACTTCCCGCTGATCGTCCCCGAGGCACTGATGATCGAGCCGACCGAGACCGAGGCGAAGGAGACGCTCGACGACTTCGTGACGGCGATGCTCGAGATCGTCCGCGACGCGGTCGAGCGGCCCGAGCTGCTGAAGGACGCGCCCCACGACCGTCCGGTCGGGCGCGTGGACGAGGTCAAGGCCGCGAAGCGGGCGGTCGTCCGCTACCTGTTCGAGGATCACCCGGATCTCTCCGAGGAGACCGGCACGGCACGGCAACTCGAGGCCCAGAAGGGCGCCTAAGCGCTACAGCAGGTCGACGTCGACTTCGGGCTCGGTCAGCCAGCCACGTCGTTCGCGCTGGCGGCGGAGCCACCACATCGCGGCTGCGATCAGCGGCAGCCCGAAGAGCATCCGCACGTCGGCCCACGCGAGCGCGAACCAGACGACGACGATCGAGGCGTACGCGGCCCAGCGAACCAGGCGATCAGCTTGGAAGAGGCGCCACAGGGAAACAGCAAGATTCATGCGCCCTCACTTGGGTTGCGGTCGCCCTGATGATCGGCGCGTCGCGGAAATCGTCCATCCCTTGAGCGGGGTGCCCCGTTAGGATCGCCCACCGTGAGTGACGTCGACGCGACTCCGGAAGAACCGACCCCCGAACAACCGACCCCGGAAGAGCCGACCGCGGAGGGACCGCCGCCGCCGGTCGAGCCGCCGCGCAGGCACACGATCCGTCTCGTCGACAACGACGACCTGAATCGGCCCCGGCTGAAGATCCTCGTCCGCTGGCTGCTCGCAATCCCGCACTTCCTCTGGCTCGCGCTGTACTCGGTCGTCGCGGTCGCGATGGGGCTCGCCAACTGGATCGTGACGCTGATCAAGGGCCGCCCACCCGAGCGGGTCCATCGCTGGCTCGTCCGCTACCTGCGCTACTCGATCTACGTCTACGCGTACGTCAACATGCTCGCCCGCCCGTATCCGCCCTTCCACGGCGAGCCCGGGAGCTATCCGGTCGACGTCGAGGTCGAGCCGCCGGACGATCAGCGCCGGCTGATCACGGCGTTCCGGCTGATTCTCGCGATCCCGGCGCTCATCCTGAACTGGGTCTTCAGCCAGGTCCTCCAGATCATCGCCCTGCTCGGCTGGCTCGTCGGGCTCGCGATCGGGCGCATGCCGCGCGGGATGGACAACCTGGGCCTGTACTGCCTCCGCTACCAGGCGCAAACTTGGGGCTACCTTTTGATCTTGACCGACCGGTACCCCAGCCTGGCAGCCGAGACGTGATCGATCTTCGTTCCGACACCGCAAGCAAGCCGACGCCCGCGATGCGCGAGGCGATCGCGAACGCTGCCGTCGGAGACGAGCAGCTCCGCGAGGATCCGACCGTCAACGAGCTCGAGCGGCGGGCGGCGGACATCCTCGGGCACGAGGACTCGGTCTTCGTCCCGACGGCGACGATGGCGAACGAGATCGCCCTTCGCGTGCTGGGACAGCCCGGCGACGAGCTGATCGCCGAGGAGAACGCGCACATTCTCGCCGCGGAGCTGGGCGGGCCGGCGGTGCACGCGGGCCTGATGACCCGGCCGCTGCCGGCCGAAGCGGGACGCTTCTCTCCCGACCAGGTCCGAGCAGCGGCGCGAAAAGGCGACCTCGGCCATGTGCCGACGACTCGAATCGTGGCGGTCGAGAACACCCACAACGCGTCCGGCGGGCGAGTCTGGCCGCTGGAAGAGCTCCAGGCCATGACCGAGACCTGTCGCCAGCTCGAGCTCTATCTGCACCTGGACGGAGCGCGGCTGTTCAACGCGGCGGTGGCGAGCGGCGAGCGGCCGTCCAGGATCGCGGGCCTCGCTCACACCGTCACGATCTGTTTCTCCAAGGGGCTCGGCTGTCCACTCGGCGCAATCGTCGCCGGCTCGTCCGAGCGCATGCTGCTCGCGCGGCGCTACAAGCACCAGTTCGGCGGCGCGATGCGGCAGGCGGGAATCGTCGCCGCCGCCTGCGTCTATGCGCTCGACCATCACGTCGAGCGCCTGGCCGAGGATCACGCACGGGCGCGGCGCCTGGCCGAGGGGCTCCATGCCGCCGGTGTCCCCGTCGACCTCGAGCAGGTGGAGACGAACTTCGTGCAGATCAACGTCGGCGCGCTTGCTCTCTCCCCGGCGGATGCCACGAAGCGGCTGCTCGGCGAGGGGGTTCGTGTCTCGGGCACGTACCACCCGGGCGTGCTCCGCGCCGTGACCCACCTCGGGATCGGCGACGCCGACATCGACGAGGCGATCGACGCCGTTCCGCGCGCGCTCGGGCTTCAGCCGCGGTCGCCGACGACGAAGAACGCGCCGGCGACGACCGCGTAGAGCAGGATCAGCACCGCGCCGTTCCAGTTGCTCGAGCGGCGATCGCGCAGCACGGCCGCGACCGAGAGCACGGCTGCCGCGAGCGCGATGAGCTCGACCGGGCGGAACGAGAGCGCGAGCGGCTCGATCGCCCAGGAGAGGAGCGTGACGGCGGGGATCAGGAAGACCGCGACCTGAGCGCCCGACGAGAGCGCGATCTCGGCGGCGAGCCTGATCTGCCTCCGGTAGGCGACGACGACCGCGCCGCCGTGCTCGGCCGCGTTGCCCACGATCGCCACGATCACGGCGGCCACGAAGAAGTCGGACAGGTGCGCCTTCTCGGCGAACGTCTCGATCGAGCCGACGAGGATCTCCGCGATCAGCGCCGTGACCACGGTCGCCGCGGCCAGGATCGCGACGGAGCGCTTCAGCGACCAGACGCCCTCCGAGCTTTCCGGCGCCTCATGCAGCTGGCTGTGCCTGCGCAGCTGCCACCACGTGACGACCACGTAGAGGACGAGCAGCGCGATCGAGACGGGCAGCGACAGCACCGCGAGCGAGTGCCGCTCCGGATCGCCGTGCCAGCTCGGCACGGCCGGCACGAGGAATGCGATCGCGGCGACGAGGATCAGCCCGAGCCAGATGAAGCTCGACTCCCGGTCGACCGCCGGGTCACCCCGCCCGAAGAGAAGCGAGAAGCCGAGCACGAGCAGGACGTTCCCGACGACGCTCCCTGTCAGCGAGCCGCGGACGACCTCGGTCAGGCCCCGATGGATCGCGATCAGCGAGATGATCAGCTCCGGGGCGTTCCCGAACGTCGCGTTCAGGAAGCCGCCGATGCCCGGGCCGGTGTGGAACGCGGCGTGCTCGGTCGCTTCCCCGATCAGCCAGGCGAGCGGAATGAGCGCAAGCGCAGCGAGGACGAAGAGCGCGACGTCGCCCCAGTGCAAGGCGTAGTCGGCGAGGAAGGTCAGCGGCACGAGGGCGAGGGAGCCCCAGAGGACCTTTCGTGCCACGGCGCTAGCGTACCGTCGGTGCTGAGGGCGGTTCTCTTCGACTGGGGCGACACGCTGATGGCGTTCGGCTACGAGCCGGAGCTCGTCGAGGCCGGGCATCGGGCCGGGCTCGCGGCGCTCGGGCGCGACCGCCTGCCGGAAGCGGAGGCGATCACGGCGCACTTTCGGGAGCGCTACGAGCCGATGTTCTGGGCTCCGGGGACGCTCGAGGAGATCGAGTACCCGGGGCTCGTGCGCGAGCTGCTCGGGCACTTCGGCATCGAGGTCTCGAGCGAGGAGCTCGACCGCTTCCTGGAGGCCGAGCACACGGCGTGGGAGCCGTCACGCGTGCTGGGCGGCACGACGCACGCGCTGCTCGAGGCGCTGCGCGGCCGTGGGCTCAAGCTGGGCCTCGTCTCGAACGCGTTCGACCCGGGGCCGCTCCTGCATCGCGACCTCGAGCAGCTCGGGATCGCGCAGCGGATCGACTTCGCGGTCTTCTCGTCTGAGCTCGGGAAGCGCAAGCCGCACCCGGAGATCTTCGCGCGGGCGCTCGGCGCTCTCGGAGTCGAGGCGAGTGAGGCGATGTTCGTCGGCGACCGCCTGTACGAGGACGTGCGCGGCGCCGGAGAGGCGGGGATGACGACCGTCCAGGCGCTCTGGTTCCGGGCCGACGAAAACCCGGACGGCGCGGAGCCCGACTACCAGGCGTTCACCCAGATGGACGTTCTCAACATCGCCGATCGCCTGCTCGCGCCGGCCTGATTTCGGCCCGGAGCAAGCATTTTCTTCCTGCCTTGTCAAGTCTTGCGGATGAGGCCGAGCGCCCCGACAATGTCCGCACGATGCGGCGTCTGGACGTCGTTCCGCAGGAGCTCCCTCTTCATCCACAGGACGAGGTCGAGTGCCGCCGCTGCGGAGTCCACTGCGACAAGATCGTCTACCCGTCGGCCTGCGTCGCGCGCGGTTGTCCGTTTCTGTACTCGTTCGAGGAAGTGGGGCGGACGTACGTCGGATGCATGCAGAAGGTGTTCGACGTCGAGATCGATCTCGTGCTGATGCTCGAGGCCGAGCAGCGCGGTGAGTTCGGAGCCGTTCGGGCGAGCCGGCGGCCGCTGCCGATGTGCCGCGTCGAGGTCGAGTCGTGCTACGAGGGGCGCGAGGACGATCTCGGGTGCGTCAACCCCGAGTTCGGCGAGCTGCCGCTCGGCGAGCCGAGCTTCCGGATCTTCGCGCAGGTCCAGCCGAGCGCTTAGCGGCACGCACGCCGGCGCGGTGCAGCTTCCTCGCCTTCGCCACCTCTTCCGCGCTCGGCGGATGTCCGGCGCCCTCCAGCACCGCCGGTAATCCCTGCAGGCGCGGATGCCCGAGGAACACCGACAGCTTCTTGCCCATCAGGCCCTCTTCCATGTTTGCGTGCCGGTCGCGGTTCGACCCGAGCGCCGTTGCCGAGTCGTTGACGTGCAGCGCTCGCAGCCGGTCGAGCCCGATCTCGCGGTCGACCTCGTCGAGCAGAGCGTCCAGCGCCGCCACGTCGGTCACGTCGTACCCCGACGCGTACAGATGGCACGAGTCGAGGCAGATCCCGAGCCGCGGATGCCCGTCCAGCCGCTCGAAGATCAGCGCCAGCTCCTCGAGTGAGCGCCCGATCGTGGCGCCCGTCCCGGCCGAGTTCTCCATCAGCAGCCAGGTCGTGTCCGAGCAGCGCTCGAGCACCTGCTTCATCGCCTCGACGACGCGCTCGAGGCCGGCCTCCAGCCCCGCACCCAGATGCGAGCCGATGTGGAAGACCACTCCCTCGGCCTCGATCGCGCAACCCACGTCGACCGTGTTCGACAGCGCCGACACCGACTTCTCGTAGAGGTCGTCCTTCGGGCTCGCGAGGTTGATCAGGTACAGGGCGTGGCACAGGACGCCGTCGAGCCCGACCTCCGCGCGCCTCTCTTTGAAGCTCTCGAAGTTCTCTTGCGGATGGTTCGTCGGCCGCCACATCCGCGGGCTCTGCGTGAAGACCTGCACCGAATCGCAGCCCATCTCCTGGGCGCGGTCGACCGCCGTGTGGATCCCGCCCGCGGACGACACGTGAGCGCCGATGAACACGGCGCCTACGATACGGCCCTCATGCCGCCCGTCGTCCGCTTCGCACCGAGCCCCACCGGCTTCCTCCACATCGGAGGCGTC
>DATBGG010000119.1:0-20546 GCA_036558065.1 Gaiellaceae bacterium | reverse complement strand
CCGATCGCCGTCCCGACGAGCGCCATCTCCGAGATCGGCGTGTTGCGCACGCGCTCGGGGCCGAACTCCTCGAGCATGCCTTGCGTGACGCCCATCGAGCCGCCCATCTCGGCGATGTCCTCGCCCATGATGAAGACGTCGTCGTCCTTGCGCATCGCCTGAGACAGCGCGTCGCGCACGGCTTCCCGGTAGCTCAGCTCAGGCATAGAGGTTCTTCATGGCGTCCTCGGGCTTCGGGTCGGTGCCCGCCTTCGCGAACTCGACAGACGCCTCGACGAGCTCATGCGCCTCGCGGTCGGCCTCCTCGAACTCCTCGTCGGAGAGGCCGAGCTTCTCGCTCAACTTCGTGATCGGATCCTGCGTCTTCCGAAGCTCGTCGAGCTCGCCCTTCGGCCGGTAGACCTGCGGGTCGCCGACGTAGTGCCCGGTCAGGCGGTATGTCTCGAGGAGCAGGAAGACGGGGCCGCGCCCTTCGCGCGCGTGATCGAGAGCGGCGTGCGCGGCGCGGTAGACCTCCTCCACGTCCTGCCCGTCGACGCGCATCGACTCCATGCCGTACGCGACTGCGCGCTTCGTCAGGTCGTCGATCGGAATCTGCTGGCTCGCTGGGGTCGACTCGGCCCAGTGGTTGTTCTCGCAGACGAAGACCGCGGGCACCTGCCAGAGCTGGGCGAGGTTGAGCGACTCGTGGAACGTGCCGATGTTCGTCGCGCCGTCGCCGAAGAACGCGAGCGCGACGCGCGGCTCGTCGCGCATCTTGAACGCGAGCGCGGCGCCGACCGTGGCCGGCAGCCCGCCGCCGACGACCGCGTTCGCGCCGAGGTTCCCGCGCTCCACGTCGTACAGGTGCATCGACCCGCCGTAGCCGTGCGACGTGCCCTCGAGCTTGCCGTAGAGCTCGGCCATGACCTCGTTCGGATGCGTCCCCTTGGCGAGCGTGTGCCCGTGCGCGCGGTGCGTCGAGGCGATCACGTCGCCCTCGTCGAGCGCGCGGCAGACGCCTACGGCACAGGCCTCCTGCCCGATCGCGACGTGCAGGAACCCGGGCAGCTCGCCTGCGCGGAAGCGTTCCTCGACCTTTTCCTCGAAGCGCCTGATCAGGAGCATCTCGCGGAAGAACTCGCGCAGGAGCTCCTCCGAGACGGCGCCTTTCTTCTCGACCTTGGCCACTTCGGCTTTGAGTTTATGCTCAGGCTCGTGAGCCTCGTCGACCAGTGGCTTGAGACCGTCCGCGGACTGCCCGAGAAGTGGGCGGACGCCCGGATGCGGCTCACGATCGAAGGGGATGGAGGCGAGCGCGCCGCGGCCATCCTGGCGCCGCTGAATCCGGCACGGCGAGGGAACGTGATCCGCTTCTACGTCGCGCGCCGGGGCGGAGCATCGCCTGCGATGGTCGAGCGCCTGCTCGCCCGCATCGACCAGCAGCGGATCCCAGGCGCGCTCGAGCTCGTCGGAGCCGGCGAGTCGCTGGAGCCTGACGCGGCCGAGCTCCGCCGCCCGACGCTCACGCAGACCTGGGATGCCGAGGTCGCCGCGCTTCCACCCGACTGGTCCGACCTCTACTGCGAGGTCGAGCTCGTCTCGTCGGACTGGCTGGAGCGGGCCGCCTTGCTGATGGCGCCGGTCAACCCCGCCCGGTTCGGCGGCACACCCGGCTTCCGCTTCCGGGTCGCGAGCCGCTTCGGCTACGGCGCGTCGGCACCGATGACTCGGCGCTGCCTGGAGCGCGTCGACAACGAGCAGATCCGCGGCGAGCTCCGCATCCTCCGCGTCCTGTCGGACACGAAGCCGGTCGCCACGCAGGGACCGGTCTGGTACGTCGAGGGGCGATCGGTCTGAGCGACCCCGTCTCCTGGCTCGTCGTGGAGCGGGGCTGGGAGGTCGTGGACTCCGCAGGCGACAGCGTCGGCAGGGTCGACGAGGTGCTCGGAGACAAGGACCACGACATCTTCGACGGGCTGGCGGTCTCGACCGGGCTCGTCGGCAAGCCGAAGTACGTGCCGTCCGAGCGCGTCGGTGACATCACGGAAGGCCGCGTCCAGCTCGAGCTGGGGGCCGACGAGGTCGAGCGCCTCGAGCCCTACGAGCCCGAGCCTGTCTAGCGCACGGTGACGGGGACGCGCTGCACCCCGTTGTTCACGTAGCCGCCGTAGTTCCAGTCGCCTTCGTCGGGCTGCGCGTTTCCGGCTCCGTCGGTAGCGCGTGAGAGGAGCATGTGCTCGCCTGGCTCGGCATCGTCCCACTGGAACGTCCAGCGGCGCCAGCCGAACTCGCCGACCGGCTCGTCGAGCTCCGCGTCGGCCCAGGTCTCGCCGTCGTCCGTGCTCACCTCGACCCGCTCGATCGGGCCCCAGCCCGACCAGGCGCGGCCTTCGAGCAGGCACGGGCCGGCGTCGAGGAAGCGCCGCCGCTCCGGAAAGTCCGGGATTCCGGGCGGGATCATCATGGAACGCGGGAGCATGCGGGTCACCGGCTCGCCGAGCTCGTCGGCGGACTGCTTCGTCCGGTACTGCTTCGTCTGCTGGTAGCCCTCGAACGGCTCGGTGAGGACGGTGATCCGCTCGAGCCACTTCACGTGCGTCATCCCGTACCAGCCGGGGACGATCAGCCGAAGCGGGAACCCGTGTTGCGGCGGGAGCGGCTGGCCGTTCACCTCGTAGGCGAGAAGCATCTCGGGACGGAGCGCCTCGTCCAGCGGCAGGCTCCGCTCGTACGCGTGCTCGACGTCGTCCTGCACGCCGCGGTCGAGCCCCGTGAAGAGAACCTCGACGGCGCCGTCCTCGATCCCGGCTTCCTCGAGAACCGGCGCGAGCGGCGTGCCCGTCCACTCCGCGTGGCCGATCGCCTCCTCGATCCACGGCTGGCTGACCGGGCGCGGCGCCAGGCGTGCGCGCCCGTTCCCCGCGCACTCGAGCGTGACGGCGATACTCGCCTTCGGACGCTCCTTGAGCTCTTCGAGTGACAGGGAGAGCGGATTCGAGACCGCGCCGCCGACTTCGAGCCGCCAGCCCGAGACGTCGACGTACGGGATGTCGAAGTGGATCAGCAGGTAGTGCAGCCCGAGCGGCGTGATGTCGTAGCGCAGCGACTCGAGCGGAAACCCGTGGTTGCGGAGCGCTTGCGCTAGCTCGACTTGCGAGAAGTCTTCAGCCGCGGACTGAGGTTCGGACTCGATCGCCACCGCAGAAAGACGGTACGTCCTCCGCAGCGAAGTGGCAAACGACCCGAGCTATGCGGTTGCGAGCTCATAGTGGATCCGGCGCAGTCGCTCGTTGCGCTCCTCGAAGACGTCCACGACCTGCGGGTCGAACTGGCGCCCGCGCTCGCGGAGGATCTCCGCCTCGGCCTCCTCCCAGCTGCGGGCATCGCGGTACGGCCGGTCGCTCGTCATCGCATCGAGCGCGTCGGCGACGGCGAAGACGCGCGCCCCGAGCGGGATCTCCATCTGACCGAGCCCGTCCGGGTAGCCTGAGCCGTCCCAGCGCTCGTGGTGGTGGCGGACGACCTTCAGCCCCTCGCCCTGAAGCAGTGCGACGCCGCTCAGGAGCTGCTCGCCGAGGATCGTGTGGTTCTCGAGCAGGCGCCGCTCGGTCGACGAGAGCGAGCCCTTCTTCTGGAGGATGCTGTCCGGGATCCCGATCTTGCCGATGTCGTGGAGCAGGAAGCCGTACTCGACGCTCTCGTCCTCGAGCAGCTCAGGGTCAATGCCCGCCGCGAGCTCGACCGCGTAGCGCTGCACCCGCTGTGAGTGCGCCCCGGTGCCGATGTCCTTCGTCTCGAGCGCGCCCGCGAGCGCGGTCACCGTCTCGCGGTAGGCCCGCTGGATGATCGCGCGCTGCCCGCGCTCGACCTCGAGCAGCCTGCGCAGGTCCTGCGCGTAGAGGATCAGCTGCTCTTCGGGCGGCCCCGCGGCCGAGCGGAACGGGCCCTCGTACAGGCCGCCGGCGATGCGCTCGACGAGGTTCAGGAGCTCGAGCGGGCTGAACGGCTTGCGCAGGAACGCGTCCGCCCCGCACTGCTGCGCGGCGGTCTCGGTACCTCCGTCGGATCCGGTGAGCAGGACGACGCCGATGTGCTGGGTCGCCGGATCGGCCTTGAGCTGGCGGCAGAACGTGAGGCCGTCGGTGCCGGGCATGCTCACGTCGAGGACGACGACGTCCGGCACGTGCGCGTCGATGCGCTCCTGGGCGAGCTCGGCGGAATCGGCCTCCTCGACCTCGATGTCGACGACCTCGAACGTGGTGCGGAGCAGGATCCGCAACGACGGGTCGTCGTCGACGACGAGCAGCCTGAGCCCGCGCTCGCCGAGATCCGGGTCGGCGACCGGGCGCAGGTGCGACGCCGCCCGGACGAAGTCCTGGCCCTCTCGGTCGCCCGAGAAGACCTGGATGCGGTTCTTGCCCGAGAGCTTCGCCGCGTAGAGCGCGATGTCTGCCTTACGCTGGAGCTCGTCCCCGTCGCGCGCGTGCTCGGGGACGGACGCGATACCCGCGGATGCGGTCGGCAGGCGATGCCCCCGCCTGGACTGGGCCAGGCCGAAGCGCATGCGCTCGGCGATCTGGGCCGCCTCGCGCGCCGTGCCCTCGACCACGAGCGCGAACTCCTCGCCACCGACGCGGAAGACCTCGTCCTCTGCACGGACGACACGCATGAAGACGCGGCCGACCTCGCGCAGCACCTCGTCGCCGACGACATGGCCTTGCTTGTCGTTGACCTGCTTGAACCAGTCGAGATCGAAGAGGACGAGCGAGACGGGTTGGTCGCGCCCGGCGTCGGCGAGCACCTTGTCGAGGTGCTCGTCGAAGGCGCGCTTGTTCGCCAGCCCGGTGAGCGCGTCGCGGCGCGCCTCGACGTAGGTCAACGCGAGCCGGCGCTCGTTGGCGAGAGCAACGGACGCGAGATCGGCGACTGCCGAGACGAGCTCCGGATCGCCCTCCGCGCCAATACTCGCGGGAAGCGCGACGAGGACGGCTCCCAGCGCCTGCCCGTCGGCGACGAGCGGGGCGGCGATCGCCTCTCCGCACGCCGCGCCGAGCCGGTACAGCTCACCCAGCTCGTGCGTGTCCGCCTGCGCGAGCGCGAGCTCCTCGAACGCGCGCGCGACGACTCCCGGAGCCGAGTGCAGCGACTCCGGAGCGCCCGGTCCGGACATCGCGGCGAGCGAGAGAGACGTGTCCGCCGTGGCCAGGTACGTGGCGGCGAACGAAGCCGAGGTCAGCTCGGCCAGCTCACGGGAGACGAGCTCGGCCGTGCCGCCCGCGTTGACCGAGCGCGCGATCGCGTGGGCGAGCCTGACGAGGGGGTCGCTCGCACCGGCGATCGCGCGCTCGAGCTCCCAGAGCGGCGCGCCCTTGAGGCAGTAGGCATCGGCCCCGGCCTCCATCATCGCCATCACGTCGTCGGCGTCGTCCGAGCCGGCGTAGGCGACGATGCGCGTCCTCGGGAGCAGGTCTCGGATCCGCTTCGTGGCGGCGATGCCGTCGAGCACCGGCATCTTCACGTCCATCAGCACGACATTGGGCTCGTAGGAGGTGGCGAGCGCGATCGCCTCTTCGCCGTTCGCCGCTTCGGCCACGACCTCGATCTCGGACTGCTCGGCGAGGCTCGCGCGTACGGACGCGCGCGCGTCCGGCGCGTCGTCGCAAATCAGCAAACGCAACATGGCGTACCCCCTCCGGCAAGACGCAAGCGGCAAGAACTGAGGGCGTTATCGGCGTCTCTCCCTCAATGTTGATACGTCAGAAAAGGGCAGAATCGAGAGGGTTCGGACGACGTTTCTACGCGAAGGTCCGCGATCCGACCCCGATCTTGCGCGCCGCCTGCACGAAAGATCCCCCTTTAGGGGGACCTAGCGGCCTCGGCGCGATCGAGGTCGCCGACGGCGAGTGTGATGACGTGAATGCGCGGATCCATCAGGCCCCGGGGCGATTCTCGTCGTGCTGCGCTGCCCCCTCCACCGGCCCGAGCCAGCTTTCGCGCCGCTTCACCCAGACCTCGGCTTCCGGCGTCAGCTCGAAGGGCGCCTCGTCGAGAGTCCCGAGCCGAATCTCGACGAGCGTGTCTTCTGGACCGACCGGATCGAGCAGTCGAGACCCACAGGCGGGGCAGAAGCCGCGTCCCTGATAGCTCGAGATCTCACCGCTGACCTCGAACGCCTCGACGGGCCAGTGCCCGTACACGATGAACGCGCTGCCGGACTCCTTTCTGCAATCCCCGCAGTGGCAGCGCCCGACGTGCACAGGGTCACCGCGCACGCTGTAGCGGACAGCCCCGCAAAGGCATCCGCCTGTGCGCACTTCCGCCTCCACGACCAGATGGTACGAGACACTGCGCCTGGAGACCGATGAGTTACGGGTAGCCGAGCGGTCTACAGAGGTCCGTCCACTGACAACCCGGGAGAGATATGAAGCTACTTCTCACGTCCGCCGGCATCAAGAACCCGAGCATCCACGACACGCTGGTCGAGCTGCTCGGCAAGCCGATCGCCGAGTCCAGCGCCCTCTGCATTCCCACCGCGTCGTACGGCCACCCGATGGCCGGTCCCCCCAGGGCCTGGAACTTCATCAGCGGACAGGAGCCCCGCTGCCCGATGATCGAGTTGGGCTGGAAGTCCATGGGCGTGCTGGAGCTCACCGCGCTGCCGAGCATCGACGAAGACCTCTGGGTCCCCCTGGTCCAGGAGACTGACGCACTGCTGGTGAACGGCGGCGACTCGCTCTACCTGTGCCACTGGATGCGGCAGTCCGGGCTGGCGGACCTCTTGCCGTCGCTCGAGACGGTCTGGGTCGGACTGAGCGGCGGGAGCATGGTGATGACCCCCCGGATCGGAGAGGACTTCGTCATCTGGAAGCCGCCTGCCGGTGGCGACGAAGCACTGGGCGTCGTCGACTTCTCGATCTTCCCCCACCTCGATAACGAGGATCTGCCCGAGAACACGATGGCCGGCGCAGAGAGATGGGCGACCGGCATCCCGGGCCCGGCGTACGCGATCGACGACGAGACCGCCATCAAAGTGGTCGACGGCGCCGCCGAGGTCGTCTCAGAGGGCCACTGGAAGCTGTTCGGTCCCGCCTAGCCGATCAGCTCGGTCAGCTCGACGACCAGGGCCGCGGCATCGCGGTTGGTACGCGTGATGGCGACACAGGTGTCGTCGCCCGCGATCGTCCCCACGATCCGGGGGTGCTCGAGCCGGTCGAGAGCGCGCGCGACGGCAGGCGCGGAGCCGAGCTCGGACTGGACGACGACGATGTTCTGCGCCGCGACCACGCGCCGCCCGAACTGGGAGAGGACCCCGGCGAGCGCGTCGTGCGGATCGGTGCTGCGCGCCGACTGCGGAGCGACGTAGCGCGGCCGGCCGAGCACGTCGTGCGTCTTGTCGAGCCCGAGCTCGCGGATGTCCCGCGAGATCGTGGCCTGGGTCACGCGGCAACCTGCCCGCTCCAATGCGTCGAGCAGCTCGTGCTGGGTCCCGACCCGGCGCCGCGTGACGATGCTCGTGATCAGCTTCTGCCGCTCGTCCTTCTCGATCGGGCGCGGCTCCCTCTGCATAGTCGAAGAATAAGTATGCGGCCGATCCGGCGTTTCGCGGCCGTCTCTTCGCGGTACGCTTGCACCATGCTTCGCAGGCTGATGTGGACTGGTCTCTACGCCTCGCTCGCGGCTGCCGCCACGCTGGTGGCGCGGCGCGCGGCATCCGGAATCTGGCGAGTCGCGACCGGCGAAGAGCCTCCGGTGAAGAAGTGACGACGAAGGTCGACCAGGTAGTCGACCGCGCCGCCGACCATCTCCAGGAGCTGGCCGCAAAAGCGGCTGCCGAAGGCGGATTCGCGGCGAAGATCGCTCCGGAGCTCCGCGACGACGCGGCGTTCCTGCGTAAGCTGAAGCCGAGCCTGATCGCGGCGCGGGCGAAAGGCGAAGCCCCGATGCACGAGCAGCCGACCCAAGGCACAGCCGCACCGACCGGCCCGCAGCTCGGCCGCCGGCCGAAGCCGCGCAAGAAAGGCGGCGCGAGCCCCTTCTTGATCGTCGGAGCGGCCTTTGCGGCAGGGATCGTCCTCGCGAAGATCATCGACTGGAGGGGCCATGCCCACCCCCGCGACTGAGCAGAACTCCGGTCTGGGCGCGACCGCAAAGGAAGTCGCCGAGCACGCCAGCTCGCTTTTCCGGCTCGAGCTCGAGCTGGCGAGCCTCGAGCTCAAGAAGAAGATCGCCAACCTCGGGCTCGGCGTCGGGCTCGGCCTCGCAGCCGCGGTCTTCGCCCTGTACGGCATCGGGTTCCTGTTCGCGACGATCGCGGCCGCCCTGGCGACGGCGATGTCGACCTGGCTCGCGATCCTGATCGTGACGCTCGGGCTGTTCGTCATCGCCTCGATCCTCGGCCTGATCGCCGTCAACCGCATCCAGAAGGGCACGCCGCCAGTTCCCGAGCAGGCGATCCGCGAGGCGAAGCTGACGACCGACGCGTTGAAGGCCAATGGCAACTAGCACGAACAACCGCCGCACCCCGGAGCAGGTGCGCCGTGAGATCGAGACCGAGCGCGACCAGCTCGCGGCCTCGGTCGACCATCTGCGCGCGGAAGTCGCCGAGGCGACCGACATCGGCTCGAAGATCCGCGCGAAGCTTCCGATCGTCGTGGCCGGAGCGATCGGCGCCGGGTTCTTCGTCGCCGGCGGGGTCGGCGCGACGATGAGACTGCTCGCGCGGCGCGGTCGCGAGGGAACGACGAAGGCCCGCTTCGGGCGGTTCTCCTTTGTCGACCGCGACTGACGGCGACGCCCGGATAGGGCACGCCCCGAGCGGCCCGGAACGCCTGAGCGCCCGCGACTGGCTGGACGCGTTCAAGCGCACCGGCAAGCAGTTCATGGCCGACGACTGCATGGGCCTCTCCCAGCAGGTCGCCTACAGCTCGCTGCTCGCGTTCTTCCCGGCGATGATCGCCCTGATCGCGCTGCTCGACCTCGTCGGCGCCTTCGACGCGCTCCAGAGCTTCCTGAATCCGGTCGCGCCGGAATCGGTGACGAGCATCATCCAGCAACTGCAGAAGGACTCGACGAACGGCGGCTCGGTCGTCCTCATCGTCTTCGGCGTGTTCGGAGCGGTCTGGGCCGGCAGCGGCGCGATGAGCTCCGTCGTGAAAGCCGTCAACCGCGCCTACGACAAGCTCGAGACGCGTCCTTTCTGGAAGGTGCGGCTGATCTCCGTCGTGCTCGTGCTCGCCTCGGGCTTCGTCCTCGCCGGCACGCTCCTGATGATCGTCCTCGGCGGCAAGCTCGGCGACGCGATCGCGAAGAAGGCGAGCCTCGGCGGCGCGTTCAGCTGGATCTGGAACCTCGCCCGCTGGCCGATGGCGTTCGTGATCGTGCTGCTCCTCTTCGCGCTCGTCTACTACCTCGCGCCGAACGCGGAGCAGCGCAACTGGAAATGGATCACCCCGGGCTCGCTCGTCGGCGGGCTCGGCTGGATCGCGCTCTCCGGCCTCTTCGCCCTGTACACCGCGTTCTCGAGCTCGTACTCGCGGACGTACGGGTCACTCGCCGCCGGCATCGTCCTGCTGCTGTGGCTGAACTACAGCGCCTGGGCGCTCCTCTTCGGCGCCGAGCTGAACAGCGAGCTCGACCGGCAAGCCGACATCAGGGCCGCCGGGGGGCCCGATGCCGGCCTGGTGAAGCCGGTTCGCCGAACGCGCTAGACGAGCGCGATGACCTTGAACGAGCCGTGGAGCTTGCGGTTCTTGTCCGACCTGAACTTGTAGGTCCCGGGCCTCAACAAGAGCGTCCACGTCGTCTTCTTCTTTGCGGCGACGCCGGTCTTCCTGTTCACGCCCGGCCCCGTGAGATGGAAGTTCTGCTTGTTCGACGTGTCGGACACGGTCAATTTGTATTGCTTGGAGACGATCGTCGTCGCCTTCGCGCCGTTGCTCGTATGGAGGAAGATCCTGCTCGTTGTGACCTTGCCGCTCAGCTTTCCGGGAGTCGGTGGCGGCGGGGGCTCCTGGAACGCGCCGACGGTGAAGCTGCCCTTCATGAACGTCGGGTGCGCGTCGCAGACGAACGTGTACTTGCCGTCGACCACGGTGATCGTCCACGTGACGGTTCCCGTGGCCTCGACGTCGGTCGCCATGTCCACGCCCGGCCCGCTGAGATGGAAGTTGTGTGCGGCCGAATTGTCCGTGACCGAAACGTCGTACGTGCCCGCGTCGAGATGCGTCACGTTCGTGCCGTCGGCGTTCTTGAGCGAGATGTCGGACGCTGGGCCGACGACGCCCGTCAGCACGATGGCTTTCGAGGAGCCGATGGCCGAGGCCGGGATCGAGACCGCGGCGACCGACAGCGTGATTGCGAGCAGCGTTCGAAGCACTGGAGACCCTCTCGGTTCTGCTTACGCGCGACCGCGCGAGTCGGTTTTCAGGCTGGTGGCGCGCCGGCGACCATGAACGAGCCGCGCAGGCGCTTGTTCTTGTCGGAACGGTAGCTGTACTTGCCCGGCGACAGGCTCACCGTCCACGTGGCGGTGGTCTTCGCGGCCACCTTCGTGCGCACGTTCAGCCCCGGGCCGACGAGATGGAAGTTCTGCGCGGTCGTCGCGTCACGGACGACGATTCGGTACTCGTTCGGCTGAAGCGTCCGGACGCGTGTGCCGTCCTGACGGGTCAGCGTGACGGCGCCGGCCGTGACCTTGGCCTTGAGCGTCGGGCGGACCATCGTCCCGGTAGCGCTTAGCGGAAGCATGAGCGCCACGAGAGCGGAGCCGGCTAGTAGCAGTCGCAACATGGGTCCACTCCTTTCTACCACGGTCCTCCCCGTCTGAACCGTTTTAGACTCCTCGCGTGCAACTGCGGAAAGACGCGAAGCTCGCCCTGATCGGAAAGATCCCGCTCTTCCGCCACTGCACGCGCAAGGAAGTGGCGGAGATCGCGAGCATCGCCGACGAGCTCGATCTCAAAGAGGGCGCCAAGCTGACGACCGAGGGCAAGTCGGGTCGCGAGTTCTTCGTCATCGTCGAGGGCACAGCGGACGTGCTCATGAAGGGCAAGTGGGTGAACAGCGTCCGCCAGGGCGACTTTCTCGGCGAGATCGCGCTCGTGACGGGACGTCCGCGCACGGCCACGGTTCAGGCGACGTCGCCGGTGCGTGTGCTCGTGATCACCGCGCGGAACTTCAGCCGGCTGCTCGAGAACAATCCCGAGATCCAGCGCAAGATCCTGCTCTCGCTCGCCGAGCGGCTCGCTACGGCCGCGCTCTGAGCTCGGCGCCGAACTGCTGCTGGAGCTGGGCCGCGATCTTCTCGCGCAGCTTCGCGGCGTCTTCGTCCGAGAGCGTCCGTTCGGGTGACTGGAAGGTGACGGCGAACGCGATCGATTTCCGTCCGTCGCCGACCTGGTCGCCGCGGTAGACGTCGAACGCGCGCATCTCGCGTAGCTCGTCGCCGGCTGCCTCGCGAGCCGCGCTCACGAGCTCGCCGGCGGAGACGTCCTCGGCGACCGCGAACGCGAGGTCCTGGCGGACCGGCGGATACGTGATCACGTCCTCGTAGCTCGGCTCGCGTGACTCGTCGAGGAGCTCGGCCAGCCCGAGCTCGAAAGCGCCCCAGCGGCCTTCGACGGCGCCCGGCATCAGCTCGCCGAGGACGCCCGCCTGCGTGCGGGCCGCCTTGCCGGGGTGCAGGAGAGCGTGCTCGGCTCGTTCGAAGCGGGGCTCCGCGTTGATCGCGGCGTAGAGCGTCTCGACGATGCCCTTGGCGCGCGCGAAGTCCCCCTGGAGGATTCCCGCCACGCGAGTCTGTTCGTTCGGGAGATCGCCCTCGGGGAGATAGACGCGGGCGATCTCGAAGAGCGCGATGCTCTCGGCGCCCAGCTCGAGATTGCGCTGGGCAGCCTCGACGAGGCTCGGGAGCAGCTGCGTGCGGAGCACCGAGAGCTCGACCGAGATCGGCTCCGGGAGGCGGAGGGCGTCCGACTCCGGATCCTCGTCGCGCAGCGACGGTGTATACGTCTCGGCGAGCCCGAGCCCGGAGAGCACGTCCTCGACCCGGCGGCGGAGCCGCTGGATCGGGGTGAGCGCTCCGAACATCTCCCGCCTCGTCGGGAGCGTGAACGGGACGTCGTCGAGGCGCTGGCGCGCGACCTCTTCGACGACGTCGACTTCTCGGGTCACGTCACGCGCGCGGAACGTGGGCGCGACGACGTCGGCGTCGCGGGTCTCGAACCCGAGCCGCTCGAGCCAGGCCAGCTGCTCGCCGGCGGGAATGACGAGCCCGTTCAGCTCGTCGGCGCGGTCGGGGCGGTAGGCGATCTCCGGTCGCGAGGGCAGGTCGCCCTTCACGTCGACGTGGCCGATCCACTCGGCTCCCGCGGTCTCGGCGAGCAGCTGCGTCGCCAGCTTCGCGGCCTGCGCGGCGAGGTGCGGGTCGACGCCCTTCTCCCAGCGGTTCGAGCCCTCGGTGCGCAGCCGGATCCGCTCGGACGTGCGGTAGAGGCCCGTCGGCTCGAAGTTCGCGGCCTCGAGCAGGACATCGGTCGTTCCTTCGCCGATCTCGGTCTCCTCGCCGCCCATGATCCCGGCGATCGCGACGGCACGCTCTGCGTCGGCGATCACGAGGTCCGACGCCTCGAGCTTGCGATCGACACCGTCGAGCGTGCGGATCGTCTCGCCCGGGTTGGCGCGGCGCACAACGATCTTGCCGCCGGCGAGCGTGGTCAGGTCGAACGCGTGCAGCGGGTTGCCGAGCGCGAGCATCACGTAGTTCGTCACGTCGACGACGTTCGAGATCGGGCGCATGCCGGCGGCGGTCAGCCGTGACCTGAGCCAGACCGGCGACTGGCCGACCTGGACGTTTCGGAAGAGGCGCCCGACGTAGCGTGGGCAGCCCTCGAGGTCGTCGATCGCGATATCCACCGGCTCGTCGCCGGCGGGCTCGGGGTCGGTGCCCGGAGGCGGCGTGAGCTCGAGCTCGTAGAGGGCGGCGACCTCGCGTGCGATCCCGTAGATCGAGAGCAGGTCGGCGCGGTTGCCGGTCGACTCGACGAGCAGCACGTCGTCGGTGAGCGGGAGCACGTCGGCGAGCGGCGTCCCGGGCTCGGTCTCGGGCAGGAGCATGATCCCGGAGTGGTCGGTGCCGAGCTCGACCTCGTCCTCGGCCAGGATCATCCCGTCGGAGAGCTCGCCGCGCACCTTGCGGCTGTCGAGCTCGAGGCCGCCGGGCAGAACCGCGCCCGGGAGCGCGACGGCGACGGTCGCTCCCGCTCCGAAGTTCCAGGCGCCGCAGACGATCTGGCGCGGCTCGCTCTCGCCCACGTCGACGCGGCAGAGCTGGAGCCGGTCCGCGTTCGGGTGCTTGGCCGCCTCGACGACCTTGCCGACGCGGAACAGGCCGAGGTTCCCATTCGCGTCGGGCACGCCGCGGCGCTCGATGCCCTCGACCTCGGCGGTCGAGATCGAGAGCCGGGTCGCCAGCTCGTCGAGCGGCATGTCGACCGGGACGTAGTCCCTGAGCCAGGAAATGGGGACTCTCAAAACTGCCTCAGCACCCTCAGGTCGCCGTCCCAGAGCGCGCGAATGTCCGCGAAGTGGTACTTGAGCTGCGCGACGCGCTCGATTCCGCAGCCGAACGCGAAGCCCGACCACTCCTCGGGATCGACGCCCACGTTCTCGAAGACGCGAGGGTCGACCATGCCTGCGCCGCCCATCTCCAGCCAGCCCGAGTGCTTGCACGTGCGACAGCCCTCGCCGCCGCAGATCCCGCAGGACACGTCGGGCTCGATCGAAGGCTCCGTGAACGGGAAGTAGTGCGTGCGGAAGCGGACCCGGCGATCGGGCCCGTAGAGCGCGCGCATCACGTGCAGGAGCGTCCCCTTGAGGTCGGCAAGCGTCAGGCCGCGGTCGACGGCGAGCCCCTCGAACTGATGGAAGATCGGGTAGTGCGTCGCGTCGATCGCGTCGCGCCGGTAGCAGCGGCCGATCGAGACCATGTAGATCGGCGGCTCGCGCTCCTCGAGCGAGTGGATCTGCGACGGGGACGTCTCCGTGCGCAGGACGCGGCGGTCGTCGAAGAAGAAGGTCGCCCGGTGCGAGCGGGCGGGATGCCACTCGTCGAACGCGAGCTTGTCGAAGTTGTACTCGGTCGTCTCGACCTCGCGGTCGTCGCGGATCTCGTAGCCCAGCCCGAGGAACGCGTCCTCGATCTGGCGTCGCGTCTGCGTGATCGGATGGAGATGCCCGAGCGGCAGTTGCTCGCCGGGCAGGGTCACGTCGACCACGTCGTGGGTCAGCGAGCGCTCGAGCTCCGCGCGCTCGAGCTCGCTCTGGCGCGTGCCGACGGCCTGCTCGATCGCCTCGCGGGCCGCGTTCAGGGCCATGCCCGTCTCGCGGTCGCGGACCTCGCGTAGCGCCAGCTTGAGCTCGCTCGAGCGGCCCAGGTAGCGGACGCGCAGCTCCTCCAGCTCGTCCGGGGTCGAAGCGGCCCCGATCGCGCTCAGGGCATCGCGCTGGAGCGCCTCCGCGTCCACGCGCGCGACTGTATCGCGTGACTCAGACACGGCCCCGGCTCTCTTTGGAGGATCTGCGCGCTAGCGCCGGTCCCCGGCGGAGAGCCGAGGCCCGGTAAAGAAAGAACGTGCGCGCGTTGCCATCACGACTCACACGATACAGCGAGAATGGCGCGATGGACGAATACGCGGCCTTCGCAGCGATCTACGACGACTGGGCGTCGCACATGACCGAGGACGTCGCGTTCTACCTCGACCTCGTGCGCGAGGCGGACGGGCCTGTCGTCGAGCTCGCGGTCGGCAACGGCCGGGTCGCGATTCCCGTGGCGAAGGAAACCGGGAGGAGGATCGTCGGGATCGACCGCTCGCCGGCGATGCTCGCCCTGGCGCGCCAGGGCGCCGCGGAAGCGGGCGTCGAGCTCGAGCTACGCGAAGGCGACATGCGCGACTTCGAGCTCGAGGAGCCGGCGGCGCTCATCTACTGCCCGTTCCGATCGCTGCTTCACCTGCCGACGTGGCAGGACAAGCGTCGTGTCTTCGACCGCGTCTCCGCAGCGCTACGGCCGGGTGGCCGCTTCGTGTTCAACGCGTTCGTCTTCAACGGCAAGATCGCAGCCGCGAACGACGGCAAATGGGCGGAGCAGGCCGGCATCAGGCACCGCGTCGACCACACGCCCGCGGACAATCGGATCGACATCACGCTCGAGTCGGGCGGCAAGGTCTCGCTCTGGTGGGCGACGCGCGGCGAGTGGGAAGGTCTGCTCGACGTGTCCGGCCTCGAGACCGAAGCGCTGTACGGCGACTTCGAGCGCACGCCCTTCGACGAGACGAGCGGAGAGTTCGTGTGGGTGGCGCGCAAGCCGGAATAGGCCCGAGCCCGTACGACACGATCGCCGAGCTCTACGACCCGTGGAGCCGGAGCGTGAAGGAGGACGTCGGGTTCTACGTCAAGGAGGCGCGCGGAGCCGTTGGGCCTGTGGTCGAGCTCGGGATCGGGACCGGGAGGATCGCGATCCCGATCGCCTGGGCCGGGATCCCGGTGATCGGCGTCGACTCGTCGCGGGAGATGCTCGCGGCGTGCGCCCGCGCGGCGGAGAAGGCCGCGGTCTCCGAACTGCTCGACCTGCGGCTCGGCGATCTGCGTCACCCGCCCGTCGACGAGCAGGTCTCGCTCGTCATCTGCCCCTTCCGCGCCTACCTGCACATGGCCGACGACGCCGAGCGCGTGGAGGCGCTCGAGGCGGCGCGAGAGCTCCTCCTCCCGGGCGGCCGGCTCATCTTCGACGTCTTCGAGCCGACCGAGGACGACATCGCGGACACGCATGCGCGCTGGCTCGAGCGCGAGCCCGAGATTTTCGAGCGCGCCGACTGGGACACGGGCACGCGCACGCTCACCCTGTCGGTCAAGGGCCCGCAGGGCGCGGCAACGATGACCCTTTCGTGGACGTCCCAGCGGGAGTGGGAGCGGCTGCTCGAGGAGACGGGCTTCGAGGTCGAAGCCTGCTACGGCTGGTTCGACCGCCGCCCGTACCGCGACGGCGAGGACATGGTCTTCGTCGCGAAACGCCTCTAATCCAGCCACGCCCCCTTTGGCGAACCCCCGGGGTCAGACCCCGGTAAAGAAGTGTGACGATGAATCCACACGCCGTGGAGCCACGGGAGTCGGCGCGACGAATTTGTAAAGGGGTCTGACCCCGGGGTTAGAGGAGCTCGACTTCGTCGCCGATTGCGACTTCGCCGCCTTCGACGACACGGGCGAGCATGCCGCGCTTGTCGTCCAGCTCCGCCCGCAAGCCCTGGCGCAGGTCGTCCATCCGCTGGCACGGATCGCAGACCATCGTGATCTCGAAGACCGCCCCGCCCACCTTCACGCGCTGCCCGATCGGCCACTGCTGCACGTCGTCGCCTTCGACCGTCAAGTTCTCGCGGATCGCACCCGGCTCGACGCCGACCGAGTCGAGGTGCTCCTTCGACACGAACAGCACCTCACGCTTCGGCGGGTTCGCGTGCGCGCAGCCTTCGACGCCCTCGCCGGGGATCACCTGACGGCGCTCATGTCCCTCCGAGACGCCGCTCTTGCGCGCGGGTGACGTCCAGACGCCGACGATCTTCGCCATGCCTCGACTCTAGCGGCCCCGCCGGTGCTCATACAGCGCGATCGCTCCCGCAACCGCCACGTTGAGCGATTCCGCGCCCTCGGCCAGCGGGATCGTCGCCGTTTCGTCGCAGGCGGCGACCACGTCGTCCGGCAGGCCCTCCCGCTCGGCGCCGAGAACATAGGTGACCGGAACACCCGGATCGAGGCTCGAGAGCGGAACGCCGTCGTGCGACACGAGCGCGACCCGCTTCCCGGACGGCTCGTCGAACCCCGCGAGCGGCACGCGAAAGATCGCACCCGCGGAGGCCCTCAGCGCCTTCGGCCCCGTCGGATCAGCACAGCCCGGCGACAAGGCAACGGAAGCTCCGAACGCGTCGGCCGCGCGCAGGATCGTCCCGAGGTTCCCCGGATCCCCCACACGCCAAAGCGAGAGCGAGACCGGCTCGACGCCGCGCGGAAGCGACTCGCGCCGGAAGAGCGCCACCACCCGCGGCGGATGCCCCATCGTCGAGATCTTCGCCAGCAGCTCCGGCTCGACGTCCTCGCCCGCACGAAACACCTCGACCGGGTCGACACCCGCATCGTCGGCGGCCTGCACGAGATCCTCGCCCTCGACGACGAACAGCCCCTCCCGCTCGCGCTGGCGCCGCGACTCGAGCAGCCGGTGGACCAGCCGCAGCTTCGGGTTGTGCGCGGACGTGATCACAGTTCCCAGGAAAGCCAGGAGCCGTGGAAGTCCGCGTGACCCGCGAACTCGCGCTCGCCGCCCGGCCAGTAGACGATCCTCAGGCCCCAGTCCTCGCCGTCGCGCGGCTTGCCCGTGGAGATGAACGCCAGCCGTCGAGTCTCGCCGGCCTCCTCGAGCACCGAGCGCACCCGAGCACGGCCCTCGTCCCCGATGTAGCCGAACGACGCGGTCTGGAAGACGATCGTGAGCCCGCTGGGCCGCGCCGCGAGCACCCCCGGCAGCTCCTCGACGTAGTCGCCCCGCACGAGCTCGGGCGGTTCGGCGCGAACCGCCTCGATCGCCTTGTCGAGCCGGCGCATGCGGTCTTCCTGACCGGCCCAGACGAACGAGCGCAGGAGCCGCGCCCCGTCCTCCGTCGTCACGTCGATCGGCGACAGGTCGATCCCGATCCGACCGGCGACCCGCGGCTCGAGCTCCAGCAGCCCGCCGGGAACAGGGCGCCGCTCCTCGCCCTCGAAGTCGAGCACCGCGTCCGGCCTTCCCCACTCCCCCGCCTCGTACGAGTAGCGATAGCGATCCCAGACGAGGTTCAGCCCGGCGCTCGGCCCGAGCTCGACCAGGTCGAACGTCCCGGCTTCCATCCGCTGCGCAACACGCAGGAGCAGCGGCAGCAGGACCCACGAGCGCTGCACCTCGTTCGTCTGCACGCCCTGGGTCGCGACGAACTCGGCGAGGAAAGCCCGGTGCTCGTCGAGCGGATCGTCCCAGGCCGCGTCGCCTCCGAGGACG
The DNA here is from genome assembly GCA_036558065.1 of Gaiellaceae bacterium. Classification (GTDB taxonomy): domain Bacteria; phylum Actinomycetota; class Thermoleophilia; order Gaiellales; family Gaiellaceae; genus VAXT01. The sequence goes on along the minus strand of DATBGG010000119.1, from coordinate 2,488 downwards.
AGGTAGTGCAGACCGGCGGCGAGGCGGAGCGGCGCGTCCCAGGAGGGATCCCGGCCGACGAGCTCCCACGCGACCGGATCGTCCGACCACGCACGCAGAAGCTCGACGTACAGCTCCGAGCGGCCCTCGCATTGGGCCGCCTGATCGAGAAAGACGTCGCTAGTCCGTGTCGGAGCCAAGCGCCGACTTCGCCTGCTCGGCGATCTTCCCGAAAGCGCCCGGATCCTCGACCGCGATGCCCGCGAGCACCTTGCGGTCGAGCTCGATCCCGGCCTTGCGGCAGCCGGCGACGAACTGGTTGTACGAGAGCCCCTCCGCCCGCGCGGCCGCGTTGATCCGCATGATCCAGAGCCGCCGCATGTCGCGCTTGCGGCGCTTCCGGTCGCGGTAGGCGTGGACGAGCGAGTGCTCGACGGCCTCGTTCGCGACCTTGTACCGCGAGTGGCGCGTGCCGACGTAGCCCTTCGCTGCGTCGAGGACCTTCTTCCGCCGCTTACGCGACGCGACCGACCTCTTCACGCGGGCCATCAGCGACCACCTCCGAGCAGGCGCTTGACCTCTCGGGCATCCGAGCCGTGAAGATCGTGCTGCTGCCGGAAACTACGCTTGCGCTTCGCGGACTTCTTCCCGAGCAGGTGGCTCTTCATCGCCTTGCGGCGCAGGAGCTTTCCCGTCCCGGTCACCCTGAACCTCTTCTTCGCTCCGCTGTGTCTCTTCTGCTTGGGCATCTTTGGCAACTCCTGCGTTCTTGGTCGGGCCGAGCACCATGACCATGTTCCGCCCGTCGAGGAGCGGCGGTGACTCGACGGCGCCGATCTCCTTCACGTCCTCGGCGAGACGCATCAGCAGGTCTCGTCCCCGCTCCGGATGGCTCGTCTCGCGCCCCCGGAACATGATCGTGACCTTGACCTTCGCCCGCTGGTTGAGGAACCGGACGACATGGCCCTTCTTCGTCTCGTAGTCGTGGACTCCGATCTTCGGTCTGAGCTTGATCTCCTTGACGTTGATCGAAACCTGGTGCTTGCGCGCGAGCTTGGCCTTCTGCTCCTGCTCGTAGCGGTACTTGCCGTAGTCCATGACCCGCGCGACCGGGGGATCCGCCTGCGCGGCGACCTCGACGAGGTCGAGATCCTTCCCGTGCGCGTAGTCGAGCGCTTCCTGGATCGGCTTCACTCCGAGCTGGCCGCCCTTCTCGTCGACGAGACGGACTTGCGAGACACGGATGTCCTCGTTGATCCGGCTGTGTGGAATCGTCGGCCGAGTCGGCTCAACGCGACGTCGTGGCCTCAAAGGCGCTTCACCAAGCTGTCAGCTTCCTCCTTCTTCAAACGACAAGACCGCTGCGCAACAGCGGCCTAATTCCCTTCCAACCTTCTCGGTTGAACCCCCGACAGGCTCGCGGCCCCGGAGGTGAGGAACATGTCGCCCCTGCTTTGCAGGCTTATACCGTAGCAGCCTCGCGAAGCTCCGCCATGAGCTCGTCGAGCGACTTCGTCGACTGCTCTCCTCCGTGCGTGCGGACGGCGATCGCGTCCTCCGACTCCTTGTCGCCCCAGACGACCACGTACGGGATCTTCTCCACCTCCGCGTTGCGGATCCGCTTGCCGACCGTCTCGTCGGAGTCGTCGACCTCGACGCGGAACTCCTCGAGCTTCTCCGCCAGCGAGCCCGCGGCGTCGCGGTGGTCGAGCCCGACCGGGATCACCCGCACCTGCACCGGAGCGAGCCAGAGCGGGAACGCGCCGCCGTAGTGCTCGATCAGGATCCCGATGAAGCGCTCGTACGACCCATACAGCGCGCGGTGGACCACGTAGAGGTCGTGCTCCGCGTTGTCCGCGCCCACGTACTTGAGCCCGAACCGTGACGGCATCTGCGAGTCGAGCTGGATCGTCCCCATCTGCCACTTGCGCCCGAGCGCGTCCTCCATGTGCAGGTCGATCTTCGGGCCGTAGAAGGCACCTTCACCCTCCGCGATCTCGTACGGGATGTCGTTCAGCTTGAGCGCCTGCTCGAGCGCGCCCTCTGTCATGTCCCACTGCTCGTCCGTGCCGAGCTTGTTATCCGGCCTCGTCGAGAGCTCGGCGCTGGCCGTCATGCCGAACAGCTCGTACAGGTAGCGCGCGTAGTCGACGACGCCCGCGATCTCGTCCTGGATCTGGTCCTCGGAGACGAAGATGTGCGCGTCGTCCTGCGTCACGTGACGCACTCGCAGGAGGCCGTGCAGCGTCCCCGTCAGCTCGTTGCGATGCAGCGGCGCCGGCTCGGCGAACCGCAGCGGCAGCTCACGGTACGAGCGCAGCTTGCTCCCGAACAGGAGCATGTGGCCCGGGCAGTTCATCGCCTTCATCGCCCAGCGGTGCTCGTCGATCTCGAGCTTGAACATCAGGTCCTCGTACTTCGGGAAGTGGCCTGACGTGATGAACGTCTCCTCGTTGTAGATGAGGGGCGTCTTGACCTCGAGGTAGCCGCGCTTCTCGTTCTCGCGCTG
>DATBGG010000118.1:0-5620 GCA_036558065.1 Gaiellaceae bacterium | reverse complement strand
TCGCGGCGGCGACCGCGGACGGCCGCTCGTGGTGGAAGCCGATCAGCAGGTACGAGCTGAGACCGACGAGGCCCCAGCCGACGAGCAGGAGCAGCAGGTTGCCGCCCTGGACGAGCATCAGCATCGAGAACACGAACAGCGTCATGTAGGCGAAGTAGCGACGCTCCTCGTCCTCGCCGTCCATGTAGCCGATCGAGTAGCCGACGATCAGCGCGCCGACGCCGGAGACGATCAGCATCATCAGGATCGACAAGGGGTCGACGAGCAGCGAGAGCCCGACGTTGAAGTTGCCGACCGCGAGCCACGTCCAGCTGGTCGTGAGGTGGACGCGCTCGTCTTGGGGGTCGCCGGCAATCGAGAAGAACGCGACGGCGGCCGCCACGAACGAGACCGCGACGGAGAGCGTGGCGAGGTAGCCCGCGCCCTTGCGCGACCAGCGCGTCCCGCCGAGTGTGATCAGCAGGGCTGCCGCGAGCGGCGAGAAGAGACAGACCCAGGCGGCGGCGATCACGAGGCCACCTGCGCGGAACTGAGCACGGCGGCGAGCCGCGCTGCGACCGCCGGGATGCGTCTCTCGTGATCGGCGTCCGGGTCGTACGCGGTGAACGCGGCCGCGCGGACGTCGAAGCGCGCGAGGATCGCCTCGACCCCGGCCGCGAGCTCGTCGGCGGTGAGCCCGCCCTCGACCGCCCAGTCGTTCGCCTTGCCCTCCGACGGGTCGAGGACGTCGAGGTCGATGTGCACGTACACGGAGCCCGCGCGACCGGAGAGCTCGTCCAGCTTGTCTTCGAGCGTCGCCGCATCGGCGCGGACGACGGCCGAGGCGGCGAGCCGCTCCTCCTCCGTCGGCTCGAGGTCGCGGGCGCCGACGAGGACGATGTTCTCCTCGGGCACGGGCGCCAGTCCTTCGACCGTCCGGCGGAGCTCGGCCCAGCCTTCGCCCGTGATCAGCGCGAGCGGCATCCCGTCGAAGAACCCGGTCGGCGTCGAGTCCGGCGTGTGGAAGTCGGCATGGGCGTCGAACCAGACGATCCCCACGGCGCTCTCGAGAGCGGCGATCGTGCCGACGGCGCTGTGGCAGTTCCCGGCCAGGACGAGCGGGAACAGGCCGGCATCGAGCGTCTCGCGTACCGCGGCGCGCACCTGGCGGATGACGTCGAAGGTTCCGGAGATCTCGTTCGTCAGCGGCTCTGCGCGCTCGACGACCACCGATTCGCCGCCGATCGCCTCGGCCAGCGGCTCGGGCCCGGCGCCGAGGACCACGCCTCTCCGGCCGAGGTGGTACGGCACCTGGATCAGCTGTACCCCGCTCATCCTCGGAGCGTCGACAGCTTGTCGACGTCCAGCTCGAGTCTCCGTCGATGGACCGCGACGATCAGGCCGAGGCCGACCACGACCTCGGATGCAGCGACCGCCATCACGGCGAGCGCGAAGATCTGGCCGTCCATCTCGGCGTGATGCCGCGAGAACGAGATGAACGCGAGGTTCGCGCCGTTCAGCATGATCTCGATCGAGAGCAGGATGATCAGCGGGCTGCGCCGGAGCATCACGCCGAGCGTCCCGATCGCGAACAGGAAGGCCGCAACGGCGAGGTACCAGGTGAGGTCGGGGCCCATCACCGGATGCGCTCCTCGTCGCTCGCCTGGCTGCCGAGGACGACGCCTCCGACCGCGGCCGCGAGCAGCACGATCGAGGTGATCTCGAAGGCGAGCAGGTGGTCGGTGAGGAAGAGCTTCCCGACCTCCGTGGGACTGCCGAAGGCCGAGCCGACGTCCGGCGCCTCCGACAGCCGGCCGCTTGCCTTGAGCCCGATCACGACGACGATCTCGACCATCAGCGCGCCCGCCGCGGCGACCGCGCCGAGCGCCTGCCAGCTCGGGCCTCCGGCCCACGGCGCGTCCGCGTGGCGCCCGAGGTAGGCGATCACGAACAGGAACATGACCATCACCGCGCCCGCGTACACAAGCACCTGAGCGGCGGCGACGAACTCGGCCGAGAGCAGCAGGTAGAGCACGGCCAGCGAGCCGAGGTTCCCGATCAGCGCGAGCGCGGAGTAGAACGGGTTCGTGAACGAGACGACGGCGGCGCCCGAGCCGAGGCAGGCGAACGCGGCCGCGACCCAAACCGCCCAGACGAGGACGTTGCCCACTACGACCTTTCCTTGTAGGCGGGGATCGGCGTGTCGTAGAGCGAGCGGTCGGCCACCGGCACGCGCTTGATCGGCTCGGCGAGCAGCATGTCCTTCGTGTAGATCAGGTCGTCGCGCGAGTACTCCGAGATCTCGAACTCCTGCTCGAGCGTGATCGCGTCGAACGGGCAGGCGAGCTCGCAGTAGCCGCAGAAGATGCAGCGCGAGAGGTTGATCTCGTAGATGCGCGCGTAGCGCTCGCCGGCCGAGACGCGGTTCGCAGCTGTGTTCTCCTCGGCGACGACGCGGATGCAGTCGGCCGGGCAGGCCGCGGCGCAGAGCGAGCAGCCGACGCACTTCTCGAGGCCGTTCTGATGCCGCCAGAGCCGGTGCCGCCCGCGGAAGCGCGGGTAGAGCGGCCGCTTGTACTCCGGGTACTGCTGTGTGATCGGCTTCTTGAAGATCTGCTTCAGCGTGACGCCGAAGCCCTTGACGGAGTCGAGCGGCTGTGGGCTCACGCGAACGCCACCACGAGGGCCGCGGTGACGAGCGCATTGAGCGTCGCCACCGGGAGCAGGACCTTCCAGCCGAACGCCATCAGCTGGTCGTAGCGCAGCCGCGGCAGGGTCGCGCGCAGCCAGATGAAGAGGAAGATCAGGATCAGGACTTTGAGCAGGAACCAGAGCGGCCCGAGCGGCGCCCACGGCCCGATCCAGCCTCCGAGGAAGAGCGTCACGCACAGGCCGGAGAGCACGATCATGTTCACGTACTCGGCCATCGAGAACAGCCCGAAGCGCATCCCGCTGTACTCGGTGTGGTACCCGGCGACGAGCTCGGTGTCGGCTTCCGGGAGGTCGAAGGGCGGGCGGTTGGTCTCAGCCGTTCCCGCGGCGAGGAAGACGAGTAGCCCAACGACTTGCGGGACGCCGTACCAGATCGTGTCCTGCTGCTTGTCGACGATGCCCGTCAGCGAGAGCGTGCCGGCCATGATCACGACGCCGAGCACGGACAGCGCGAGCGAGACCTCGTAGGACACCATCTGCGCGCACGTCCGCATCGAGCCGAGCAGCGCGTACTTCGAGTCGGAAGCCCAGCCGCCGACGATGAAGCCGTACACGCCGAGCGCGCCCAGCGCGAAGATCAGGAGCAGCGAGATCGGGACGTCGGCAATCTCGCCCGAGATGTCGTAGCCCGCGATGTGCCAGCCCTCGCCCCAGGGGATGACCGCGAAGGCGGCGAGCGCGGTGAAGGCGGAGACGATCGGAGCGGTGATGTACAGGAAGTCGACGGCCGTCGCGGGGTAGAAGCTCTCCTTGCGGATCAGCTTCACGAGGTCGGCGATGGGCTGCAGGAGGCCGAACGGGCCGGCGCGGTTCGGGCCGTAGCGGAGCTGCATGCGGCCGAGGAGCTTGCGCTCGACCCAGGTCATGTAGGCGAACATGCCGAGCAGCAGGTTGATGAGCACGATCGCCTTGATGGCGTCGATCCACCACGGCTCGTTCATGGCTTGACCTCGACGTGTGTCCCAAGATCGCGTGCGTGGTCGACGGGAACGCGGGCCACTCCCTCGGCCAGCTTCTTGTTCACGCGCGCGCGAAGCTCGACGGAGGTTCCGTTCGAGCGAACCTGCACCGTGGAGCCGGGCTCGACGCCGAGCCGCGACGCGTCGTCGGGCGCGAGCTCGATCTCGGCTCCGGGACGCTGGAACTGAAGCTGGGGGATCCGCTCGATCGCCGGCCCCGAGAAGAGCGGGCGGTAGCTGACGAGCCTGAGCCCCTTGCCCGCGCCGTTCGTCGCCGGTGCAGGCGGAGCCGCGTTCTCCGTCGGCTCGGCTCGTTCCGGAAGAGCTGCGCGCTCGCCGATCTCCGAATAGCCGATGCCGCCGTAGCAGCGCTCCGAGAGCTCGGCGAAGACCTGCTGCGGGTACGGCGAGACCTCGACGTCGAAGCGCTGCGCGAGCTTCGAGATCCAGGCCAGCTCGTCGGGACAGGGCGGGATCACGGCGCGCCGCAGGCGCTGGAGCCGGCCCTCGAGGTTGGCGTACGTCCCGTCGCGCTCGAGGTAACTCGTCCCGGGTAGGACGAGGTCGGTCCAGCCGCGCACCGGCGAGCGGAACATCGAGATCGCGAGCACCCGCTCGGCGCGCTCCGCGAGGGCGCGCACATCCGGGTTCGCCGCGGCCTCGTCGCCCGAGACTACGAGCAGCTCGATCGGCTCCGGGTCGGCCTCGTCGCCGTCCGCCGCGGCCGCCCAGCCGTCCGCGACCCCACGGCCGTTCGCAGTCTCCGGAAGGTGGAACGCTGCACTTCCGGATTTGCCGGCGAGGCCGAGCTCGGAGGCGAGCGCCGCGACCGTCGCTCCGCCGCTTCCTCCCGGCCCCGACCAGACGAGGATCGTGCGCTCGGTCGAGCGAATGCGGTCGCCGAGCTCCTTGCGGGCCTTGCCGAGCCCTCCGTCGGGTGCGCCGATCTCGTTCTCGACGACCTCGGCGCCTGCCCTGCGCCCGGCCTTGATCCAGAGGTCGACGATCGGGGCGCGCTCGACCACAGGGTCGTCGCCGAGGACGACGATCAGCTCGGCGTCGCGGATCGCGGAGAGCGGCGCGCGGAAGGCGTCGAGCGCGGGGCTCACGTCCTCGGGCATGACCGCGCAGTGGGCGCCGAGGCCGTCGCGGAGCAGCTTGCCGAGGGCATACGCGTGCTCGACGGTCTCCGAGCCGGACAGCGCGGTGACGATGTTCTTCCCGGCGGCACGGAGGAGCGCCTCGGCCTCGTCGAGCGCGGCGTCCCAGGAGATGGTCTCGTAGCGGCGGCGTCCCACCCTCCGACCGGGGTCGATCACGCGGTCTCCGGCGCGCAGGTGCGAGAACCCGAAGCGGCCCTTGTCGCAGAGCCAGCCCTCGTCCACGTCCGGGTGGTTCCGGGACACGATCCGCTTGACCTTGCCCTCGCGTGTCGTGGCGTCGACGTTGCAGCCGACCGGGCACATCCCGCATACGGTCGGGACATCCTGGATCTCCCACGGTCGCGCCTCGAAGCGGTACTGCGTCGAGGTGAGCGCGCCCACCGGGCAGAGCTCGATCACGTTCCCGGAGAAGGGCGCGTTGTAGGGCTCGTCCTCGAAGGTGGCGATGATCGACTGCGAGCCGCGGTCGCGCGCGACGAGCTGGCTGTCCTCGGAGACATCGGACGAGAAGCGCGTGCAGCGGTAGCAGAGGATGCAGCGCTCGCGGTCGAGGGCGATCGTGGGGGAGATCGGAATCGGCTTCTCGAAGGTGCGCTTCGGGAACGTGTTCCGGGTGACCGGCGGGCCCCAGCGGAACGTGAGGTCCTGGAGCGGGCACTCGCCGCCCTTGTCGCAGACCGGGCAGTCGAGCGGGTGGTTGACGAGGATGAACTCGAGAGTCGAGCTCTGTCCGTCCGCTGCGAGCTGGGACGTCTGGGCCGTCTTGACGACCATGCCGTCCGTCGCGGTCAGCGTGCAGCCGGCCTG
>DATBGG010000117.1:0-6549 GCA_036558065.1 Gaiellaceae bacterium | reverse complement strand
GGCACGACCGTCTGCTGGACGAACCGAAGCACGCTGAACATGCACCACACGGTCACGTCGAACGACGGTGTCTTCGGCTCAGCGGACCTGGCTCCGGGAGCCACGTTCAGCTACACCTTCAACACGCCGGGGACCTACGGCTACAAGTGCCTCTACCACGCACCGGCGATGGCCGGCTCGGTCACGGTCACCGGCACGCCTCCTCCTCCTCCGCCGCCGCCTCCCCCGCCCCCGCCTCCTCCACCTGGCTTGCTCGTCGCGACCGTCGGCACCGGTGACGGGACGAATATCACCCTGACGATGAACGGCACGAAGGTCACGCACCTGACCGCGGGGACGTACACCGTCCAGGTCCACGACAACTCGACGTTCCACAACTTCCACCTGACGGGCCCCGGCGTCGATCGCCTGACCACCGTCGACTTCAAGGGAACGACGACGTGGACGATCACCTTCACGGACGGCACCTATAAGTTCGTCTGCGACCCGCACGCGAGCTTCATGAAAGGCAGCTTCACGGTCGGGTCCACCCAGCCGCCTCCTCCGCCGCCGCCGGCCAGATGCAAGGTCCCGCGCGTGATCGGGAAGAAGCTCGCGGTCGCGAAACGCGCGATCACGCGTGCGCATTGCCGCGTCGGACGTGTCCGGAAAGCCCGATCGCGCCGGGCCCGGGGACGTGTCGTCTCGCAGAGCCCCCGGGCCGGAGTGAAGCGGCCGAGGGGCACCCGCGTGAAGCTCGTCGTCAGTCGCGGCAGACGCTAGCCCCCTCCTTGGCTAGCCTCTAGGCGTGCGGCGATTTGCCCTGCTCTCGAGCCTGCTCGTGGCGCTCATCGCCCTGGCCGGGACCAGCCAGGGCGCGCGCGGCCAAACCGTCGAACGCATCGGGATCTCGGACGCGACACGCCAGGCGCACCAACTGCCGCCGGGCCTGCTCGTGGAGCTCGCATCGCCGCTGGGCTACGAGCGGCAGTCCGCGTCCGGAGACGCCGGCCTCTGGGTCGGAGCGAACTTCGCGCAAATCGGCCACCCGGAGAACGCCGGGCGCTCCACGCTCGACTGGACGGTCCACTTCGACCAGCGAGAGGGAGAGGCCGACGCGATCGCTCACGCGAACATCGAGCACACGAGCTGGACACGGGACCAGCGCGGAGGCCTCTCGGTCCCGCACGTCGTCGGGACGCGCGGCGTCGGCACGATCCTCGGCTACTACGAGATGGTCACGCCCTCGACGCCCGGCGATGCCCGGTTCGAAGGCGTCCTCGCGTTCCCGCTGGACAAGAACCTGCACGCGGTGATCCGCTTCGAGGCGCTGCAGCCGACCGACGACACGTACATGGTCGGCTCGAGCGTGGCTTCGAGCTGGAACCGGGGCCAGGTGCTCGTCGCGCTCGCAGGAGCGCAGCTCCAGGGCAATCTGCCGCCGAAGATCGTCGCCGCGCGCTCGATCGAGCGAGGCCGGATCGTGCGCGGCAAGGTCGTCGACCGCTTCCTCGACGCCGTGCTCGGCGCGCGCGTCTCGCTCGAGCGCAACGCCGGCGGCGGGTGGACGAAGATCGCGGGTGGAAAGACGGACAAGCGCGGCTTCTACTCGCTCCGCGCGAAGCGGCGCGGCACATACCGTGTCACGGCTCGCTTCGCCGGCTTCACGGCAACGAGCAGAACGATCCGCGCAGGACACCGATGACGGAGCGACAACCGCGCAAGATCCCTCGCCTGCCCCGCCTCTACTGCGGGCGGATCCGCAACCACCGCGGCTACCTCGTCGAGGTGAAGCGGATCAGCGAGACCGAAGCGGTCGTCCGCTGCCAGGCCTGTGGCTGGGAGGGCGTGCTCCCGGTTCGTCGCGGCTAGCCCGCGACCGCTTCCAGGACGGTTTCCGGGATGTCGAAGTTCGAGTAGACATCCTGGACGTCGTCGTTCTCCTCGAGCTCGTCCATCATCCGGACGACCTTGCGGGCGACCGCCTCGTCCTCGATCTCGACGGACGTCTTCGCGACCATCGTCGACTCGGCCGACTCGATCGCGAACCCGGCGGCCTCGAGCGCTTCGCGAACGGCGTGCAGGCTCTCCGGCGCGCTCGTCACGCGATAGCTCGACTCCTCGGTCTCGACGTCGTCCGCTCCCGCGTCGGCCGCGGCGAGCATCAGCTCGTCCTCGTCGATCTCCCCCGGGACGAGGATGACGCCCTTGCGCTCGAAGAGCCACGCGACGGAGCCGGACTCTCCGAGGTTGCCGTCGTTCTTCGTGAAGACGTGGCGCACGTCGGCGGCCGTGCGGTTTCGATTGTCGGTGAGCGCCTCGACGAAGAGGGCGATGCCGCCCGGCCCGTAGCCCTCGTAGGTCACCGTCTCGTAGGCCGCGGCGTCCGCTCCCGTGCCAGAGCCCTTGGCGATCGCGCGGTCGATGTTGTCCTTCGGCATCGAGTTCTCCCGCGCCTTCTCGATCGCGTTCTGCAGCGCGATGTTCCCGGCCGGATCCGGCCCGCCGTCGCGCGCGGCGACGATGATCGCCCGCGTCAGCTTGGAGAAAAGCTGGCCGCGCTTCGCGTCGGTCGCGCCTTTCTTGCGCTTGATCGATGCCCACTTGCTATGTCCGGACAAGGCTCGCCTCCCTGACTGCGTCGAGGAACAGCTCGTGGACGCGCGTGTCGTCCGTGAGCTCGGGATGGAAGGTAGCGAGGAGGAACCGTCCCTGCCTGAGGAGCACCGGCTTCCCCTCGTGCTCCGCGAGGACGTCCACGTCGTCGCCGGTCGCCTCGACGCGTGGCGCGCGGATGAAGACGCCCCGCAGGGGCTTGTCCTCTCCGGACAGGTCGAGGTCGGCCTCGAAGCTGAACACCTGGCGCCCGTACGCGTTTCGCTCGACCTCGACGTCGACGAGGCCGAGGTGCTCGCGGTCGAGCACGATCAGCCCTGCGCACGTGCCGAAGACGGGCTGCTGGAAAGCACGGATCGCGTCCTCGAGCCCGTAGAGCCGCATCAGGCGCATGAACGTCGTCGACTCGCCGCCGGGGACGACGAGCCCGTCGAGGCCGACGAGCTGCTCCGGCTTGCGCACCTCGACCGCGTCCGCACCGAGCCGCCGCAGCATCGCCACGTGCTCGCGGAAGTTCCCTTGGAGAGCCAGGACGCCGATCTTCATCCTCTGAATTCTAGATTTGCCCCTACGGGCACTGGAGCGTGCTGGCGCAACTCGCGTCCGGGGGTTGCTGATAGTCCGCGGCCACGTCCGTCTCGTCTCCACCGGACGGCTCGCCGCCGTCGAAGTGGTCCTCCCCCGCGTCGCCCGTCAGGACGTCGTCGTCGTCCCCGCCGCGCATGACGTCGTTGCCCGTGCCGCCGTAGATGTGGTCGTCGAAGGCGTCCCCGTCGATCGTGTCGTCTCCGTCGTCGCCGTACAGCGTGTCCGTTCCGAGGCCGCCGTGGATCTGGTCGTCGCCCCCGTGGCCCTCGAAGTAGTCCGCGTTGATCCAGCCGAAGAACGTGTCCGCGTTGTCGTCGCCGATGTAGCGCTCCATCCCCGAGAAGGTCGTCTCCATCTGCGTGAACGTCGGCTCGCCGCTCACCGCCTTGCCTGCGAAGACGTCGATCACGATCTCGAAATAGACGCGGTCGCGGCCGTCGTAGGGCGCGTAGGACAGCGTGTCGGTGCCGTTCCCGCCGACCATCGTGTCGGTGGCGCGTCTCCCGTAGAACGTGTCCGCGCCGTCTCGGCCCTCGAAGCGATTGGCCACGTCCCATTCGTCTTCGAAGACGTCGTTCCCCGAGCCCCCGATCACGTTGTCGACCTCGGAGCCGACCGTGTCGCGCTCGCCGGCCTGGCCGTCGTCGCCGTTGATGATCCCCATCGTGAAGACGAGGTCGAGCGTGCGCGTGCTGTCGTCGAGCGTGTCCACGCCGGCGTCGCCGTCGATGAAGTCGGCGCCGGCGGGGTCGCTGAGGAGCGTGTCGTTCCCGTCGTCGCCGTTCAGCCGGTCGTTGCCGGCGCCGTCGTCGAGCGTGTCGTTGCCCTGCTCACCGTGGAGCTCGTCGTCGCCGGCGCCGCCGAGGAGCTTGTCGTTGCCCGTCCCGACGTGTGAGCGCCCACGACCTCCGTCGGCCCAGATCTCGTCGTTGCCGTCGCCGCCCTCGAGCTGGTCGTCTTCCTCGCCACCCGTGACGACATCGTTGCCCGCGTCGCCGGTCAGCTTGTCCTTGCCGTGTGCACCGTAGAGCTCGTCGTTCCCGTCACCCCCGTCGACGAGGTCGTCGCCGCGCACGTTGTCGCAGACCGGGATCAGGTTCGGCGAGACCGAGCAGTCTCCGTTGATCGTGTCGTCGCCGGGACCGCCCCAGAGCGTGTCGTTCGCGCCGCCGCCGCTGATCTTGTCGTTGCCCGCGTTGCCGTAGATGACGTTGACGGCGCCGTAGCCGGCGAGGTCGTCGTTCGCGAAGCCGCCGAGGAGGATCTCCGTGCCGCTGACCTTGTCGCGCTCGTTCTTCTCGCCGTCGTTGTCGTGGCCGTCGCTGAGCGTGACGAAGACGGGCTTGCGACGGGTCGCGTACGTGACGGTGTCGATCCCGGAGCCGCCGCGCATGTTGTCGGCGTCGCTCCCGCCGTCCATCAGGTCGACGTCCTGCTCGCCGAACAGCTTGTCCTTGCCGGCCCCGCCGAACAGCGTGTCGGCGCCGCGACCGCCGTGCAGCTCGTCCTTGCCGGGGCCGCCGAGCATGATGTCGGTGCCGAAGGTGCTGCCGCCCTCGAGCTTGTCGTTGCCTCCGCCGCCCTCGAGCCGGTCGATCGCGCCGGAGCCGCCGTTCAGCTTGTCGTTCCCGCCCTCGCCGACGAGCGTGTCGGAGCCGCCGCTGCCCTTGGCGACGTCGTTCCCGGGGCCGGCGCAGATGATGTCGCGCCCGCCTCGGCCGTCGATCACGTCGTTGCCGCCGAGGGCCACGATCACGTCGGCGCGCTTCGTCCCCCGGATGTGATCGGCGCGGGACGTGCCGACGATCGTCGCCTTCCGCGCATGGCAGCGCTTGGCACGGCTGTCCGCGCTGTCCGCGCCGTCGGCGTCAGCGGTCGCCAGGATCGCGGCGCCGCAGAGCAAGAGTGCCCGCGTCCCCATCGGCCTCGATCCTAGTGCCGTTTGCCGCGATTGCCTAGAGCAGCTCGGCCGCCGGCGCCGTGTCGGCGCGGCGGCGCGCGAGCCGGAGGCCCAGCGCGATGAAGATCAGGCCCGCGACGGCAAAGGTGACCGGCCCGGCCCACTCGTGGGCATGGTGCTCGCCGAAGCCGCCGTCGAAGTTGGACAGCGCGACGAAAGGAAAGAGCGGGAAGAACAGAAATCCGAGCTCGGCGACGCTCGACCACTTGTCGGCGAAGTGAGCCGCCGCCTGAAGAATTCCCCAGCCGGCGAGGACGACCCAGCTCGAGCGGGCAAGCCGGTTCCCGAGCAGGATGTAGAGCAGGCCGGCGATCGCGATCAGAATCCAGTCGAAGTTGCCGCCGTGGAAGAACCAGAGGAGGCCGCCGCCGATCGCAAGCCCGGCCGTGACGTGCAGCCAGAAGCCGAAAGGCCTCGAAGGCCCGTCGTCGACGGCGATCCCCGCCAGGAGGAACGAGAGACCGAGGACGATCGTGACGATCGCCGACCAGCCGCCGCCGTTCGAGAGCAGGTCGTCCACGAAGGCCCAGATCGCGGCGCTGAGCGCCAGGACAAGGAGCGGAAACCGGAACATCTTCAGCGCCACGGCCGCGGCGACGATCGCGAGCAGCTCGAGCACGAGCAACCAGAAGTGGAAGCCGGTGAAGAAGGTCCGGTCGTCGCGGAGGTTCGGAAGCCAGCCGAACCAGTCGAGCACGGCTCCGGCGAAGATCACGAATGCGGCGACCCCGCTCAGAGCGAAGAGGCCGGCCGTGACGAGGTGGTTTCGCGAGCGCATCCCGAACGCGAGCCCGAGCAGCACGACGAACATGACCGCCGTCCAGAAGACGAGCCCTGCGGCACCGTGATCTTGCGACTGCGTAGCCAGCAGCGCGAGGACCGAGAACAGGATCGTGATCCCGCCCAGGTAGGCGAGGAACGAGGCGCTCGTCCACGGGACGCGAACCGGAGTCATTGCCGCAACTGTGACGAGCGACCCGGATGGCGTGGCGCGGTCAGACATTCCCTTGGGCCTGCTCGCGGAATAAGTGAGTGGCCATATGAACGAGCCCCGGGCTTCGCCGGGGCAGGTTGTTGCAGCTCCTAGTTCCGTCGGCTTCGCGGCGAACGCCGCGCAAGGCGGAACACCCGGCCCCCCACGCGAAGCGTAGGGGGCTCTCTCATGTGTCCACTCACTTATCTCCGCGTGTAACCGCGGCTAGACAGCGTCCGACGCTGCGAGCTCCCGAGCGGGTTACCAGCCGCGGGTTTCGAGCAGCTCTTCCGGCGGGATGCCCGCTGCCGCAAGCCCCGTCATCGCGTCGCCCAGGCCCTGCGAGACGCGGGCCAGGACCTCGGCGTCCTCGAAATGCGTCGTCGCCTCGACGATCGCCTTCGCGCGCTCGGACGGGTTCGTCGACTTGAAG
>DATBGG010000116.1:0-1837 GCA_036558065.1 Gaiellaceae bacterium | reverse complement strand
CGAGGTGGACGTCGCGAAGCCCGAGGGCGAGAGGCCCGACGTCCCGCCCACCGGCGCGAAGCCGGTCGACTTGCCGGCGTACGAGGTCGGCGGCGACGAGGTTGCCACCCGGAAGGCGTACGGCGACGCGCTGAAGGCGCTGGGAGACGCCCGCGGCGACGTGGTCGCGCTCGACGGCGAGGTCTCGAACTCGACGTACGCCGAGATCTTCCGCGACGCTCATCCGGAGCGGTACTTCGAGATGTACATCGCGGAGCAGCAGATGGTCGCCGCCGCGGTCGGGATCCAGGTGCGGGGGTGGAAGCCGTTCGCGTCCACGTTCGCCGCGTTCCTGACGCGCGCGTACGACTTCGTCCGCATGGCCGCGATCAGCCGCGCGAACATCAAGCTCTGCGGGTCGCATGCGGGCGTCTCGATCGGCGAGGACGGGCCGTCGCAGATGGCGCTCGAGGATCTCGCCGCGTTCCGGGCGGTGCACGGCTCGACCGTGCTCTACCCGAGTGACGCGAACCAGACGGCCAAGCTCGTCGAGACGATGGCCGACCTGGACGGGATCGTCTTCCTGCGCACGACGCGCGCCAACACGCCGGTCCTCTACGAGCCGGGCGAGGAGTTCCCGGTCGGCGGCGCGAGGGTCGTGCGCTCCTCTGACGACGACGACGTCACGCTGATCGGGGCGGGGATCACGCTGCACGAGGCGTTGAAGGCGGCCGACGCGCTAGCCGAGACGGGAGTCACGGCGCGCGTGATCGACCTCTATTCGGTCAAGCCGGTCGACGGGGAGACGCTTCGCGCCGCGGCCGAGGCGACCGGGCTGATCGTGGTCGCCGAGGACCACTGGCCCGAGGGCGGTCTCGGCGGAGCGGTGTTGTCCGTGTTCGCCGACTCGGACGAGAGGCCACGGGTCGAGCACCTGGCCGTCCGCGAGATGCCCGGCTCGGGCACGCCCGCGGAGCTGCTTGCCGCGGCGGGGATCGACGCGGAGCACATCGCAACCGCGGCGCGCGCGCTCGTCGAGAGCGCCGTCGGCGCGTCTAGCTGACCTGGCTGCCGAAAGGCGTTCGGGCCTAAGCCTCGGCTTCGGACCGTGCACGCTCCGCTCGACGGAGGAAGTACGCGAGACCAAAGAAGCCGAGCACGACTGTCACGAAGGGAATTGGCACTACCCGAGCCGTGAGTAGTCCCGCCACGAAGCAGCCGGCGGCGGCGAACGCGTTCAACCCAACAACTGCGGCACGTTTCATGCGTTCGTCATCGGCCGGAGGGGCCGCGGCAATAAGCCCTAGTCAGCGATGTCCGCGTTCCGCAAGAGGACGAGCAGAAGCAGAGCCGCGTAGGCGGCAAAGAGCACAGCGATTACGAACGCGCTGACCAGCAGGGCTTTCGCCCACCATTGGACTTCCTCGATAACCCGGCGACGAGTCCCGCGAACGCCCTGGGCCACGCCGGAACCGTAGTCGACCTTCAGGGCGCTTCGAGCGCGCCCGCCGACTGGCAACGCATGTCGGCCAAATCTGTGTCGATTCCACTTCTCCGGCGACCTCTACGCTTAGTCGCATGGCTGTCGTCACCGCCACCAACCTGCGCAAGGAGCTCTCCGGCGACCCGCTGTTCGACGGGGTCTCGTTCAAGGTCGAGCGCCGGGACCGAATGTCGCTCTCCGGGCCGAACGGGGCCGGCAAGACGACCCTGCTCAGGCTGCTGAACGGCGAGACCGAGCTGCACGGCGGCACGATCTCGATGGCCAAGGGCACACGCATCGCCCTCCACGACCAGCGCCCACCAGCCGAGAGCCGAGCCTCCCTGCGCGACTACGTGCTCTCGGGCGCGGGGGACC
>DATBGG010000115.1:0-4559 GCA_036558065.1 Gaiellaceae bacterium | reverse complement strand
GGTCGTAGGGGGACCGCGATGACCGACCGCAGCGAAAACCAGGCTGGGCGACGACTTGCGCACGAGCGCCTCTCGACGGGCGCGCTCGCACGCTGGGACCGGCTCTGCGCAAGGCACCCCTGGCGGGTCGTCTTCTCGTGGATCGGGATCATGGTCGCCCTCATCGTCCTCGTCGCGACCGTCGGCGGCTCGCTGCGCGATCAGTTCGAGCTCCCGGGGACGGACACGCAGAGGGCGACGGACCTGATCAAGTCCGAGTTCGCCGCCGAGCAGGGCAGCGTGCTCAACATCGTCTTTGCGGCGCCGGCGGGCGAGCGGCTCGACACACCCGAGCGCAAGGCCGCCGTCGAGAAGGCGATCGCACGGGTCAAGTCCCCCGAGTTCAAGGCCACGAAGGACAAGGTGGGGATCGAGAGCGTCGGCGACCCGTTCAGCGCAGACACGTTCTCCGATGACGGGCGCATCGCGTATGCCGAAGCGCAGTTCAGCGACGTCATCTATGACAAAGACCGCAGTACCGTCGTGGCCGTCGAGGACGCCGCTCGCGAGGCCGCCGAGTCGGCCGGCGTGACGGTCGAGTTCAACGGCGAAGCCGAGTTCCCGCCGATCCAGCAGGGCATCCAGGAGTTGCTCGGGCTGATCGCGGCGCTGATCGTCCTGCTCGTCGTCTTCCGGACCTTCGTGGCGGCGATGATGCCGATCGCGCTCGCGCTGACGGCTCTCGCCGGCGCGTTCATCCTCCTCTTCATCCTCGCCGGGCTGACCGACATCAACACGATCACGCCGATCCTCGTCTCGATGATCGGGCTCGGTGTCGGCATCGACTACTCGCTGTTCATCGTCACGCGCTTCAGACAGCTGCTGCACGACGGGCTTTCTCCTGAGGACGCCGCCACGGAGGCGGGCGCCTCCGCGGGGCGGGCGGTGCTCTTCGCCGGGCTGACAGTCGCGATCTCGGTCACGGGCCTCGCGTTTTTCGGCCTCGACTTCGTGACGAAGCTCGGGATCGGCGCGGCGCTCGGCGTCCTGACCACAGTGCTGATCGCGAACTCGCTCCTGATCGCGGTGCTGGCCAGGCTTGGCCGTCCTCGCGGCGTTGGGCGACATGTCGCGCTCTTCGTGATCACGCTCGGCTTCTACGGGTGGTACTGGGCGTACAAGACCATGAAGGAGGCCAAGCAGCGAACGGACGACGGCCTCGGCGGCGTTCTTGGCCTCGTGCTTTGGGTGCTCGTCAATCCGGTCATGGCCTTCGTTGTTCCCTCCGAGGTCGGACGCATGACCGCCCGCGAGGGCAGGCCGGCAACTGTCAGAGGCCTGACCGGACTCTGGCTGTTCCCATTCGGCCTCCTGATCGTTCCAGCAGTCGTCTGGTTCGTGAAGATTCAGCGCGCACTGAACGCGCACTACGAGCGTGTCGCGATTGAAGAGGGGGCGCCGGCCCCGGCTGCGGGCATCGACAGGCTCAAGGTTCCGTTCCTGCGCCCGATCGACGACTCGGAGGCCGCGCGCGAGAAGACGCTGACCGCCCGCTGGGGCCGGTTCGTGACACGCAACGCCAAGGTCGTCTTCGTCGTGCTGCTGCTCGCAGGGCTCGCCCTCGCCGGCACCTCCGCGCTCATCCGGCTCGGCGCCTCCGACCAGGGGACGCAGCCGAACAAGCAGACGGCCCGCCGGGCGTACGATCTGCTCGCCGAGGGCTTCGGGCCCGGCTTCAACGGCCCGGTCCCGATCGTCGTCGACGTCAGGGACGCGGCGCAGGTGCCCGATCAGATCTACAACCGCGTCCAGGACCTGCCGGGAGTCGCCTCGGTTCGCGAGCCCCAGTTCAACGACCAGCGAAGCGTCGCCATCGTCTTCGTCACTCCCGAGTCGGCGCCGCAGGACGAGGCGACCGACAAGCTCGTCGACCGCCTCCGGGACAACGTCGTGCCCGCGGTGGCCGAAGGGACCGACGCGAGGGTCTACGTCTCGGGTCAGACGGCGGCGTTCAAGGACATCGCCGACCGGATCTACGAGCGGCTGCCGATCTTCCTGCTCTACATCGTCGGAGTCACGTTCATCGTGCTGGCGATGGCGTTCCGCTCGATCGTCGTCTCGCTGACGGCGGCGGTCACGACGCTCCTGTCCGCATTCATCGCCTTCGGTGTGCTCGGCCTCGTCGTCCAACGGGGGCACCTGCTGGGCCTCACCGGGCTCGACCGGACCGGGCCGATCGAGACGTTCGTCCCGCCGATCGCGTTCGCGATCCTGTTCGGCCTCTCGATGGACTACATGGTCTTCATCATGAGCCGGATCCGGGAGGAGCACGTCCACGGCCTGAAGACACGTGAGGCGGTCGAGCACGGCATCGCGGCGATCGGACGCGTCGTCGTGGCGGCGGCGATCATCATGGGCACGGTCTTCGCCGCGTTCATCCTCACGGCCGACCGCATCTCGAAGGAGTTCGGGATTTTGCTCGCGGTCGCGATCCTCACGGACGCGCTGGTCGTGCGCATGACGCTCGTCCCGTCGTTCCTGACGGTGCTCGGCGAGAAGGCGTGGTACATCCCGCGCTGGCTCGACCGGCTGCTGCCGAACATCACGATCGAGCCGCCGCACGACGGCGGTCGTGAGGCGGTCTACGAGGGCAAGCCCGCGCCGGCCTCGGAGAGCTGATGTACCGCGTCCTCCGCGCGGAGGACCAGGAGCGAGCTCCGAACCGCACGCTGCGCTTCGAAGGAGAGGACTACGGCTCGGGGGTGTCGATGTTCCTCGTCGACAACGAGCCGGGCGAGGGGCCGGGCCTCCACGTGCACCCGTACTCCGAAACGTGGGTCGTCCGCTCCGGGCGGGTGCGGTTCACGGCCGACGGCGAGGAGCTCGACGCCGGCCCCGGGGACATCCTCGTCGTCGGGCCGAACACGAAGCACAAGTTCCTGAACCTCGGGCCGGGACGGCTCGACCTGGTGTGCGTCCACGACTCGCCGCGGATCATCCAGGAGGATCTCGAGTAAGCAGCCGTCGGACGCTGTCCGAGAGGGGAATGCCGGGCCGAAGCCCGGGGGAAGCCTCGGGCTCGCCGTAGGAAGTGAGGATCGGCAGGACGCCGGCCCAGGTGTCGCGCTCGGCGTCGGCCGAGTCGTCGTCGTCCGGAGGGCCGGTGCGCACCTTCGCGGAGGCTTCGCCGATCTCCAGGGCGAGGATCTCGGTCGCTTTCAACTCGGTGGCGCTCGGCTGACGCACCTCGTCCCAGCGCCCCGGCAAGAGCTTCTCGGTGAACGCCTCGAACGCGCGCATGCGCTCGCCGGGATCTTCGACGAGCGTGAACGTGCCGAACGCCATCGCCGAGTCGTAGTTGGCGGAATGCTCGAAGGCGGAGCGCGCGAGCACCAGCGCGTGGACGGCCGTGACCGTGACGCAGGCGGGCGCACCGGCCGCCAGGGCGCGGACCGCTCGGCTCTTCGTCGAGCCGTGGATGTAGATGCGGTCGCCGACTCGAGCGTAGAGCATCGGGATGCAGACCGGCTCGTCGTCCTCGACGAACGCCACGTGGGCGAGCAGTCCGCCGTCCAGCACGGCGTCGATCGAAGCCCGGTCGTAGCGCCCCTTCTTCGGCCCGCGGCGCACCTTGATGCGGCTCGGTATGTCGCGCGCTCGTCGCCTCATGCGCTCAGCTTATGCGCGAACTTTTCGTAGCATCCGCCCTCACGGATGCGCGACACGCGACTCGAGCACTACGCACGGACCCTGATCGACACCTGCATCGGCGTGCAGCCGGGCTGGCAGGTGCTCGTCTCGGCGCCGCCTCTGGCGCGCCCGCTCGTGGAGGAGGTTGCCTCCCAGCTCGGAGCGCGCGGTGCGTACTCGCTGGTCCGCCAGAGCGTCATGGCCAGCCTCCCCTGGATCATGGAAGCCCCCGAGGAGCTGCTGAAGACGCCCGCGCCGATCGAGGCGCACGTGCTCGACAACGCCGACGCTCTGATCTCGATCTCCGCGCCCGAGAACACGCGCGAGGCCTCGGCGGTGCCCCCGGAGCGCATGGCCTTGATCCAGTCCGGCTTCCGGCCCCACCTCCAGCGCGTGTACTCGAACGAGATGGCGTGGGTCGGCTGCAACTACCCGACGCCCGCGCTCGCCCAGGATGCGGGCATGTCGCTCCGCGACTACGAGGACTTTCTCTACGGCGCCTGCTTACTCGACTGGGACGCCGAGGCCGAGCGGATGAGCCGCTACGCGGACCGCTTCAACTCGGCCGAGGAGGTGCGGATCGTCGGGGCCGAGACCGACCTGACGCTGAGCCTGGCCGGGCGGGAGGCGAAGGTCGACGCCGGCGGCGCGAACCTCCCGGGCGGCGAGTTCTACTTCTCGCCGGTCGAGGACTCGGCCGAGGGCACGATCGCCTTCGTCGAGTTCCCGGCGCCCTATGCCGGCCGCGAGGTGAGCGGGATCCGCCTGCGCTTCGAAGGCGGGAAGGCCGTCGACGCCTCGGCCGATTCGCAGGAGGAGTTCCTGCTCGCGGTGCTCGACCGCGACGAGGGGGCGCGGCGGCTCGGCGAGCTCGGAATCGGGTGCAACCC
>DATBGG010000114.1:0-6326 GCA_036558065.1 Gaiellaceae bacterium | reverse complement strand
GTCGGCCCGTAGAACGGGACGCCGTTCGCGTGAGCGTTGGCGAGCGCGGTCGTGAACGTGATGCCCGTGCCGCCCGCGCCGGGCGTGCCGACGGTCTGGATCACCTTCGACTCCGCGTTGGCGCCGGTGTCGATCGTGACGTGCATGCCGACAGTGAAGCCGGAGACGCTCGCGACCTTGACGTTCGTGTCGCCCGCGTTCGCCGCGGCGGCGGTCACGGTCGGGCCCGCGCCGAACACGATCGCGTTGTTGTTCTCGAGCACCGCGTTCGCGGTCGAGATGTTTCCGACGTCGCAGCCCGCGCGCGTGTACGGGACCCATGGGGCGGGAGTGTTCTTTGGCTGCCCGGAGTCCCCGTTGACCATGTTGAAGTTCGTGTCGCCGGGCGGGGTCGGCGGGTCGGTGGCGGGATTGCCGCCGTCGGTGATGTCCGTCCAGTACTTGAACGTGGACGAGAAGCCGACGCTGCCGTTCGGCCGGAAGAACCCGTACGAGTTCGAGACGGCCTGGCCCGTCCGGTCGGGGTAGAGACCGGTCAGCGCGCTCAGGATCCCGCCCCCGGTGTGCGAGATCAGGATCGTGTGGTGGTTGTCGCTCAGCGTTCCGTTGTCGCTGAGGAAGTTCTTCAGGTGCGGCATCAGCTCGAGATCGGACGCGAAGTTCGTCCGGTCACGCAGCAGATGCGTGTTGTCGAACTGCAGATAGACGAGGTGCTTGATGCGGCCGTGGCCGTTCGAGCCGAGGTCGCATCCGTGGTGCCGGTTCTGGCCGGCGGAGCTTCGCGACGCTGCTCCCGACGCGGCCGCCGTGATGGCGAGCGCGACGACGAGGGCGATCGCGCCGCCCATTTTGAAGCGTGTTCTCATGCTCCCTCCTCCCAAGAGAGTGGACGGCAGGACGATAAGTGAGCCGTGCCTCGACCGGAGGGTCAAACTGGTTCAGAAAGGGTGCGGATTTGGTGCTTTCAACGAGAGGAGGTCGCGACCCGTGGCAACGCGCTCAGTCAAAGTCGGTGAACGTGCGCGGCGGACGCGCACTATCAGCCCGCGGGACATCGAGCTTTTCACCGAGCTGACGGGCGACCGGAATCCGCTCCACTACGACGAGGCTCTCGCGCGCGCGAGCCGCTTCGGCGGCATCATCGTCCAGGGCGGCGTCACGTCGGGCCTCCTCAACGCGGTGGTCGCGGAGGATCTCCCGGGCCCGGGCAGTGTCTTCCTCAACGTCGACTGGAACTTCCGTGCACCGGTCCGTCCGGGCGACGAGATCACCGCCGAGGTCGAGGTGCTCGAGGCGCGAGCCGACAAGCCCATCACGACGCTGCGCACGACGATCACGAACCAGGACGGCGTAGTCGTGCTCGACGGCAAAGCGCTCGTCTGGTGCGAGCCCATCTAGAAGCCGTCTTACGGGGCGGGAGAAAGAGAGGGAACGGCTTGGCCCGCGTTCTCCTCCGACTCGATGCGGCCCGGCGCACGGATGGCGACGAAGACGGCGCCGGCGATCAGCGCAGCCGCCCCGACGAGGAGAGCAAGGCTGAACCCGTGGACGAACGCGTCGTTCGCCTTCGCGACGAGGCTCTCCGCACCGAGACGGCTTCCGATCGCCTGGGCCGCGGCGAGCGAGCCGCGAGCCCCGTCGGCAAGCGGCGGCGGGAGGGCAGACGTCTGCTCGTCGACGCCTGAGCGGTAGGCGGAGTTGAGGACGCTCCCGAGAATCGCGATTCCGAGCGCCCCGCCGAGCTCGCGCGAAACGTCGTTGATCGCCGACGCGACACCTTGCTTCTCACGAGGCAGCGAGGCGACTATCGCCGTTGTCGCCGGCGCCCCGGCCAGGGCCATCCCGGCGCCCAACGGAACGAGGCCGGCGAGGAAATGCCAGTAGGCCGAGCCGCTGTCCAGGCTCGAGAGGACGACGAAGCCGGTGGCCATCAGCCCGAGGCCGATCGGGCCCGTGACGCGAACCCCGACCCGAGCGGCGATCTTAGGCGCAAGCCGTGAGAGCGGCATCACGACTGCGGCCATCGGGAGCAGCGCCAGCGCCGCCTCGAGCGGCGAGTAGCCGAGCACGAGCTGAAGAAATGGCAGCGCGAGGAAGAGGAACCCGAACAGCGCGAAGAACTGCACCGAGATCGAGAGCGATCCTGCCCCGAAGCCGCGCCGCAGGAAGTTGCGCGGATCGAGCATCGGCTCGCGGCGGTTGAGCTCCCAGACCACGAACACAGCGATCCCCGCGAGGCCGCCGAGCAGGGCAGCAAGCGTCACCGCATCGCCCCAGCCCCGCTCCGGTCCTTCGATCGTCCCGAACACGATCGCTGCCAGCGCGGCGACGGACACGATCGTGCCGACCGGGTCGAGCCGCGGCGGTCGTGCTTCCCGGGTCGCGGGCACGATCAGCACCGTCCCCGCGAGCGACAGCGCGGCCAGGACGACGTTGAGCGCGAAGATCGACGGCCAGGAGAAGAAGTGGAGTAGGACGCCGGACGTCACCAGGCCGATCACGGCTCCGCCGGCCGCGACTCCGACCCAGGTACCGACGGCTTTCCCGCGCTCTTCCGGCGGGAAAATGGTCGTGATCACCGAGAGCGTGACCGGCATGATCAGGGCAGCCGCAACGCCCATCCCCGCGCGGATCGCGATCAAGGCGCCCGGCGAATCGACGAAGAGGGCGACGAGCGACACCGCTCCGAACACCGCGAGCCCGATTGCCAGCATGGGCTTTCGGCCGTAGCGGTCGCCGATCGCGCCTGCCGGAAGGAGCAGCGCGGCGAACACGATCGCGTAGGCGTCGACGATCCACTGCAGCTCGGTCTGCGACGCGCCGGTATCACGCGCGATTTCCGGAAGCGCCACGTTGAGGCTTGCGACCGCCGCAACGACCATCACCAGCGCGAGGCACATGACCCGCAGCACTGCCCGACGATGGTGCGCCTCGCTCTTGAAGGTCACGGGAGATTTCACGAGCTTCCCTCCTCAGGTTTCGCGGCCAGCCAGCGGTCGAAGAACCCCGTGACGCGGCGCTCGTACTCCGCCGGTTGTGCCTCGGTGCCTCCGATGTGTCCGGAGCCCGGCACCTCCCAGATCGCCTTGTGCCCGCGCGCCGCTTCGTAGAAGGCTCGGTTCGCGGGCCGCTCGGCCGGCTGGCCGTGTTCCCCGTACACGAAGAACACGGACCCGGAGATCTCCGGCACGAGGCTCTTCAAAGGGCGAGGAGGCAGATTGTTCGTGAAGAGGGCGGTCGACGCGGTGGCGACGCTGTTCCCAATCAGTTCTTGCCAGCCGCTCCCGTTTGCGATTTCGTCCCGGACGGACCGGCTGCTCGCGCCTTCCGAGACGATCGCCTTGAGCTCGGACGACTCCGCCGCGGCCTCGATCATCACTTCGCCGCCGACGGAGAGCCCGATTCCGCCAATCCGGGCGGGATTCACATCAGGCCGACGCTGAAGGAAGGCGACGGCCGCGCGGACGTCGCGGTCGCCTTCCCAGCCGAAGGTGTTCGGGTCGCCCTCGCTCTGGCCTTCACCGCGGCGGTCGAAGACGAGGACGCCGTATCCGTGCCGTGCGAGGAGCTTCGCCCGCTTCTGCGACGACGCGCGTCCCGGGAAGGAGATCACGGCCGCGCCGTTCCGGGACCGGATGTACCAGCCCTTGAGGCGTAGCCCGTCCGCCGTGGTGAACTCCACGTTCTCGTACGGCGCACCGAGGTCGGCCGTCGGAACCGTTGCGCGGGCCGCGTGCGTCACGATGTACGCGATCGCGAACGGTAGGAGGGCGGCGACTACGGCGACGAGGCTCCCTGCGACCAGCAGGAGGCGGCGGAGGTACCTCCACCAGAGCCGGTCGTCCGTGCGCCGGGACTTCCACAACGTGACCGCGCCGAGGCCGATCAGCAGCAAGCCGGCCGGGATCGACAGCAGACCCGTGTAGTCGTCTCCGGAAGCGCCGACCGCCCGCGTGTAGTGGACGGCTTCCGTTCCGGCGAGGACACCGAAGAACCCGGCCAGGAGCGCGATCGTCGCTCGCGCCCCCGCGCGGAGACGCGGATAGGCGATGCCGGCCAAGACGAGGAGCCCGAGCGGAACGAGGCCGCTGACGAGATGGTCGCCGGCCGAAGTCCCGGCGTTCGGCTGCAGGAAGTTGTCGTCGACGACATGGAGGGAGACGACCCCAAGCGCGAATCGGGCGAGACCGGCCTCGGTGCGGAGGGCCGCAGCGACCCTGGTCGCTACGGCCCTGCGCGAGTCGGCCGACGAATGAGCGACGGTCGACACTCGCCGTCTAGGCCCCTGCTACCGGCGCCGCGGGTGCTTCGGGCGCCTTCTCGTGCTCCAGCCGGGGCAGCCACTCCAGCCACTTCGGCAGGTACCAGTTCCAGTCGCCGAGCAGCTTCATCGTCGCCGGCAGGAGGATCGCCCTGATCAGAGTCGCGTCGATGAGGATCGCCGCCGCGAGCCCGACGCCGAACTGCTTGAAGATCATCATCTGGAGCGTCGCGAAGATCGCGAACACGCCGACCATCACGATCGCCGCGCTCGTCACGACCCCGGCCGTGGACTTGATCCCGTGCGCGACCGCCTCGTCCGTCGTCATCCCGCTCTCGTAGCCCTCCCTGACGCGGCTGAGAACGAAGACGTGGTAGTCCATGGACAAGCCGAAGAGGATCACGAACAGCAGGATCGGCAGGAAGGGGTCGATCCCTCCCGTGAACTCGAAGCCGAGGAGCTGCTTGCCCCAGCCGTGCTGGAAGACGAGGACGAGGATCCCGTAGGCGGCGCCGATCGAGAGCAGATTGAGGACGATCGTCTTGGCGGCGATCACGATCGAGCGGAATGAAATGAGCATGAGCACGAACGCGAACAGCAGCACGAAGCCGAACACGAGCGGCGCAACCGTCTTCATCTGATTGTTGAAGTCCTTCGACTGGGCGGTCTCCCCCGTGACGCCGACCTCTGCGCCGGGAATGCTGCCGACGGTCACGGGGACGATCTCGTCGCGTAGCGCAGCGAGCGCCTCGTTGGACGTCGAGTCGGAACCGCTGCCCTTGACCGGGATCGAGATGTTGGCGACCGTCTTCGCCTCGTTCACGTCGACGTCGATCGGCTCGTACATCGTTCCGCGGTACAGCGCGCGCCACTGAAGCTGGCCGATCGCCTCTTGAACCGCCGGCGCTTCGACGTTTGGCGCCTTGACCACGACGTTGGCCGCGACCTGAGTACCGGGGAACGCGTCCTTCATGCGGTTGTAGGTCTGCAACAGGCCCTGCGGGTACGTGTCGATGCTCGGGTTGGCCGTGTGCAGCTGGATCGCGGGCACGGCGAGGGCGACGAGCAGGCCGGCGGCCAGGCCGGCGGAAAGAGCCGGGCGGCGGAGGACACGATCGATGATCGCACCCCAGAAGCGCCCCTCGCCGTCGTCACGACGCAGGCGGTGCACGAACGGCACGCGCAGCCGGTCGACCTTGTCGCCGAGCTTCGAGAGGAGCGCCGGAAGGACGGTCAGCGAGCCGAGCATCGCCACCGCGACGACAGTCATGGTCGCTACACCGAACGACGCGAAGTCAGCGTCTCCAGTGAAGAGCATGCCCGCCATCGCCACGAGGACCGTGCAGCCCGAGATGAGCACCGAGCGGCCGGAAGTGGCTGCTGCAGCCTCGAGTGCCTCCTCTTCGCTGCGCCCCTTCGCACGTTCCTCGCGCTCGCGCTTCAAGTAGAACATCGTGTAGTCGACCCCGACCGCGAGCCCGATCAGGAGGATGATCGCCGAGACGGAGTCGGACATCGGCAGCAACTGGCTGATCAGTGCGACGATGCCCAGGGTCGCGAGCACCGCGCTCAGCGCGAGCAGCAGCGGGATTCCGGCGGCGACGAGCGCACCGAAGGCGACGACGAGAATGATCAGGGTCAGCGGGACGGAGAATTCGCCTGCCCTCTTCAGATCGTCGAAGAACCCCGCCTCGACTTCCTTGCCCGTGCTCGTCCCGAACGACCCGATGTAGAAGTCGGGATTTGCCTTCTGGACTTCGTCGACCCGTGCGACGACGGGATCGATGATGTCCTGTGCGTTGTCGGGATCGCCACTCAGCTCCAACCCGACGAAGGCGGAGTGCTTGTCGGCTGAGATCTGGCCCGAGTTGCCGGCCTCGAACGGCGACTCCGCCTTGGCGATCGCGTCGAGCGGAGTGACTCCGGCGATGACCGCGTTCACGGCTTTCTCGAACCCCGGTTGGCTGGCCGTCAGGGTACGGCTCTGAACGAGGACGGCCTCTCCCGCAGGCTGCCGGAAGTCCTCGTACAGGATCTTGTCCATCCGACCCGACTCGCCTGGCCC
>DATBGG010000113.1:0-2585 GCA_036558065.1 Gaiellaceae bacterium | reverse complement strand
GCGTAGCGAATCGCGGACGGCCCCATGTCGACGCCGCGGCGGCCCGCGCCGAGGTCGAGCGCCGCTCCGATGATCGCTACGCGGGTCGGCGGCACGGGCCAAGCCTACGGTGCCGGTTCGAGGTTAGGTGTCTCTGTCGGGGTCGACTTCGTTCGCGCGCTGCCGGATCTCGTCGGCCTGAGCACGCTCCTTCTGCGCCTGCTCGGCCTGCTCCTCGGCGAGGGCGGCTCGCTGCCCGGCGGCTGACGCCTGCTGGTCAGCCTCCCGGCGCAGGCCGCTGGCCTCTTCGCGCTTGTTCTCGAGCTGCGCCTCGCGAGCACGACGGCCGCCGATGATGATGATTCCGGCGACGATCAGCACCGCGAGGATGATCAGGATGATCCACCACATGGGTCCTCCTCTCTCTCGACGGCTTGGAATGCCCGCTCAGCATGCGGGCAAAACGCGCGACCTCACTCGGCCGGCGCCTTGAAGACGTCAGGCCGCACGTCCTCGCCCGTGTTCTGCCGAATGACCTGGGCGAGCGTCTTGCGGTAGTCGATCCCGTACTTGCGCTTGATCTGGTCGAGCAGCGGGTCGTGCAGGTAGAAGAACCGGTCGCCGTCGCGCAGCGACTGGAACTGCCTCTTCCACATCGCGAGCTGGAGCTCGCCGAACTCGGTGCCGTTCACGTGCGGCTCGGACACCATCCCGACGAACGCGTCCACCTTGGCGACGTTCCCGGGGCCGTAGACGCCCTCGAGCCGTGCGGCGAGCGTCGAGCGGCGCGTTCCGACGACCGCGTCCTCGCCCGCGTCGTCGCTCGTCAGCGAAATGTCCTCGCCGTCTGCGTCCTTGAGGCTCGTGAAGTCGAGGATGTCCGGGTCGTCGATCGGATCGCGGCGGTCGATCTGGCGGCTGTGCGGGAACGCGGAGTTCTTCGCTCCGGTGATCGCCGCATACGAATGCTTCGGCTTCAGCCCGTACGCGATGCGCATCTGGTTGTAGCTCGGCATCCCGTGGTCGCGTCCACGCTGGATGTCGATCGCACCGAGATCCTGGACGACGGAGAAGCATCCGGGCTGCACGACCGGGGATCCGCAGGTCCGCGGGTCGCGATTCCCCGGCTTCGGGATCTGGAACAGGATGCTCCGCATCGACTCGTCGATCTGCTCGTCGTTCTTGTATTGGCGCTCGGCGCCGAGGCCCTTCAGGAGCGGGCCGAGGCCGACGGACTCCAGCAGGTCGGGGTTGCCGAAGGCGAGGCCGAGCGGGATCACGAGCGTGACGTCGCCGCCCTCGCGCTCGACGGCGATCCCGGATTGCTCGAATGCCCTCAGTCGGCTCGGCTTGTAGGTGCTCGCGGGCACGGTCGGCTCGAACTCGCCGTGCACCATGCTGTGCACGCGATAGCCGACCGTGGCGAACTCGTTCGAGAGCGTCGGGTCGACGCTGGGGTCGTATCCCTTGTAGCGCGGCAGGCGGACCCCGAGCGCGGGCAGGAACTCGTTGTAGGTGATGTATTGCTCCTCGGCTCCCACGACCCGTCGCGCGACCTGGAACCGCTCCTCCGGCGAGAGCGAGGCCGGCAGCTGCGAGACGATCCGGTTGTGCTCGCGTGCGAAGAGCGTGTGCGTCGCGGTCAGCGCGATGTTCTCGTTCGCGCGGACGTCGCCGGAGACGACAGCGTTCTTCGCGTGGCCGACGAGGGGGCCCATCAGGTCCATCTGCGGCGCGGGCACGGCGCGGCTCCGCTGCGCCGAGGAGAGATCCTTGTTGCGCGCTGTGACTCGGGGGAGATAGCCGTTCGGGAGGAGCAGCCTGGCCGAGTTGTTCGACAGGTCCCCGTCGACCGGTCCGTCGCGCAGCCATTCGAGCCGGCTCTCCGATCCGCCGTAGATCGCAAAACCGTCGATGTAGCTGGGGACGGTGTTGATCTCCTGGCGGACTGATTCCGTTCCCGTGCCCGGAGCGGCCGGCGTCCGTTTGAAGTCGATCGCGCCGAGGTCGTCGCTGAACCGCTCGAGCGGATCCCTGGGATCGAACGGGATCGGGGCGTTCTCGCCGGCCTTTTCGTTGCGGAGCCCGAACGTGTGGTCGAGGAACTGTCCCCAGACCCGGCCCCACTGTGAGACGCCGTGCTCCGAGACCAGGTTCTGGCCGACGTCGTTGAAGATCCGATTGCTGATGTAGCGCGGGGACGGGCCGGGGTCCATCTTCTTGATCCCGTCCGCGAAAGAGACCGGGGCGAGCCGAAGATACGGCCGATTCGACTCGCCCCGGTTTGGGTGGGAGGGGTTGTTCCCGGAGCCGTCGAGCGCGCGCCAGGTCGAGCTCGACGGCGAGTTGTTGCGGATGAACGGGATGCTGCCGATCATCACGGCCAGCCCGCCTGCGATCAGGGCCGCGGCGGCGAAGCGTCGCGCTCGCCTGCGGCGCCTGGGCGGCGGATGAGGCACGAAGATTCTCGCGCCGTTCGTCTGGACGGTCCGGCTCTCGGACGACGCCTGTCCGTTTGCACCGGTAATCGGGGACTGGTCCGGCAGGCGTTCGCGCGCACGACTAGCTTGGGCCGGTGACGCCACCAGGACCAACTCTGGGCTAGT
>DATBGG010000112.1:0-6142 GCA_036558065.1 Gaiellaceae bacterium | reverse complement strand
AACGCGAAACGCCCTCTCGGGCGTTTGCATCATGCGCTGGAGAGGACTTGAACCTCCACGGGGTTTTAACCCCACAAGGCCCTCAACCTTGCGCGTCTACCAATTCCGCCACCAGCGCGCGAGAGCCAGTGTAGCGACGCCAACGATGGGGTCAGACCCCGACTCGAAAGTGTCGCGACTTCGAAAGAGAAGTGTCACGGTCGGCGGAACCGAGCGCCTCGCGGGCGAACGATTTGTAAAGGGGTCTGACCCCGGGGTTCGACCCCTGGGTTCGGGGGTAGGCTAGGCGGCGTGAAGTCGCTGGCCGAGGCAGCGGTGGATGCGGCGTTGGGGGCTGGAGCCTCGTACGCGGACGCGCGCGCGGTCACGATCCGCCGCCAGTTCGTGATCACGAAGAACGGCCAGCTCGACGATGTCAGCGACGGCGAGAGCGAGGGGATAGGCGTCCGGGTGCTCGTGAACGGAGCCTGGGGCTTCGCGGGCATCGGCCGGCTCGACGACGACGCCGCGCGCGACACGGCGCTGCGAGCGACCGAGTTCGCACGCGCGGCGCCCGGGAGCCACGAGACGAGCCTCGCGCCCGTGGAGGCGCACACCGGCGACTACCGCACGCCGCTCGAGAAGGACCCGTTCTCCGTGCCGCTCTCCGAGAAGATCGACCTCTGCCTGCGCGCCGAGGAGGGCATGAAGCACGCGGACGTCAAGGTGACGCTGGCGATGGTCCGCGCCCAGCGTGAGCACAAGGTCCTCGTCTCCTCCGAAGGCACGAACGTCGAGCAGGACATCTACGAGTCCGGAGGCGGCATCGACGCGTATGCCTCCGCGGACGACATCTCGCAGATCCGGAGCTACCCGAGCCAGCACTCGGGCGTCAGCGGGCAGGGCGGCTGGGAGTTCGTCGAGGCGCTCGGGCTCGACGACGCGGCGCCCCGCATCGGCGAGGAGGCGGCGGCGCTCCTGCGCGCTCCCGAGTGCCCGGCCGGGCGGACGACTGTCGTCCTTTCGCCGGAGCAGGCGATCATGCAGGTGCACGAGTCCGTCGGGCATCCGACCGAGCTCGACCGGGTCTACGGCACCGAGGCCGCTTACGCCGGCACGAGCTTCCTCTCCCCCGCGGACCTCGGGAACCTGCGCTACGGCTCCGAGCAGATGAACATCACCGCCGACGCGACGACTCCGAACGGGCTCGGCACCTTCGCGTTCGACGACGAAGGCGTTCCCGCCCGGCGCGAGGCGATCGTCGAGGCGGGCGTCCTGCGGGGCTTCCTCAGCTCCCGGGAGACCGCCGCTCAGCTCGGCGCGGGCGCGGGCGGCTCGATGCGGGCCGACGGCTGGAGCCGCATGCCGCTCGTCCGGATGACGAACCTCCACCTCGAGCCGGGCGAAGGCTCGTTCGAGGAGCTGCTCGCGGACGTCGACGACGGTCTCTACCTGGAGACGAACAAGAGCTGGTCGATCGACGACAAACGGCTCAACTTCCAGTTCGGCACGCAGATCGCGTGGGAGATCAAGAACGGCCGCCTCGGGCGGATGCTGCGGGACGCGACGTACACGGGCGTGACGCCTCGCTTCTGGGCGAAGCTCGACAAGGTCGCCGGGCCGGAGGAGTGGAAGCTCTTCGGGCTCACGAACTGCGGCAAGGGCCAGCCCGGGCAGTCGGCCCATGTCTCGCATGGCGCCTCGCCCGCGCGCTTCCGCGACGTCGAGGTCGGGGTCGCGACATGAGCCGCGCGCTGGACCTCGCGGAGCAGGCTCTCCGCGCAGCCGAAGGCGACGAGGCCGAGGTCCTCGTCCATGCGGAGCGCTCGGGTGTCGCCAGGTTCGCGAGCTCGGTGGTGCATCAACCGACGCTCGTGGACGACGCGCTGATCCGGATGCGCGTCGTGCGCGACGGCAAGGTCGGCTGGGCGTCGACGAACCGCGTCGCCGGGCTCGACGAGCTTGCGCGACGGGCACGAGAAGCGGCGGACCAGGCTCGACCCGACCCGGACTTCCCGGGGCTCGCTCCGCCCGCCGAGTACCCCAGTGTGGGCGGATACGACGAGGAAACGGCGAGCCTCGGGCCAGACGACCAGGCCCGCCTCGCGGGCGCTGCGATCGCCGCTGCGGGAGAGTTCGGCCTCTACGGCTACTTCACGAGCGCCGACACCTCGATCGCGCTCGCTTCCTCGACCGGCCTCTCGGCGGAGCAGAAGCTGACGGACGCAGCCGTCCTGTCGCTCGCGGCCACCGACGACGCGTCGGGCTGGGCCGAGCACACGAGCTGGCGGGTCTCCGACCTCGATCCGGCCGCCGTGACCGAGGAGTCGACGAGCAAGGCCGCGCGGACGAGGAACGCCCAGGAGCTCGAGCCGGGCACGTACGCGGCGGTGCTCGAGCCGTACGCGGTCGCCGAGCTGCTGCGCTGGTTCTCGTACGACTCGCTCGGGGCGCAGGGCTTCATCGAGGAGCGGAGCTACTTCTGCGACCACATCGGAGACAAGCTCTTCGACGAGAAGGTGTCGCTCTCCGACAACGGCCTCGATCCCGTCAACTTCCCGAAGAGCTTCGACTTCGAGGGCACGCCCCGGCGGCGTGTCGAGCTGATCGAGGACGGCGTCGCCCGCGGCGTCGTCTGGGACCGGACGACGGCGGCGCGCGCCCGCGACGGCTACGAGTCGACCGGCCACGCCCCACCGGAGGACTGGCGCTACTACGGCCCGCTGCCGACCGCGTTCGACCTGGCTCCGGGAGACGCGGCCTCGGTCGACGAGCTGGCCGAGCGGATCGGCGACGGCCTCTACGTCACCCGCCTCCACTATCTCGGGATCATCGACTCGCGCGGCGCCGTCCTCACCGGGATGACCCGGGACGGCACTTTCCGCATCCGCGACGGAAAGGTCGCGGAGCCGCTCGTCAACCTGCGCTTCACGGTGCCGATGGGCGACGTGCTCGGCGAGGTGCCGGGGCTGACGCGCGACCGGATGCTCGTCAACCTGAACGAGCTCTACGGCGAGCGCTATCCGTTCGCAGCCCTGGTTCCGTCGCTCGCGACGACGAAGTTCCAGATCACGGGCACCGGCTCGGGGCCGGGGCTCTAGCGGCTACTGCAGGATCTGGTAGAGGGCGACGTTGCCGATGAAGAAGATCGTGCCGACGCCGACCGTGAGACGCGTGAGGTTGCGCTCGACGATGTGCGTCCCGCCCTGGGAAGCCGGCACGTAGCCCATTCCCGCCATGCCGGTGTCGCGCCCGGAGTGCATGAGCACGAGCACGATCAGCAGGACGCAGACAACGAAGTAGAAGAAGACGAACACGGGCATGCCCACGCTGTCTGCGAATGAAAAGAGTGGAAGCACGCGGACAGGGTAGCCGCTAACGGGCGGCTCCGAGCTCGAGGATCGCCTTCACGAGCTGGCTGCCGAGCCGGTCTTTTGTGAGAAAGCCGGCGACGCCGGCCTGGCGCGCTCGGTCGACGTCCGCGGAGATGCTCGAGCCGGTCAGGATCAGGATCTTCGCCTCGGGCCGCTCCATGCGGATCCGCCGCGCGGCCTCGATACCGTCCAGGACCGGCATCGAGATGTCCATGAGCGTGAGGTCCGGGGCGAGCGCGTTCGCGAGGTCGACTGCGTCCTGCCCGTTGCCTGCTGTACCGACGACCTCGATGCGGTCGTCGCCGGCCACCAGCGCCTTGACCGTCTCTACGAAGAGCGGCTCGTCGTCGGCTATGAGCACGCGAACTGGGCGCGCGTGCGGGGCGTTGGCGGCTTCCATCAGTGGCGGGTCTGACCCCCGAGGTGCCAACGCTACCCTTTTCGCGTGCCCGATTCTGCGCGCGATCGGATTCAGAAGCTCATCGTCACCGGGGACAACCGGCTGAAACAGGGGGTCTCGCCCGAAAAGGCCCGGCAGAGCTACGAGCAGGCGCTCGAGCTCGCCCGTGAAGAAGGGCTCGAGGAGCGCGTGCGGCCGCTGATCGAGATCAGGCTCGCCGACCTCGAGCGGCTCGCTCGAGAATCCACTCCACCTTCTCCGCCTGACGCCTGACGTCGTGCGCAGACGCGGCCGTCCTCGCGGCCGGGTTCGGGCTCGGCAGGTCGGCTGCGCGGCGCATCGCGTCGGCGAGCGCCGGTGTGTCGAGCGGGTCGACGAGGATCCCGGCTTCGGGCGGGACGAACTCCGGGGGGCCGCCCACGCGGGTCGCGACGACCGACCGGCCGGCCGCCATGCCCTCGAGCAGCGCCTGACCGAACGGCTCGATCAGCGAGGGCTGGCAGAGAACGGTCGCCTCCGAGATATAGCGCGGTACGTCCTCGTGCGGGACGCGCCCCGTGACTTCGACGTTCGTGCGGCCCTCGAGCTCGCCGCGCAGGGGCCCGTCGCCGACGAAGACGAGGCGGCCCTCGCCGAGCTGCGCGAATGCGTCGGCGAGCCGGACGACGTTCTTCCGCTCGATCAGGCTCCCGACACAGACGAAAACCGGCCCGTTTGCAGCACTTTTAACAGGGTCCGACCCCGCGAAAAGGGAGAGGTCGACGCCGCAGTCGACGACCTCGGTCTTGCCGCGCGCCTCCGGGATCTTCGCCTCGAGCTCGCGGCGCAGATAGTCGGACACCGCCACCAGCGCGGCGGCCCGCCGGGCGACGAACCGCGTCGCGCGGCGGATGCCCGGAAAGGCGCCGATGTTCCTCACGTCACGCCCGTGGGCGGTCACGACCGCGGGCGCGCCGCCGAAGAGGACGGCCGAGAGCCCGGTCGGGACGAGGAAGTGCGCGTAGGCGACATCCGGCCGGAAGCTCCGACTGACCCGACGGACCTCGCGCGCGAGTAACAGATGACGGCGCTTTCCTCCACCCCGCCCCTCGGTCACGACGTGCTCGATCTCGTGGCCGCGATCCGCCAGCGCGCGCTCCATGCCCTGGACGAAGGCGCCGAGATCCGGATCGTCCGGCCCCGGATACATCTGCGAGACGAGAAGGATTCGCACTACGACGTGCGCTGCTGCGCGTCGTACGTGCCCCACACTTCGCGGAGCTCGTTGCAGATCTCGCCGATCGTGACTCGCGCCTTCAGCGCATGGCGCATGGGCGAGAGCAGGTTGCCCTCGCCTTCGGCCATACGCCGGATCTCGGCCAGCGCCTGCGACGCTTCGTCCGCGTTTCGCTCCGCGCGCACCTTCGCCGTCCGCTCGAGCTGACGCTTCTCCGCCTCCGGGTCGAGCCGATGGAGCTCGATCGGCTCAGCCTCTTCCTCCTGGTAGCGGTTCACGCCCACGATCACCCTCTCGCCGGACTCGACGGCGGCCGTGTGCTTGTACGCCGCGTCCTCGATCTCACGCTGGACGAAGCCCTGCTCGATCGCCTCGACCGCGCCGCCGACCTCGTCCACGCGCTCGATCAGCTCACGGGCGGCCGCCTCGAGCTCGTCCGTCAGCGCCTCGATGAAATAGGCGCCGCCGAACGGGTCCGCCGTGTCCGTTCCCCCGGCCTCGTGCGCAAGCAGCTGCTGCGTGCGGAGCGCGATCTTCGCCGAGCGCTCCGTCGGCAGCGCAAGCGCCTCGTCGAACGCGTTCGTGTGGATCGACTGCGCTCCACCGGCCACCGCGGACAGCGCCTGGATGGCCACGCGGACGATGTTGTTCTCCGGCTGCTGCGCGGTCAGCGTCGAGCCGCCCGTCTGCGCGTGGAAGCGCAGCGCCTGGGCCTTCGGGTTCGTCGCGCCGAACCGCTCGCGCATGATCTCGGCCCACAGCCGCCGGGCCGCACGGAACTTCGCCACCTCCTGGAAGAAGTGGTTGTGCGCGTTGAAGAAGAACGAGAGCCGCGCGCCGAAGTCATCCGGCGAGAGCCCCGCGTCGACCGCGGCCTGCGCGTACGCGATCCCGTTGGCGAGCGTGAACGCCAGCTCCTGCACCGCCGTCGAGCCCGCCTCCCGGATGTGGTACCCGGAGATCGAGATCGTGTTCCACTTCGGGAGCCGCTCGCGCGCGTAAGCGAAGAGGTCTGTTGTGAGCCGCATCGACGGCTTGGGCGGGAAGATGTAGTTCCCACGCGCGCAGTACTCCTTGAGGATGTCGTTCTGGACAGTGCCGCGCAGGGCTGCCCCGGAGAGGCCCTGCTGCTCGGCGACGAGCTCGTACAGGAGAAGGAGGAGCGAGGCCGGC
>DATBGG010000111.1:0-5152 GCA_036558065.1 Gaiellaceae bacterium | reverse complement strand
CGGGGCCGATCTTCGCGAACCTGCTGCTCTCCGACGAGATCAACCGCGCCCCGCCGAAGACGCAGGCGGCGCTGCTCGAGGCGATGCAGGAGCGGCAGGTGACGATCGAGGGCGAGACGCGGCCGCTGGAACCGCCGTTCGTCGTGCTCGCGACGCAGAACCCGATCGAGTACGAGGGCACGTATCCGCTCCCCGAGGCGCAGCTGGACCGGTTCATGCTGCGGATCGGAGTGGGATACCCGGCGCGTGAGCACGAGTGGGAGATGCTCGAGCGGCGGATCGCGCGCGCCGAGGACGAGGTCGAGCTGTACCAGGTCGTGAACCGCGAGACCCTCGTCGAGATGCAGCGCGCGGTCGAGCAGGTGCACGTCGAGGAGTCGCTCGGCTACTACATCGTCGACCTGGCGGTGGCGACGCGCAGCGCGCCGGGCGTGCAGGTCGGGTCGAGCCCGCGCGGCTCACTCGCGCTGCTGAAGCTGGCGCGTTGCCGGGCCGCGCTCTCCGGGCGCGACTTCGCGACGCCGGACGACGTGAAGGGTGTCGCTGTTCCCGCGCTCGCGCACCGCCTCTCGTTGAGGCCCGAGCTGTGGGTCGAGCGCAAGCGTGGGGACGACATCGTGCGCGAAGTCCTCGACCGGATTCCGACGCCGTCGGTCGAGCAGCCCGTCCCCAAGTGAAGCGCTCGGCAACCGGGAAGCTCCGCGTCTACCTCGTCCTCGCCGGGCTCGGGCTCCTCGGGGCGCTCGCTCTGGGGCGGCCGGAGCTGGCCGCCCTCGCTGCACCGTTCGCAGTCTTCGCCGCGGTCGGCTTGGCGCTTGCGCGCCCGGTCGAGGTTCGAGCCCTGGCCGAGCTCGACTACGAGCGCCAGCTGGAGGGACGGCTCGTCACCGTCTGGCTCGACATCAGCGCGACGGAGGCGGTTGAGCGCCTGGAGCTCTTCCTCGATCTCGGCGACGGGCTCGAGGCCGAGGCGCCGAACCCGATCCTGATCCGGCTCGGGCGGGGCGAGCGGCGCGAGCTCGAGATCCCTGTTCGCTGCGCGCGGTGGGGGACGTACCAGCTCGGGAACGTCGTCTGGCGCGCGCGCGACGGCTTCGGCCTCCTCGTCTACGAGGGCCGGATCTTCGGCGGCCACCGGCTCAAGGTCTACCCGCACGGCGACACGGTCCGCCGGCTGCTCCGCCCGCTCGAGACCCAGGCGTTCGCCGGCAACCAGGTCGCCCGCAACCGAGGCGAGGGAATCGAGTTCGCCGAACTGAGGCCGTTCACGCCCGGCGACCGCGTGCGCCGCGTGAACTGGCGGGCGACCGCCCGCCGCGGCGAGCCCTGGGTGAACGAGACGCACCCGGAGCGGAACTCCGACATCGTGCTCTTCCTGGACACGTTCGCGGAGGCGAGGCGCGAAGACCTCGGGACGCTCGACCTCGGCGTGCGCGCCGCCGCCTCACTGGCCGCGTTGTACTTGAGCGAGAAGGATCGCGTCGGGCTCGTCTCCTTCGGAGGCGTGCTCAACTGGCTGACCGCGACCTCCGGCACGACGCAGCTCTACCGGATCGTCGACTCGCTGCTCGACGCGGAGATCCTGCTCAGCTACGCGTGGAAGGACCTCGACGTGCTCCCGCCGCGCACGCTGCCTCCGCGGGCGCTCGTGCTCGCGCTGAGCCCGCTGCTCGACGAGCGCGCGGTCGGAGCGCTGATCGACCTACCGGCGCGCGGGTTCGATCTGGCGGTGATCGAGCTTTCGCCGTACCCGTTCGTGCCCGAGGGCGAGAGCGAGATCGAGCAGCTCGCCTACCGGCTGTGGCGGCTCAGGCGAGAGGCCCAGCGCACGAAGTACGCGTCGCTCGGGGTTCCGATCGTCGAGTGGCGTGAAGGTGTTCCGATGGAGGCGGTCGTGGAGGAGGTGCGGGCATTCAGGCGCCACGCCCGGGTCGTGCGCGCGTAACCACCGGTGCGGTCGCGCTCCTCGCGGCCGTCGGGCTCGCGGCGTACCCGTCTGCCCAGGACATCGGGCTGCAGCCGCTGGCGCTCGCGCTGGCGATCGTCGCGGTGCTCGTGCTCGCGCTCGGCCTGCTTGCCCGGTCGTCCTCCGCCATCGGCTTCGCGCTCGTCGCGCTCGGCGGCGCCTACGCCGTGCTGTTCGCAGCCGAGGGGGCGCGCCTCGACCGGGTCGCCCCGGGATACGCTGCCGGGCTGCTCCTCGTGGCGGAGCTCTCCTTTTGGTCGATCGAGAGCCGTGTGGCGGCGTGGAGCGACCCGGAGCTCGTCGTCTGGCGGCTGGCGCGCCTCGGGCTCGCGTGCGCGGGGGCGGCGTTGATCGGAGCCGTGGTCGTCGCTGAGGCGGCGGCGGCCGGCCGAGGCGGCGGGATCTCGCTCGAGGCGATCGGCGTCGCGGCCGCGATCGGTGCCATTGCTCTCGTGGCCGCACTCGTTCGCCGTGCGGCGGTAGATTCGGGGTCGTAATGGCGCATGTCCTGCCTGCGGAGCGTGATCTCCGGCGCGTGATCGGCGACGGCGACTCGGTGCCCGACGGCGAGGTCGACGGGCTCGCCGACCACGATCTCGTCGAGCTCTATCGCAGCCTCGTCCTCCTACGGACCTACGACGAGCGCTCGGTCGTCTACCACCGCCAGGGCCGGATCGGCACGTACGCGATCTACTGGAACCACGAGGCGATGCAGGCCGGCTCCGTCTACGCGCTCGACGACGACGACTGGATCTTCCCGAGCTACCGCGAGTCGGCGATCGGGCTGCTGCGCGGGATGCCCGTGTCGACCGTCCTGTCCTGGTGGCGGGGCCACCCCGCCGGCTGGTGGAACCCGGCCGACTACAACGTCGCGTCGATCTGCGTGCCGATCGCGACGCACGTCCCGCACGCGGCAGGTCTCGCCTGGGGCAAGCGGCTGCGCGGCGAGAACGCGTGCGCGATCGCCTACTTCGGCGACGGCGCCACGTCCGAGGGCGCCTTCCACGAAGGCGCGAACTTCGCCGCGGTGATGCGCGCGCCACTCGTCCTCTTCTGCAACAACAACGGCTGGGCGATCTCCACGCCGGTCGAGGCGCAGACGCGGGCCGAGACGCTCGCGGACAAGGCCGTCGGGTACGGGATCCCCGGCGTGCGGGTGGACGGGCTCGACATCCTCGCCGTCTACGAGGCGACCCGGGAGGCGGTTACACGCGCGCGCGCGGGCGAGGGGCCGACGTTCATCGAGGCGGTCAGCTACCGCGCGGCCCCGCACGCGACGGCGGACGATCCGAAGGCGTACATCGACCTGGAGCGGGTCGAGGAGGAGAAGAGGCGCGAGTGCATGGGGCGCTATGAGGGCTATCTGCGACGGGCAGGGATCCTCACGGACGAGATGGCCGAGTCGATCCGCGGCGAGGCCGAGCAGTCGATGCGGGACGGGATCGCCGCCGCAGAGGCCGAGCCGCCCGCGGACCCGAGGCTCCTGTTCGAGCACGCGCTCGTCGACCCACCCGCCTCGTTCGAGACGGATCTCGCGGAGCTGAGGAGAGTGCTCGGTGGGTGAGCTCACGCTCGTCGAGGCGATCAACGACTGCTTCCACGTCGAGCTCGGCCGTGACGAGAACGTGATGGTCATGGGCGAGGACGTCGGCCGCGCGGGAGGCGTCTTCCGGGCGACCGCGGGCCTGCGCGACAAGTACGGGCCCGAGCGCTGCGTCGACACGCCGCTCGCCGAGGCCGGGATCATGGGCACGGCGATCGGGCTCTGCATGGCCGGGTTCAAGCCGGTGTGCGAGATGCAGTACGACGCGTTCAGCTACCCCGCGCTCGACCAGCTGATCACCCACGTCGGCCGCTACCGCTGGCGCACGGGCGGGAAGATGTCGTTCCCGCTCACGGTGCGCATGCCGTACGGCGGAGGCGTGCGCGCGCCGGAGCTGCACGACGACTCTCCGGAGGCGTACTACGTGCACACGCCGGGTGTGAAGGTCGCGATCCCGTCCACTCCGAGTGACGCAAAAGGCCTGCTCGCAGCGGCAATTCGCGACCCTGATCCCGTTGTCATCTTCGAGCCGAAGCTGCACTATCGGACGCTGCGCGGCGAGGTCCCGGAGGGCGAGCACGTCGTCCCGCTCGGACAGGCCCGCACCGTCCGCGAGGGCGAGGACGTGACGCTCGTCGCCTACGGCTCGATGGTGCCGCTCGCCGAGCAGGCGGCCGACGCGCTCGACGGCCGGGCCTCCACGGAGATCCTCGACATCCGCTCGCTGAAGCCGCTCGACGAGGATGCGCTGCTCGCGGCGGCGGCCAAGACCGGTCGTGTCGTGATCATCCAGGAAGCGCCGCGCACGGCCGGGTACGGCGCCGAGCTTGCGGCGATCCTCGCCGAGAAGGCAATGCTCGACCTGCGCGGGCCGGTGCTCCGCGTGACCGGCTACGACGTCCCCTACCCGTACTGGCAGATCGAGGACGCGTACATGCCGTCGGTCGAGCGCGTCGTGGACGCGGTGGACAAGCTCCTGGAGTACTGATGCTGCACGAGCTGGGGCTCGAGCAGGGCAATCTGCACGGCCACTTCTCGAAGGACCTCGAGCCGGCCGTCGAGATCGATCCCGGCGACTCGGTGCGGTTCTTCACGCCCAATCACGCGTGGGACATCTCCCGCGACGAGCACTTCGCTCCGAGGAGCCCCGAGCTCGACGAGGGACACGCCCTCGCTGGGCCGATCCTCGTCCGTGGCGCGAGGGCAGGCCAGACGCTCGTCGTCAAGATCGACGAGGTCGAGCCCGCGCCGTGGGGCGTGGCGCACGGCGGGCGCGATCACTCGATCCACTGGGAGCTCGTGGACGGCTTCGGGCGATCCGACGGGTTCGAGATTCGGCTCGCGCCGTTCCTGGGGGTGATGGGCATGCCGCCACCGGAGCCGGGAGCCCATTCGACGGGACCGCCGCGGCGCTGGGGCGGGAACATGGACTGCAAGGAGCTCGTCGCCGGGACGACGCTCTATCTCCCGATCCCCGTCGACGGCGCGCTCTTCTCGGCGGGCGACGGCCACGCCGTGCAGGGCGACGGCGAGGTGTCGGGGACCGCGATCGAGGCTCCGACGAGCGCTCAGGTCACGCTCGAGGTCGCGGACGATCCGGCGCTGGAGTGGCCGCTGGCCCGAATCGAAGGCGCCTGGTTGA
Organism: Gaiellaceae bacterium; assembly: GCA_036558065.1. Classification (GTDB taxonomy): domain Bacteria; phylum Actinomycetota; class Thermoleophilia; order Gaiellales; family Gaiellaceae; genus VAXT01. The sequence goes on along the minus strand of DATBGG010000111.1, from coordinate 1 downwards.
C
>DATBGG010000110.1:0-7143 GCA_036558065.1 Gaiellaceae bacterium | reverse complement strand
CGTCGACGGGACGAGCAGCGCGCGGATAACGGTCGCGTCGAAGATGATCCCCGCCGACAAGCCGATCGCGAACTGCTTGATGTCCGGTCCCGGGCTCGTCGAGAGCGAGAAGAACGCGAACATGAGGACGAGCGCCGCGCTCGTCACGAGCTTCCCAGTCCGCGCCAGGCCGAGCTCGATCGCGCGCTTCGTGTCGCCGGTCTCGTCGTACGCCTCGCGCATGCGCGTGAGCATGAACACCTCGTAGTCCATCGAGATCCCGTACAGGAACGCGAAGATCATCAGCGGGATCCACGAGATGACCGCGTCCGTCGCCGGCACGCCCCAGATCGCGTCGCTCCCATGCCCGTCCTGGAAGATGAAAACGACGATCCCGTACGCGGCGCCGAGGGAGACGAGGTTCAGGAACACCGCCTTCAGCGGGAGCACGACCGACCGGAACGCGCGCATGAGCAGGACGAACGTCAGGGCGAGCACGAACAGGAGCACGTACGGGAAGTTGCCGTAGACGGCGCTGATGAAGTCGCGCGCCTCAGCGGGCGTGCCGCCGAGCGTGACGCGGACGGAGGCGCCCGCCTTCTCCTGCGCTCGTGGTAAGACGTCGTGCCGGAGGTTGGAGATGGTGTCCTTGGCCCGCCTCGAGTTGCCGTCGTCGGTGCCGAACGCCTCCACGAGGCCCGTGCCGCCCTTGCGCCACGTGCTCGGCGCTGCGGCTCCCCAGATCCCCGGCGAGCTCGCGACCGCGTCGGAGACGGTCCGAAGCGCCGCGGGCGTCGCACCGTTCTCGACGAGGATCACGTGCGGCAGGAAGACCCCCGGCGGGATCCCGGCGCGCGCGATCGCAACGTAGCCCGCCTTCGCATCTCCGGCCGCTGGTTCCTTGCTCAGCTCCGCGTCGCTCGGGTTGATGTGGAGGGCCGGGTAGACGACGAGAGCGACGACGACCACGCCGAGGAGGAAGATCGGGAGCGGACGCCGCGTGACGAGCCGCGCCCAGCCCGCCCAGAAGCCGGACTCCTCGCTCGGAGGCGCGACGAAGCGCTTCGGCATCACGCGCACGCTGTTGATCCTGTGGCCGAGCATGGCCAGGAGTGCAGGCATGAGCGTGATCGACGCGAGCACCGCGACGGCCGGGATCAGCATTCCGCCGATCCCGATCGACCGGATGAACGGCAGCGGCAGGAGGATCATGCTCAGCAGGCCGATCGCGACCGTCGAGCCGGAGATGATCACCGAGCGGCCGGCGTGAGTCATCGTTTCGACGAGGGCGTCGTCCGGCTGCTTGCCCGAGGCGAGCTCCTCGCGGAAGCGGAAGATGATCACCAGCGCGTAGTCGATCGACACGCCCAGGCCGACGAGCGCGACGAGGAACTGGACGATGATCGAGACGTCGGTGACGTACGTGAGCAGGTAGACGCAGAAGAACGTCGTCAGGATCGAGGCGGCGGCCATCGCGAGGGGCATTCCGATCGCGGGGAGCGTGCCGAAGACGAAGAGCAGGATGATCAGCGCGCCGATCGCGCCGATCATCGTCTCCGTCAGGACGCCCGGGCCGCTCGTCCCGCCCTGCGACTCGAAGATCGCGTCGCGCCCGGTGAGGTGGCTTTCGACTCCCGGCGGCGTCGCCTTCTGCAGGGCGGCCCGGGTGAACTCGATCGGCGGGAAGCTCGAGAAGGTCGCGTTGCCCGGCGGGTAGATCGTCGCGATCATCGTGTGCCGGTCCTTGGACAGGTACATGTCGCTGTGGGTGTTGAACCAGGACCCCGTGCGGGAGCCTGCGGCGGCCGAGCTTGCCGCGTCGATCGCGCGCTGGACGCCCGGCACGGTCGTGATGTCCTTGTCGGGGGCGGTGAGCACGGCCACCATCGGCGCCTGCTCGCCGGTGCCGAACGTCTTGAGTGCCCGCTGGTTCGCCTCGTACGCGGAGTAGCCGGGGATCGAGAACGACTCGAACCAGCGGCTGGAGAGCTTGGCGGCGGAGAACCCGCCCACGATCGTGAGCACGATCCAGGCCGCGACGATGAGCCGCCGGTGGCGGATCACGCTCCTTGCGATTCCGGCCATGCTTCGAGGCTACCCGTGGGCGCCGCGCCTGGTCAGGGCCACCGCTCCGCGGCTCGCGGCGAATGCGAGCGCGGCTTCCGGGTCGTCGCCTCGTCCGAGCGCGAACGTGAGGCCGGCAGCGAACGAGTCACCAGCGCCGTACGTGTCGACGACGCGCCCGGGAAGCTCGGCGGCGGCGAACACGCCCTGCTCGGCGCCGGCGACGAAGGAGCCTCCCTCGTGCCCCAGCGTGGACACGATCAGCGCCGGCTCGGGGTCGAGCGATCCCGGCTCGTAGGCCTCGCTCGGGTCGGACCCGCTACGAACCAGCGCGTCGATCGGCACGCCCGCCTCGATCAGCGTCGGTAGCTCCCGCGCAGTCGCCACCACGACTCGTGCCCGGCGCGCTGCCCGGAGCGCGTCCGCGTCTCCGGCGCAGAAGTAGACGGCGTCGATCTCCGCGAGCTCGTCCCAGGGCAGCGGGTCGGCGCCGTGCGGGTGGAGCTTCGATCCGACGAGCGTGATCGTCCGCTCTCCCGATTCCTCGAGGTAGGTGAACGCGAGTCGCTGCGGCTCGTCGCGGGTCGCCGAATGAACGCGGCAGCCAAGAGTGTCGAGCGCCTCACGCGCCCGCTCGCCGACCGCGTCGTCGCCGACGGCGACGAAGAAGGCGACGTCCGCGCCGAGCCGGACGAGCTCGCCGGCGGCGTCCGCTCCCCCGCCGGCAGGCTCCTCCCAGCTCTCGGTGGCGGTGACGATCGCGCCGGGCTCGGGAACGCGGTCGACCCGGGCGAAGCGAACCCACTCGACATGTCCGACGACCGCTGCTCTCACAGATCCGGCCTCCCTCGCGTTAGACAAGATGATGGATCTGATGCAAGTACCGCCGTTCGAATCTTTCTACGAAGAGAACCGCGACGCAGTCCTGCGCGAGCTTCGGCGCCTGCTCGGGCGCGAGGCCGAGGACGCGTACCAGGAGACCTTCCTGCGAGCGCTGCGCGGCTACGGCCGCCTGCGGAACGCGGACAACTTGCGCGCGTGGGTGCTGACGATCGCGCGCCGCGTCGCGGCCGACCACTACCGCCGCCGCGAGGCCAAGCCCGAGCCGCCGGAGCCGCAGCGCGACTCCAGGCCCGCGTACGCCGAGCTGGGCGAGCTGGCCGACGAGCTCCCGCGCAAGGAGCGCGCCGCCGTCGTGCTGCGCTACGGCTACGACCTTTCCTACGCGGCGATCGGCGCCGCCCTCGGCTCCTCCGAGGACGCCGCGCGCCAGGCCGCTTCTTCCGGGGTCCGCAGATTGAGAAGGAGGATGCAATGACCGTCTCCCCCACACTGGACAAGCGCTTTCGCGAGGCCGCCGCCGCGGCGGGGTTGCTCGACGTCGCGTACGACCTGGCCGAGACGCCGGTCGGGACGCTCCTCGTCGCGACGACCGAGCGCGGCCTGTGCCGGATCTCCTACGACCCGGATCCGGAGCGGCAGCTCGAGTCGCTCGCCGAGACGTTCGGCGTCCGCGTCCTGCGCGCCGCGAAGCCGATCGAACCCGTGCGGCGGCAGCTCGACGAGTACTTCGAGGGCAAGCGCACGGAGTTCGAGCTTCCTCTCGATCTCCGCGTGACGGGCTTCAACCGTGAAATCCTGAAGCGCCTGGCCCGCGTCCCGTACGGGCAGACGACGACCTACGGGACGCTTGCCGCGGAGGCACACCGCCCCAAGGCTGCACGAGCCGTCGGGGTCGTCATGAACCGGAACCCGGTCCCGATCGTCCTTCCCTGCCACCGCGTGGTCGGCGCGAACGGCTCCCTCGTCGGCTACGGCGGCGGCTTGGAACGCAAGGAGCAGCTGCTCACGCTCGAGGGCGCGATCCAGCCACAGCTTGACATGTGACCTTTTGGTCACCTATCATGCGAGCCATGACGAACGACGACGACCGCGTCTTCAGGGCTCTCGCTGACCCGACCCGCAGGCATCTCCTCGACCGGCTCTACGAGCGTGACGGCCGTACGCTCACGGAGCTCGAGTCCGAGCTGGACATGACCCGGTTCGGAGTGATGAAGCACCTGCGGGTCCTCGAAGAGGCGGGCCTCGTCGTCGCGCGCCGCCAGGGCCGGGAGAAGCTCCACTACCTCAATCCCGTCCCGATCCGGCTGATCCACGACCGGTGGATCGACAAGTACCGCGAGCGCCAGGTTTCCGCGCTCGCCGACCTCAAGTCCGAATTGGAGGACACTGCATGACCACGATGACCGAGCAGGCGACACAGGTGTACGCCGTCTTCATCCGCGCCACGCCCGAGCAGGTGTGGGACGCGATCACGAAGCCGGAGTTCACGACGAAGTACTTCCACGGGACGAGGATCGACTCGACCTTCGAGCCCGGCACGCCCTACCTGAGCGTGGCCGGTAGCGACACGGTGGTCGACGGCGAGATCCTCGAGTCCGACCCCCCGAAGGTGCTCAAGCACACGTGGCGGGCGCTCTACGACCCGGAGATGGGCGCCGAGCCGCACAGCCGGGTGACTTGGGAGATCGAGCCGCAGGAAGGCGGCGTCACGAAGCTGACCGTCACGCACGACCAGCTCGAGGCCTCGCCGAAGACGGCCGAGGGCGTCGCCGGAGGCTGGGAGTACATCCTCAGCGGCCTGAAGACGCTGCTGGAGACGGGCAAGCCGCTCCAGGGCTAGACGTCGATCGAACCGAAGCGGGCCTCACGTGGCTGGGCGGGGCCCGCTTCGTCACTCTTCGAGCAGGCAGTAGCCGACTCCCCACACGTTCCGGACGTAGGGGCCGCCGAGGCGGCGACGCAGGCGCGAAGCATGGGAGTCGAGCGTGCGCGTGCGCGCCTGGGCGCGGAAGCCCCAGACCTCGCGCAGCAGCTCGTCCTTTGTGAAGACCCGGTGCGGGTCGCTTGCAAGCTCGAGCAGAAGCTCGTACTCCTTCGCCGGCAACGCGACTCGGCGCCCGGCGACCGTCACGCGCCTGGTCGGCCGGTCGATCTCGATCTCGTCGGCGACGAGCCGCTCGGACTCCGGCGGCGCGACTCTCCGCAGCACCGCGCGGATCCGTGCGACGAGCTCGGCGTAGTGGAACGGCCGGTCGAGGTAGTCGTCGCAGCCGCGGTCGAATGCGCGCACGCGGTCGACGGGATCCGACTGCTGGGCGCCGAGGAGGATCACGGGCACGTCGCGGTCGCGCTCCCGCAGTCTCCGGCAGAGCTCGAGCCCTTCAGGGTCCCCGATCAGCACGAGGTCGGGGCACACGCGTTCCAGCAGGTCGAGCGCCTCACCGTCCTCGGCGCCGACCACGTCGAACCCGTCTTGAGCGAGGTGCCGCTCGAGGAAGCTCCGAGTGGCCTCCTCGGGCTCGGCGAGAAGGAGAGCGCTCGACATGCAATCGACGCTAGCGCCGCCCCGCGGCCTCCGCCAGATGTCCTTTCAGCCGAGTGTGTGCCGAAGAATCGACAGCCGCCGCTAACGGCCCTGGCCGCAGTGCCGGAGCCTGACGCACGCCCGCTTGATCGGCACGAGGAAGTTCAGGTTCTCACCCTCGCCCGACGAGACGACGCCCACGACCTGGCCCTCCGCATCGACGGCCGGGCCGCCGGAGATCCCGGGATAGGCCGCGGCGTCGGTCTGGATCTCGTCGGACGAGACGCGACCGACGACGCCCGACGTGATCGAGCCCTCGTAGCCCAGCGGGCTTCCCGCGAGCATCAGCTCGTCTCCGACGAGCGGCGACTTGAAGTACGGCCGCTGCCAGAGCGGCGGCGCGATCCGGTGCGGCACGACGATCAGCGCGAGGTCGTTCCCCTCGTCGGTCTTGACGATCTTGCCCTCCCAGACACGCCTGCCCTCGTGGATCCGCACCTTGAGCTCGTGGCGGGCGACGCTGAAGACGACGACGTGGTTCGCGGTCAGCAGGTACGACTTGCGGCCCTTGACCCAGGCGACCCAGGCGGTGCCCTCGTCGAGCGACGCCGTGACGGTGAAGACGCTCTTCCTCACGCGGGCCGCGAGCGTCGTGCGCGCAACCCTGGCCTTCAGCTGGCGCCGGCTGACCCCGCGCACGCGCGCGGAGAGCGCAGAGTCCTGGCGACGCGCCGCGGTCATGTTCCGCTCGACCGATTGCAGCTGCTGCTCGAGGCCGGCAACGTCCTCGCGCCGCTGGTCGCGCTCGTGCTTGTACGCCCACGCTCCGGCGCCGACCGCCACCAGGAGCAGGACGACGAGGGCGGCCCGCATCAGATCCTCCCCGAGCGGAAGACCCCCCACATCAGCCACAGCCCGAGGACGCCCGCGATGAAGAACCCGAACGCGGAGACGACGTTCAGCCCGAGCACCTGCGGCCCGGACGTGGCGAAGACTCCGATCAGGCTCGATCCGATCAATCCCGCGGCGACGACGAACGCGATGATCAGCCGGTTGATCCCGACGTCGAGCTGCCTCATGAAGTCGTCCAGTCCCTTGTGGACGAAGCCGACCTCGATCTGACCGTCTCTCATCTGCTCCAGCACGTCGTGCACCTGATACGGGTACTCGGCGAAGACGGATGCGAGCTTGAGCGATTCGCGACGAGCGCGCCGGATCATCCGTCCCGGCGTGTACCGACCGAGTAGCAGGCTCCGCGCGTACGGCTTCGCGACCTCGAATACGTTGAAGTCCGGGTACAGCTCGACGCCGACCGACGCCAGCGTCGCGATCGCCTTGTCGAGGATGATGAAGCGGGTCGGGAGCCGCAGGTTGAGCGAGTAGATGACGCCGAAGACCTCGCGGATCACCTGCAGCGGGTCGATCTCGGCGAGGCTCGCTCCGTAGTAGCGGTAGAAGAGCTCGCGGATTTCCTGGAGGAACTCGTCCTCGCGCTCTTTCGGGTAGCGAACGCCGAGATCGGCGAGCCGCTTCGGGAGGTTCTCGACTTGCTCGTTCGCGACGTCGATGAAGAGCCGCGTCGCCTTCGCGATGTCGTCGTCGGTGAGCTTTCCGGCCAGGCCGAAGTCGACGAGCCCGATCACGTCGGGCTTGAGCACGAGGATGTTCGCCGGGTGCGGGTCGCCGTGGAAGAACCCGTCGCGGAAGACCATCGTCATCCACGCCTCCGAGAT
>DATBGG010000109.1:0-2902 GCA_036558065.1 Gaiellaceae bacterium | reverse complement strand
TGGCGCGAGGGGATCGTCACCTCGCTGCCCGACCTCTACCGGCTGACGAAGGAGCAGCTGATGGAGCTCGACGGCTACGGCGAGATCTCCGCCGGGAACTCGATCGCCTCGATCGAGCAGTCGAAGCAGAACCTCACGTTCCACCGCGTCCTCGCCGGGCTGAACATCCCCGACACCGGCTGGGTGACCGCGCGGAACCTGGCCGCGCACTTCGGCTCGATCGACAAGCTCATCGCAGCGACCCAGGAGGAGATCCAGGAGGCCGAGGGCGTCGGGCCGGGCCGCGCCGAGGGCATCGCCGAATGGTTCTCGGACGAGGAGAACCTGAAGCTCGTTCAGGAGCTGCGCGAGCTCGGGCTGCGCTTCGAGTCGGGCGACGAGCTGAAGCCGGTCGAAGGGCCGCTCACGGGCCAGACCTACGTGATCACCGGCACGCTCGAGTCGTTCACGCGCGACGAGGCGGCGCAGGCGCTCGAGGCGAAGGGCGCGAAGGTCTCGAACTCGGTCTCGAAGAAAACAGCCGGGCTGATCGTCGGCGAGGAACCGGGCTCGAAACTGAAGAAGGCCCAGGAGGCGGGCGTTCCTGTCCTCGACGAAGCCGCGCTGACGAAGCTACTGAGCGGCTAGCACCGTCGCGAAGCGATCCTGCGCGCGCCGCGCCCAGTAGATCGAGAGCCCGGGGCCGTTCTGAATCACGGAGAAGGCGTAGCGCCGCTTCGCGTAGCCCGAGAGCGCGGATGCCTGGTTGAGCGTGCCCGTCTTCGCGCGCACCCGCCCCGCGGCGGCGGTCCCGCGCATTCGCGTGCCGAGGGTCCCGCTCCGCCCTGCGACCGGCAGCGACGCGACCAGGATCTCGCGCAGGTCCTCGTCGAGCCAGCTCGAGCGGAGCATCGCCACGACCGCCTCGGTCGTCAGCCGGTCGAGCCGCGAGAGGCCGGAACCGTCGACGATGCGCACGCCGGTGGTCGGGATCTGCTGTTCCGCCAGGAGCTGGTGGACGACTTGCGCTCCGGCCGTGGTCGTGCCCTGGATACCGGGCCCGGTTCCGGCGCCGAGCTGCTTCAGGAGCATCTCTGCCGTGAAGTTGTCGCTCTCGTGATCCATGAAGCGCAGCACCAGGTCGAGCGGCACGGACTCGATCGTCGCGAGTGGCACCGCGGCGGGATCGGCCGTCCCCGTCAACGCCCGGCCTGCGACCGTGACGCCCGCCCTCAGGAGCGCCTTCCGGAACGAGAGCGCCGCCGCCAGCGCGGGCTGCCGGGTCAGGTAGCCCTGGTAGCGGCCGCGGTCGACGACGAGCGCCGACAGCGCAGGCGACTCGTTGAGGAAGAAGTAGGGCTTCCAGCCCGGCCCCATGCGGCGTGAGTCGAAGAACGACTCGTCACCGATGATGTGGCCGCTCACGCGGCGGATGCCCTGGGAACGGATCTGCGAGGCCAGCGAGAGGAGGTCGAGCGTCGACAGCGTCGGGTCGCCGTAGCCCTTGAGCACGACGTCGCCGCGCCAGAGCGTCCCGTCCAGCTCGCCCTCCCCGAGGACGTCCGTCGAGAACCGGTAGCTCGGGCCGAGCGCCAGGAGCGAGGCGTACGTGACGGCCAGCTTCTCGTTCGAGGCGGGGATCAGCGGGAGAGCCAGGTTGCGCGCGTAGAGCTGCCTGCCGCTCGTCAGGTCGACCGCGAGCGCCGACGTGCGCGACTTCGCGACGTGCGGCACGGCGAGAGCGCGCGAGAGCTTGCGCGCGAGTGGCGTCTGCCCCGCGGCGCCTGCGGCCGGCGGCGCGAGGAGGACGACCGCGAGGACGACGGCCGCGAGTCGTGGCACTCCGGCATTGTCCGGACCGGTAGGGAACCCCGTCAAGTGGTTGCAGACTGTTTGGCGCAATATGGACTGAGCCGCCGGGCTGCGCTGCTCGCCCCGTGGCCGGGTCCTCAGTCGCCCCGGTAGTGCAGGACTACCGGGGCTCCCTGCGTCCGCGGCCACGGAACGACCATCGCACCCCGGCGACGAGCCATATCGCGCCGAACCCTCCAGTCCAACCTAAGATCGCGTCGTGTCCGACGAGGTCGTCGCGCTCTTCACCGAGCTCGCCGCAGTGCCGAGCCCGCCCGGCGACGAGCGCGCGGTCGCCGACCTCGTCGCCGAGTACATGCGCGACCTCGGGCTCGACGTGAGCGAGGACGAGGCCGGCGCGCAGATCGACTCGAACACGGGGAACCTCTACGCGCGCGTCGAGCCCACCGGGGGCGGCACACCACTCTTCCTGTGCGCCCATCTCGACACGGTTCCGCCGCAGGCGGGCATCGACCCCGTGCTCGAGAACGGCGTCATCCGCAACGGCGCAGGGACGATCCTCGGCGCAGACAACAAGTCGGCGGTCGCCGTCATGCTCGAGGCGACACGCCGGATCCTGTCCGAGAACCGGCCGCACGGGGGGCTCGAGCTGCTCTTCACGCCGAAGGAGGAGGTCGGCCTGCTCGGGGCAGCGGCGTTCGACCATTCCCGTCTGCAGGCTCGGATCGGGTACGTCTACGACCAGGCAGCTCCGATCGGGGAAGTCATTCTCGGCGCGCCGTACTCGCACTCGATGAAGGTCACGCTGCACGGGCGCGCCGCGCACGCGGGCATGTACCCCGAAGAGGGCCGGTCCGCGATCGCAGCGGCGGCGAAGGCGATCGCCGACTTCAAACTGGGGCGAGTGGACGAGGAGACGACTGCGAACGTCGGGCTGATCGACGGAGGAACCGCGAGCAACATCGTCCCCGAGTGGTGCACGTTCCTCGTCGACGTGCGCTCGCAGGATCCGAAGAAGCTCGCCGATCTCGTACGCGAGCTGCTCGAGTCGATCACGTTCGCGGCCAGCCTCGAGGACTGCCAGGTCGAGACCGACGTGCACAAGAGCTAC
>DATBGG010000108.1:0-7707 GCA_036558065.1 Gaiellaceae bacterium | reverse complement strand
CCGCCCAGCAGCGCCCCGAACGGCCTCGTCCCGTAGTTGAAGAACCGCGTGACTCCCACGACGCGGCTACGGACGGCCTGCGGGATGATCATCACCATCAGGCTGTTCTGGTTGACGTCGAAGACCATCACTCCGACGCTGGCCAGGAACTCGCCGGCGAGCAGCATCGAGCCGCTCAGCCAGTGCGAGCCGTGCGCAAGCGGGAAGAGCGCCATCGGAGCCGGGAAGAGGATCGATCCGACGACGACCGCGCGTCCGATCCCGAGCCTGCGCCCCACGCGCGGCGCGATCAGGGCTCCGGCGAGCGCGCCGAACGACGCTGCGCCGAGGATGAGCCCGATCGCGCCGGCGCTCAGTCCGAGCGTCCTGCTCGCGTAGAGGACGAAGATCGTGGAGATGAAGAAGCCGAAGAAGTTGATCGTGCTCGTGCAGGCGACTCCCGCCCGCAGCACCTTCTGCCGGGCGAGGTAGCGGAAGCCGTCGCGGAGCTCCTCGCGCGCGCTCGTCCCGTTCCGCTCGACTTCGGGCTCGGCCACCCGGACACCGCGCAGGGCGATCGCGGAGGCGACGAACGAGAGCGCGTCCGCCGCGATCGCCACCGGGGCGCTCAGAGCCTGCACGAGAAAGCCCGCGGTCGTCGGCCCGGCGATGTACGAGAGCGACCGGGTCGTGGAGAACTTGCTGTTCGCGTCGACGTACTGCGAGCGCTGCACGAGCGCGACGAAGAACGAGACGTTCGAGAGGTCGAAGAAGACCGTGAGCGCGCCGACCGCGAACGCGACCGCGAGCAGCTGCCCGATCGTCAGCACGCCCAGCCACCAGGCGACGGGAATCGTCGCGAGCGTGGCCGCCCGGAGGACGTCCGCGACGATCATGTTGCGGCGACGGTGCGCGCGCCGGTCGATCCAGACGCCCGCCGGGAGCGAGAAGAGCAGGTGCGGGAGCCAGACGAGCGAGGTCAGGATCCCGATCTGGAGCGCCGACGCGTCGAGCGCGAGGATCGCCGTCAACGGGATCGCGAGCGCGCTGATCTGGTCTCCGAAGACGGAGATCGTCTGCCCGATCCAGAACCGCACGAACAGCGGTTGCCGGGTCAGAGGCTGTGGGGCCTCCTCCCGCGCGGGGCGGGCTTCGATGCCGACTGCGACGGACATGGCCCCTAGGCGCGCTTGACCGTGATGTCGCCACTCATTGCAGTTGCACGCACCTCGACCATCGGGCCGTCCCCGTCGGGAGGCGCATCTCCGACCTCGAGGTCGGAGCGCGTCTCGCCGCTCATCGACTTCGCGTCGATCCACAGCTTCGAGCCCTTCCTGATCCCGACCTCGATGTCCCCGGAAGCCGTCTGGAGGACGACGTCGCCCTCCCGGACGCTGTCGATCTGGACGTCACCGGAGGCGGTCTGCACCTTGATCGAGGCGTCCGCTTCCTCGAGCTGGACGTCGCCGGAAGCAGAGCGGATCTTGCCGTTGCCGGCGAGATGGCGGAGCTCGACGTCGCCCGAGGCCGTGTTCACCGTGAGCCCGCCGCCGACGTCGTCCATCTTGAGATCACCGCTCGCCGAGTTGATCGTCACGTCGCCCGTGGCGCGCTCGAACGAGACGTCGCCCGAGGCGGTGTTCACGTTGACCTTGCCGAACTCGCCGCGGCCTTCCGTGTCCGCGGAGGCGGTCGAGACCTCGACGTCTGCTCCCGGAGGAGCGCTGATGCGCAGCCGCACCTCTTCCCGGAGCCCGCGGAAGAGCCCGGAGCGCTTCTCGATCACGACACTCACCTCGTGCCCGTCGCGCCTGGGCCGCAGCTCGATTCGCGCTTCCTCCTCGAGCTCGGTGTTCGCCGAGAGCTCCACAACTGTCTCGGTGCCGTCGACGGTCTCGAGCTCGACCTCCCCGCTCGGCACACGGATGTCGAACGCAAGCGGGCCTGGTGTCTGGAACGTCTCGCGCCTCATCGGGCCGGCCTCGGGCGCGGCCGCTTGGGCGGACGCCGGTCGACGCGCATCTCTGTATGTCCGAAAGGCAATGGATAGAACTTGGTTGCCATCTGGCTCTCCCTCCTTCTCAGCCCTGGGCGTAGCCCTGGAGCCGTTTGCCTGACCGTCTTGCCGGCCCGGCAGCGCCGCGCGAAAGGGCGCGGACGAGCCAGCTGTTCACGGAAATTCCTTCTCGTGCGGCCGCCACCTCGATCGTCGCCTTGAGCGACTCGGGCAGGCGGAGCGTGATGCGGGCGGTCAGCCCGTCCTCGGCCGCCGGCTCCGGAGGGGCTTCCTCCTCGCCGACGTACACGAAGGCCGGATCCTGGCCGACGAGCCGCACCTCGACGTGCCCGTCTGGCAGCTGGGCGCTGAGCTCGAGAGCCGCCTCGCCCAGTGCGTCGAGGAGCCGCAGGCCCGCCGATCCGCGGATCGCCTGCAACACGCGTTCGGCCGCGGCGCGGGTCTGCTCGTCTCCGACGGCGGCAACTGAAGCAAGGTCGGACTCGAGCGCTTCGATAAATCGTGCCATCTCCATGGCGTCATTATGACATCACTCTGATGCCTGTCAAGTGTCTTTTTGACGAGATGGAGACATCAGGGTTGAAAACCCCAGCTGAAGCGCATGGTTATGGGCTTCCTAGAGGTCGTACGCGCGGGCGTAGACGCCCTTCAGGTGCTCGACGCGGTCGACGTAGGCACGGGTTTCCGAGAACTGGATGCCCTTGCCCTCTTCGAGCCAGCGGTCGACGTTCCGCTGGCCTGCGTTGTACGCGGCGAGCGCAGTCTTCTCGTCGTGGTACTTGTCGAGCAGGTGCCGCAGGTACCACGACCCGTAGCGGACGTTGATCTCCGGGTTGTAGAGGTCGGAGGTCCGGAAGCGGCTGCCGCCGGTGCGGATCGCGATCCCCTTGGCCGTGTCCGGCCGCAGCTGCATGAGCCCGATCGCGCCCGAGCTCGACTTGGCGTCGGCTCTGAACTTGCTTTCCTGGTAGATGACCGCCGCGACGAGGGCCGGGTCGAGGTCGTAATTGCGCGCGTGGCCGCGCACGATCTGCTCGTAGTGCAGCGGATAGCGGATGCGGTCGAACCACGTGGGCTCGCCGTCGCGCAGGTAGACGAAGCCGACGGAGACGGCGGCGACGAGGATCAGCAGTGAGACAAAGCGCCTGATCGTCACGGGGCGCTCAGCCTACGAACGACGTCGGCCACGAACGCGTCGAGGTCGTCCAGCGACCCGTCGTTGACGTACGAGAAGTCGGCGCGCTTCAGCTTCTCCTCGTCGGAGATCAGCCGCTGCTCGCGTTCGTCGAGCCGGTCGCCCGCACGCTCGGCGCGCAGCTCACGTGGCGCGGTGATCACGACGACCGCGTCGAAACGGCTCTCCGCGCCCGCTTCGTACAGGAGCGGCACCTCGTTCACGGCGATCGCGGGAGGATCCGGCCCCGCGGCGAGCTCGTCCCGCCACGCCTCGGTGCGCGCCAGGACGCGTGGGTGCAGGAGGCCCTCGAGCCAGACGAGCGCTTCGCGATCGCCGACCGCCCGCTCCCGGATCGCCGCCTTCTCGCTCGTCCCGAAGCGCTCCTCGAGAGCAGCCTTTACGTCGGGGTCGGCGTACAGCTCGTGCACGACCTCGTCGCTCGAGATCGTCGCGGCGCCGTGACGCGCGAACGCGGCCAGCGTCTCGCTCTTCCCCGCTCCGATGCCGCCGGTGATCGCGACGGCTAGCGGTCTATTGCTGTTCTTCAGCCTCTTCCGGCGCGGCCGGGGGCTCGCCCTCGGAATCGCCGGGGCCCTGCTCTTCTGGCGCGACCGCATCCGCCTCGATGCTCGCATCCGTGTCCTCCGGCTCGATCTCTGGCTCGCCGGCCGGAATTTCGGGAGTCGACTCCGCGACGGGCGTCTCTGCAAGCGCCTCGTCGGTCGCCTCCTCCTGCGTGCGTTCCTCTGCGAAGACATCGTCCGAGAGGTCGATCTGCGGCGCCGGGGTGGGTGAAGGCGTCTCGAGCGGCTGGCCGTCCGCCCGCGGCTGCACGTCGTCGCTCTCCTCGACCCGCTTCAGCGACAGCGAGAGCCGGCGGCGCTCCGCGTCGACCTCGATGATCTTCACGTTCACGACGTCGCCCTGGGAGACGACCTCGCGCGGATTCTCGACGTGATGCTGTGCGAGCTCGGAGATGTGAACGAGCCCCTCGACGCCGGGCATGATCTCGACGAAGGCGCCGAACGTGACGACCTTCGTCACCTTGCCCTGGACGACGTCGTTCTCGTTGTACGCGTCGACGACCTGCTGCCAAGGATCCGACTGCGTCTGCTTGAGCCCGAGCGAGATCCGCTGGCGGTCGCGGTCGATGTCGAGCACCTTGACCTGGACCGTCTGTCCGATCTCGAGCACCTCGGACGGATGGTTGACGTGGCTCCACGAGAGCTCGGAGATGTGGATCAGGCCGTCCATTCCGTCGAGGTCGACGAACGCGCCGAAGTCGACGATGTTCGAGATCTGGCCCTCGACGACATCGCCGGGCGACAGCCGATCGAGGATCGCCTGGCGCATCTCCTTGCGCTCGTCCTCGAGGACGGCGCGGCGCGAGAGGACGACGTTGTTCCGCGAGCGATTCAGCTCGATCACCTTCGTCCGGAGCTCCTGTCCGAGGAACTCGTCGAGATCCTGCACGCGGCGGATGTCCACGAGCGACGCGGGCAGGAAGCCGCGCACGCCGAGGTCGAGGATCAGGCCGCCCTTGACGACCTCGATCACCTTGCCGATGACCGCCTCGCCGCTCTCGGCCGCGGCCTCGATCGCCTTCCACGCGATCTCGAAGCGCGCGCGCTTCTTCGAGAGGATCAGCCGTCCGTCGGCGTCCTCCTTCGTGAGCACGAGCGCGTCGATCTCGTCGCCCAGCTTGACCTCGTCCTCCGGGTTGACCGAACGCCGGATCGACAGCTCCGCAACCGGGATCACGCCTTCCGACTTGTAACCGATGTCGACCAGGACCTCGTCCTTGTCGACGCGCACGACTGTGCCGTGGACGACCTCGCCCTCGTTGATGGTCGGGAACGTGGCCTCGTAGTTGGGGATCTGCTCCCCGTCTGGGCCCGTCGTCCAGACGTCCGCCTCGGTCAGCGTCGTCGTCGCGTTCGTATCAACCGTGTCGTTGGTCATATCGAGCCGCGCAGTATAGCCCTGGAAGAAAGGTCGTTTGCGGGCGCGGCCCGATCAGTCGCACTTGGTGCCTGTAGGCGTCGCAGTCTGGACGGTCGTGTCGTTTCCAGGCGGATCGCCGTCCATCGCGGTCACCCGCGCCGACCAGACCTTGTAGCCGCCCAGGAGGGACACCGGGCCGACGTCGAGGGCCAGGCCCTTGCGCGTGTACTTCTTCCGGTAGGAGCCGCCGATGTCGGTTCCGGACACGGTGATCACGGCGTCCGTTCCGAGGTACTGGATCGAGTGGTAGGCGGGCTTCCAGACGAAGCGGATCGTCATCGAGCAGCCGTTGGGCTTGACCACGGGCGCGACTGCGCGCAGGTAGTAGAGATTCGTCCGTTCCTCGGGGGCAGTCGTCGTCGGAGCCGAGGCCTCGTCGTCGCCGCCTGAGAGCAGCGCAAACGCTGCGCCCGCGGCCGCGAGTGCGACCACGACGATCGCCGCGCCGATCGCCACGGGCTTCCAGCCGACCTTCTCCAGCCAGAGCCTGATCCGCCACATCAGGCGGTCGCCCCACGGAGGAAGGTCCGGACGGCGTCGATGTACGGCTCGGGAGTCTCCACGAAGCTCATGTGCCCCACCCCCGGGAGCACGACGAGCTCGCTGCCGGCGATCCCCTCGTGCAGAACACGGGCCGCACGGGGCGTCGTCGTGCGGTCGTGCTCGCCGACGACGACGAGCGTCGGCTTCGAGACCTTGGCGAGGCCCGGCCGGTAGTCGAAGTCGCCGTAGCCGATGTTCGCGAAGTAGCGCAGCACCTCCGGCGATCCGATCGTCTCGTCGCCGTAGCCGGGCGGAGGATCGCCCGCGAAATGGAACGGCATCTGCGTGCGCAGGAGCTCCTTCAGCTCGTCTTCGGTGGCGACCGTCTTCTCCTGCTCCCAGCTGGCCTCGATCGCCACACCGTCGTCGCCCATCGCATCGAGCGAGGCGTGCACGTCGTCGTCGAGTGCCTCGCTGGAGTCCCCACCGCCGGAGATCACGTAGGCGGCGGCGGTTCCGAGCTCGATCGCGTGCTTCGTCGTGACGATCGCGCCGAAGGAGTGACCGAGCAGCGCGAAGCGCTCCAGCTCGAGCGCCTCGGCGAGCAGGTCGACGTCGCGCGCGAAGACCTCGAGTGAGAGCGTCTCCGGGTCGACGCGGTCGCTGCGGCCCTGCCCGCGCTCGTCGACGTACAGCAGCCGGAACTCGTTACCGAGCGGATCGAGGAAGGGCCGGAACATGCTGTGGTCGAGCCCGGGCCCGCCGTGCAGCACGATCAGCGGAAACCCGTCGCCGACCTCGACGACGTTGAGCGAGACGCCGTCTGAAAGGCTGACTCTCAAGACCAACCCGTTTCCCAGGTAAGCAGGCCGGCCTCTTCCTGAATGGCGAGATAATCGAGTAACGCCTCGAGGCTCCTGCCCGGCTCTACGTCCAAGCCATAGAGAACGTCGTCGCCGTTCTCGTATGTCGCTCCTAACCGGTTGATCTCTCTCAGAATCTGCTCGCGGTCAGCGTCCCCGACATCCTCGAAGAAGAGCCTCAGCGTGCGGTGTCCGCCGGGCCGGATGACCTGCGCCACGGTCGGCAAATCTGCAGATGACATTCCGTCGCAGCGCACGACGTCGCCCCAGTTCAGATCGTACGCATACCAGGGAGTGTTACGGATCTCGTAGATTCCGTCCTCGAGCGGCTTGGCCCAGACGCGTTCTCCATCATGACCGCTCCAGTGGTGAGACGGCAGCTCGACAAGGATCTTTTCGAGGGACTCGCCGCTCTCGGGATCGATCGTCGTCTCCGCAGACTTCATCCGACCGATCCTTTCAATTTGCGCGGGGCGACATGCCGGGCTTTGCCTGGCATGTCCCAAGACCGTTGGGCGACGACGATCCCCAAGCTGAAAGTCGTCATGGCGTCGGTGAAACCGACGCCGGACTTTCAGCTTTTGGCCTCGTGCCAATCGTCGCCGGTGCCGACGTCGACGGCGAGCGGCGGGTCGAGGTCGTAGGCGCCGCACATCTCCTCCCGCACGAGCTCCTTGACCTTCGAGAGCTCGACGTCCGGAACCTCGAGCAGCAGCTCGTCGTGCACCTGGAGCACGAGCCGCGCGCCTCTCCCCTCCTCGCGGAGCCGGTCGTGGATCCGCACCATCGCGACCTTGATGATGTCCGCGTTCGAGCCCTGCATGACGAAGTTGACGGCGAGCCGCTCGCCGAGCGAGCGCGTCTGGCGGTTCTGGGCGCGCAGCTCCTGAACGGGGCGCCGCCGGCCCATCAAGCTCGTGGCGTAACCGTCGCGCTCGGACTGCTCGATCGTCCGCTTGATGAAGTCCTGCACGTGCGGGAAGCGCGCGAGGTACGCGTCGATGTACGCCTGTGCCTCGTCGCGCGGGATCTCGAGGTTCTCCGAGAGGCCGAACGACGAGATGCCGTAGACGATCCCGAAGTTGATCATCTTCGCCACCGAGCGCTGGCCCGAGGTCAGCTCCGCCGGCTCCACGCCCAGCACCTCGACGGCCGTCGCCGTGTGGATGTCGTCGCCGCGCTCG
>DATBGG010000107.1:0-17795 GCA_036558065.1 Gaiellaceae bacterium | reverse complement strand
CCGGGCTCGGGGTTGGGGACGTAGAAGGCCCGCTCGGCCTCCCAGGCCTCCTGCCACTTCCGCTCGATTGTCTCCGGCTCGTACGCGTCCACTGCTGCCTCCAGATACGAAAAAGCCTCTCAGATGAGAGGCCGTGGGAAGCTCCGCGCGGCTCTCGCCGCGTTCGCTTCCTGCGCTAGGAAAGGAGCTCCTGCTGCATTCCGCTCTGACTGTACCAACCTGAAAGAATCGTCGCCATGAGCGAATACACGATCGTGAACCTGAAAGAGGTCGAGGACCAGGCGCCGAAGTGGAACCTCTCGCCCGACCTCGAAGCGCGCTTTGCACGCGTTGCCCTGGACGCCGAGCTGGTCGGCCTGACCTACCAGCGCGTGGCTCCGAACTACACCGTGCCGTGGGGGCACACGCACAAGACGCAGGAGGAGGTGTACGTCGTCCTGAGCGGCAGCGTCGAGGTGAAGCTCGGCGACGAGCTCAAGGAAATGGGGCCGTGGGACGCGATTCGCGTGCACCACGACACGCCGCGCGGCTTCCGGGCCGGCCCCGAGGGAGTCGAGATGCTCGCGATCGGTTGCCCGGGCGGACCGGGTGACGCGGTCAACATCGAGAACTACTGGGACGACTAGGGATCCAGCGACGGACGCGGCGTCGGTAATCGTCGTAGCCGGCGCCGAAGCGGTCGCGTAGCTGCGGCTCCTCGTAGAGGACGAGGAACGCGCTGAAGATCAGCCACGCCGCGAGCGCCCACCCGTAGAGAACCTCGCGACCGAGGATCAGCGCCTGCCCGACGACCAGCAGGAGCACGCCGAGGTACATCGGGCTGCGCACGAACCGGTAGGAGCCGCGCTCGACGAATCGCTCGGGCGGCGCCCATGGTACCGGCGTCCCGCGGCCGTGCAGCGCGAACCGCGCCGTCGTCTCGAGGACGAGCGCCGCGCCCGCCACGAGCACGACCCAGCCGAGCGCCTTCAGCCCGGCCGACTGCTCGTCCGCGTGCCAGCCCGTCAGGAGCCACGGCACGAGCCCCGCGACGATCGTCGGCCCGCCGAACGCGATGAAGCCCGCACCGCCGGCGACCGCTCGAGCTCGTGACCGCGTTAGCTACGCGCCTTCAAGAGCCCGCCGAAGGAGATCCAGCGGCCGTTGTGCCAGCGCTGGAGGCGCGCCTGGTCGAGCGGGTAGTGGTCGTTCGCCGCCGTCCGCACCGACATCCGCGGCAGCAGGAACGGGTTGTTCCGCTCGTTCAGGTGCGTGGCGGCCCGCATCAGCGAGGCGCGCGTCGGATTCTTGCCGGCGTGCTTGAGCGCGTCGACGAACGTGAACGCGACCGACATCCCGTACAGGTTGTAGACGTCCTTGATGTTCGACCCCTTCGCGTAGCGCTTCATGATCTTGCGGTAGAGCAGGACGGCCGGGTCCTTCGCCCACTTCGGGTCGTTCGGGTCCTTGAGGAACACGATCGAGATCGACCCTTCGACCCGCTTGTTCTTCCCCTGGCTCGACGAGAGCACCATCACGTTCGACGCGCTCGAGACCGCGTTCACGAAGATCTTCGGCTTCCAGCCGAGGCCGTTCACGTACTGGTACGCCTGGATCACGAACTTCGGTGTCGCGAACAGCATCAGGATCCCGGCTTTCGACGAGCGAAGCTGCGCGATCTGGGACTGCACGTTGTCGTCGGTCGCGGCGTAACTCACGCGCGAGACGATGTTCGACTTCCGGGGGCCGAGCCCGCGCTCGAGGCCCTTGACGAGGTCGCCGCCGTAGCTGTCGTTCTGGTAGAGGATCGCGATCTTCTGCTTCGGGCTCGTGCGCCTGATGTACGCGCCGTACATGGCCCCTTCGGCGATGTACGTCGGCTGGTAGGCGATCGTCCACGGGTACTGCTTGGAGTCGCGGCCGAACGTCGTCCCGCCGGTCGCGACGAAGAGCTGCGGGACGTCCTTCGTGTTCAGGTACGGGCGGATCGCCTCGTTCTGCTCGGTGCCGAGCGAGTTGAAGATCGCGAAGACGTCCTTGTCCTCGACCAGGACGCGCGTCTGGCGGACGGTCTCCGACGGGATGTACTGGTCGTCGAGGTACTCGTAGTTGATCTTCCGCTTGTTCACGCCGCCGCGCGAGTTGACGTACTTGAAGTAGGCATCCGCGCCCTTGGCGACCGACTGGAAGGCCTGCGCGGAGCCGGAGAGCGGCGTCGTCCCGCCGATGTGAATCGACGTCGCGGTGATCCCGGGATCGGCCTGGGTGCCGCCGAAGGCGACCGGGATTCCGAGCGCGAGCAGCGCTGCGGTGGCGATGAAAAGGACTCGGCTCACTGGGACTGAGACCGAGTGTATAGCCGAGTTGTTAGCGGACTGAGAGCACGTCGGAGCCCTCCGGCCACCCCGGTCGGGAGCAGGAGCACGATCAGGATCAGCGCGGCTCCGTAGACCGTGTCCGGCACGCCTTGGGCCTTCGAGATGTGCACCGCGAAGTCCGGCAGGAACTGGACGAAGGCGGCTCCGGCGAGGACGCCCCAGAGCGAGCCGAGCCCGGCGACCGCGGCGCCGACGATCAGCGTCAGCGAGAGGGTGGCCGGGAACGACTGCGGGTCGGCGAAGGCGAGCGCGATCACGAACAGCGAGCCCGCGATCCCCGCGTAGGCGGCGCTGATCGCGAAGGCGAGCGTCTTGTAGGTCGCGACGCGCACGCCGGACGAGGTGGCCGCGAGCTCGCTGTCCCGCACGGCTCGGAACGCGCGTCCCGGCGCTCCGCGCAGGATCAGCCAGGCCACGGCGAGCAGGAGAAGGGCGATGCCCCAGGTCAGGTAGTAGACAGCGTGGTTGAAGGACAGCGTGCGCCCGAGGAAGTGCACGTCCTCGAAGCCCTTCCCGAGCAGGTGCGGGCTGTTGAAGAGCTGAATCTCTTGACCGCTCTTCGTCACCGCGTCGAGCTTGTCCCAGCTCAGGATCGCCGGCATCGCCAGCGCGAGCCCGAAGGTGGCGAGCGCCAGGTAGAGGCCGGACAGCCTGAGCGCGGGAACGCCGACGACGAACCCGGCAAGCCCGGCGACCAGCGCCGCGATCGGGATCGTCCAGAGGTCGCGCACGCCGTGCTCGCTGACGAGGATCGCCGTCGTGTAGCCGCCGATCGCCATGAACGCGCCGTGACCGAGCGAGATCTGCCCGGTGTACCCGGTGACGATGTTCAGGCCGAGGATGGCGATGAAGTAGACGCCGAGCTGGGAGCCCTTGATGTAGCCGATCCGGTCCGCGTGCGGGAGGAAGTAGACGAGGACGATTCCGGCGACGAGCGCGACGGCCGTGACCGCGGCGCGCACCGTGGCGAGCCTAGACACGGCGCACCGCCGTCCTCCCGAAGATCCCCGCCGGCCGGACGAGGAGCACGATCAGGATCGCGAGGAACGCCATCGGGATCCGCATCCGGTCGAGGTCGAGATGGACGTGCGTGTCGTAGGTGACGATCAGGTTCAGGACGACGCCGATCGCGAGGCCGCCGACGATCGCGCCGACCGGGCTCTCGAGGCCGCCGAGCACCGCGGCGGCGAGCGCGTAGATGAGAACCGGGCGCATCATGTTCGGGTCGAGGGGCGGGTTGGCGGCCGCGGTGAAGAGCCCGGCGACGGCGCCGAGCGCGGCCGCGAGCCCCCAGCCGAGCGCGAGCATCCACCCCACGCGGATCCCGACGAGCCGGCTCGCCGTCGGGTTCAGCGCCGACGCGCGGAGGGCGAGCCCGAGCTTCGTGAGCTGGAAGAGCGCCCACAGCGCGAGCACGAGCACGACCGTGACCGCCAGGATCCCCGCGTCCTGCTTCGAGATCGCGACCCCGCCGACGTCCCACGCGCTCGTCGGGAACGGCCGGTCCGGCGGGAACGAGCGCACCTCGGCCTTCCAGATCCAGTTCGAGAGCCCGCCGAGCAGGATGAAGAGGCCGATCGTGAGGATCACCGCGGTGATCACCGGCCCGCCCTCGACGCGCCGCACGATCGTCCGCTCGAGCGCGATCCCCCCGGCGAACGCGATCACGAGCGTCAGCGCGAAGGCGCCCCAGTAGCCGACGCCGTGGTCGACGAGCGTCCAGGCGACGAACGTCGTGAACGTCGCCATCTCGCCCTGGGCGAAGTTCACGATCCCGGTCGAGCGGTAGATGATCACGATCCCGAGGGCGAGCAGCGCGTAGATCGATCCTGACGCGAGCCCCGCGACGACCTGTTGCAGGAACTGGGTCAATACCCGAGGTACGCCTTCCGCACGGACTCGTTCTCGGCCAGCTCCGCGCTCGGGCCTTCGAGCGCGACGCGGCCCACCTCGAGCACGTACGCGCGGCTCGAGGAGCGAAGCGCGAGCTTCGCGTTCTGCTCGACGACGAGCACGGCGAGCCCTTCCTTCTCGTTCAGGTCGCCGAGGATCGCGAAGATCTCGCGGACGACGAGCGGCGCGAGGCCGAGCGACGGCTCGTCGAGGAGCAGGAGCCGGGGGCGGGCCATGAGCGCCCTCGCGATCGCGAGCATCTGCTGCTCCCCACCGGACAGCGTGCCCGCCTGCTGGTCGCGCCGGTCCTCGAGCCACGGGAAGTGCGCGCGGACGCGCTCGTAGTCCTCGTCGAAGCCGGAGCGCTGGAGGAACGCTCCCAGCCTCAGGTTGTCGTAGACGGAGAGCTCGTTGAACAGGCCGCGGCCTTCGGGGACGTGGGCGATCCCGGCACGAGCGACGCGCTCGGGCGAGGCGCGCGAGATTCGCTCGCCGGCGAATCGGACCTCGCCGGCGGTCGACACGAGCCCGGAGATCGCGCGGAGCGTCGTCGTCTTCCCGGCGCCGTTTCCGCCGAGCACGGCGACGACCTCGCCCTCCCCCACGCTCAGCGAGACGCCGTGCAGCGCCCGCACGGGGCCGTAGCGCGCCTCGACGTCCTCGAGCTCGAGGAGGGGCGTCACTCCGTCGTCCCGAGATAGGCCTCGATCACGGCCGGGTCGCGCTGCACCTCGGCCGGCGAGCCGCCCGCGATCTTCTTCCCGAAGTCGAGCACCGTGACCGAGTCCGAGATCCGCATCACGAGGTTCATGTGGTGCTCGACGAGGAGCACCGTCAGGGCGAACTCCTTGCGCGTGCGCGTGATGAACTCGGCCAGGCTCTCCACCTCCTCGTGGCTGAGTCCGCCCGCGGGCTCGTCCAGCAAGAGGAGCCGCGGCTCGGTGACGAGCGCGCGCGCCAGCTCGATGCGCTTCTGCGTCGCGTAGGGCAGGCCGGCCACCGGCCGCTCCGCCAGGTCGGCGACCCCGACGTGACCGAGCATCTCCCGTGCCCGCGACCGCGCGGCTCGGCGCGTGTGCGCGCCGACGAGCACGTTGTCCAGCACCGTCATCGTCGGGAAGAGCTCGACGTTCTGGAACGTGCGTGCGATCCCGCGGCGCACGACCTTGTAGGGCGGCGAGCGTAGGATGCTCCGGCCGTCGAAGAGCACCTCGCCCGAGTCGGGCTTGTAGAGGCGCGTGATCACGTTGAAGGCGGTCGTCTTGCCCGCACCGTTCGGCCCGATCAGCCCCGCGATCTCGCCCTGGTCGACCGTGAACGAGACGCCGTCGAGGGCGACGACACCGCCGAAGCGCTGCGTGACGTCCTGCAGCTCGAGGAGCGGCACCTACGCCCGGCCCTGAACGAGGTCGAAGAGCCGGCCCAGGACGCGCTGGCCGTTCGCTCGCAGGCCGTCGTGCTCGTACTCGTTCGTGACCCAGGGCCGCAGGCCGCGGATGCGCGCGGCGGTCTGCTCGGAGAGCTCGCGCTCCACGTACATGTCCTCGGCGTAGATCGCGGCCGCGGCCGGCACCTCGTTCTCGGCCAGTCGCGCCGGGTCGTAGAGATCGGGCCACTCGTGCTCGGCGAGGATCTCAGCGGCTTCGCGGAGCGGTCGCAGCGCCCCGTACTCCTCGAACATCCACGGATAGATGTGCTCGCCGGTGAGAAACGTCGGGTCGTCCCGCAGGTCGTCCGGGAACACGCGCTCGGCCGACCAGCGGGTCGCCACGCCCGGCGCGTAGCAGGCTTCGTGGATCACGGCGTAGATCGGGTTGCGCGCGAACGACATCTGGTCCTGGGCGTCGTGGAGGAAGGCGCGCGAGCCGAAGGGGAGCTCCAGGACGTAATGGAGCTGCTCGGCGCCGTAGCTCATCCCGAGGATGTTCCCCAGCTGGCGGAAGCGCCGAGCCGTCAGGCGGTCGCCGGTCGGCAGGCGCACGTCCTCCGCGTCCAGCCGCTCGACGATCTCGCTGACCCGGTCCCGGTCCTCCGGGTAGCGCTCGTAGTACGCCGCGTTCTTCGCGCGGGCGCGCTCGTACGTCTTGCGGTAGACGTCGTCTGGGTGGAGGTCGAGCGGCGGAAGCCCGCCCGTGACGAACGCCTCCGCGAGCCCGTCGGGCGCGAGCGACAGGTACGAGACGACGCAGAAGCCTCCGAAGCTCTGGCCGAGGACGCTCCACTTCTCGACCCCGAGCTCCCGGCGGATCGCCTCGGCGTCGCGGACGATCGAGTCGGCCCGGAAGTGCGTGAGGTACTCCGCCTGCTCCTGCGGAGACATGTCTGGAAGCTCCCCGACCGGTGTCGATCGGCCGGTGCCGCGCTGGTCGAGGAGCAGCAACCGGTAGTCCTTGAGCGCGCGGTCCCACCACGTCTCGTCCACGAGCTTGAGCAGGCGCGGCGCCTCGAACCCCGGGCCACCCTGGAGGTAGACGAGCCACGGCCGCTCGTCGTGCTCGTGCGCCGGGGTGACGACCTCGCGGGCGAAGACGGTGATCGTCGAGCCGTTTGGCTCGCCATGGTCGAGCGGGAGCTCGAACTCGTGCTCGGTGAAGACGAAGTTCGGCGCGCGATAAGAGGCGACCCGCACGCCGCGATTCTCTCCTATGTCGGAACGGCGCTAGAAGGAGCAGCCGGCGATGCGGTGCCCGAGCGTCTGTCGGCGCGAGTCGGTCAGCGTGATCACGGCCTCGACGAGCGAGCCGTTCGGCTTCGCGAATCGCTTCGGCACGAGCACGCTGAACGGCCGGCGGCGGTCGGTCTTCAACAGGTGGCCGTCGATGTAGAACCGGACGTTGGCGATCCGCCGCGACGACGGCCCGCCGACTCGGTAGAGCACCCTCGTCGCGCGGCACGAGCGGACGCCGCGGCGGTGCTGGAGCTTCGTGGCGAGACCGAGCTGCGGGCCCTGGCGGCAGACCGAGCCCTTGCATGCGCGCAGGCGCGCGAGGCGGGCGGCCAGGTTGGCCTCCATCGGGTCGAACGCAGGATTGGCCTGCTGGCTGTCCAGCTCGTACCGGTCGCGCGCGAGGTTGTAGAGCTCCTTCTCGCCGGTCGTGTACTCCGCGTACAGCCAGTTCGGCGAGCGGACTGCCGAGTACGTCGGCGTCTCGAGGAGGATGTCGCGGCCCGACTGCAGGAGCTTGTCCTGCGCGAACGGAATCAGGGAGCGGCCGTCCATCACGCGTCCGGGCTGCGCGCCGGTGACTTTGGCGATCGTCGGCGCCAGGTCGGCGTTGACGACGAACTGCGAGCGGCGCTGGCCCGCCGGGATCCCGGGCCCGCGGATGATCAGCGGCACGCGGATCGACGGCTCGTAGAGGACGACCTTGCCCTGCGGGACACGGTGCTCGCCGTGCATGAAGCCGTTGTCCGACGTGAAGATGACGTACGTGTTGTCGAGCTTGCCGGTCGCTGCGAGCGCGTTCATCATCCGCGCGATCGCCTCGTCGACCGAGAGCAGCGACTCGAGGCGCTGCTGGTAGTTCTCACGGATCGCGTTCAGCCTGGCCGTGGTGAGCGCAGGTCGGTTCCGGATCCCGGCCGGCTTGTCGGAGACGTCGGTCTCGTTCAGTGACGGCGGGGTCGGGAGAGGCTCGGTCGCGAAGTGGTTGCGATGGCGTGGCGCGGGCTGCGGCGTCGAGATGCCGCTCGGGTCGTCCGGATCCCTCGGCCCGCCGGAGTGCGGCGCGAGGAACGTGACCCACATGAAGAATGGCCGCGGATCGGCGGCCTGCCGGTTGATCAGGTCGACGCCGAGGCTCGCCTCGACGTCCGTCTTGTAGTCGGCGGCCGTGTTGCCGAAGTTCACGAGGGTGCCGTTCTCGTTGATCGTGTAGTTGCGGTACCGGTACGTCGACGGGTCGGGCGTCCCGTACCACTGGCCCCAGCCCGGCGGGATCTCCCTGGCGTTCCTCGTGCCGTACTGGTTCAGGTACTTGCCGAGCAGGATCGTCTGGTAGCCGGAGCGCTGGAGCCAGACGGGAAGCGTGTTCGTGGAGTCGAGCTTGTAGTAGCCACCCGTCGGCGCCGCGTTCGACATGACGCCGTGGTTGTGCGCGTACTGGCCGGTGAGGAACGTCGAGCGCGACGGGCAGCAGAGGGAGTAGGAGACGAAGCTGTTGTCGAAGGTGACGCCCTGGTCGGCGATCAGCGTCTTCACGTTCGGCATGACGCGCATCGACTCGACCGTCTGGTCGTCGGTCATGAAGACGACGACGTTCGGCGGCGTTGTGGCCTGCGACTTGCCGGACGAGGCGGCGCCGTTCAGCGCGCCCACCGCGGCGACCCCTGCGGCGAGGGCTGCCAGGACGATCCAACGAGTCGAGGCTGCCATGCGGGGGAGTCTTCCCAGAAAGCGTGAGGGTTCTGTTAGGGGGCTGTGAAAGCTTCGTTCGACGTGATCGGGGCCTGGCAGGCGAAGTTTTCGCAGATATAGACGGCCGGCTTACCGTCGACGAGGTCCTTTCCGGCAAGTAGCGGCACATCCTCGGACGGGCCGACGGCGATCACCGTGTCCGGCTGGAACAGCTCGAGGGCGGCCTGGGCGACCGGGGAGTCGACCGGGCCGACGATCGCGAGCTCCCGCGGCGGCGAGAAGTGGAGCTCGAGGGCGGTCAGCGCGTGACCGAATGCGGACGGGACCCGGGTGGCGGAGCCGTGGACCAGGCGGAAGACGCCGACGGCTTGCTTCTCGAGCTCTTCTTCGCCGTAGATTCGCGCCAGGCGGAGCAGGACGTACGCGAGCATCGAGTTCCCCGAAGGGGTCGGATGGTCTTCGAGGTCCTTCTTGCGCGCGACGAGCTGCTCGCCGTCGGCGGGTGAGAGGAAGAAGCCGCCGCGCTCCTCGTCCGCGAAGAGCTCGGCGGCGAGCCGGGCCAGGCGGTTCGCCTCGCGGAGCCAGCGGAGGTCGCCGGTCGCGACGTGGAGCTCGAGCAGTCCGTGCGCGACGTCGGCGTAGTCCTCGAGGTAGCCCGTGCCCTTGGCCTCGCCGGCTCGGAAGGTTCGGTGGAGACGGCCGTCGTCCGAGAGCGGGCCGAGCAGGAACTCGCCAAGGTCGCGGGCGGCGTCGACGTAGTCGGCGCGGTCGAACCGCCTGCCGGCCTCTGCGAGCGCCGCCAGGGCGAGGCCGTTCCAGGAGGAGATCGCCTTGTCGTCGCGCAGCGGCTTAGGGCGGCGCTCGCGGAGCTCGAACAGCCGCGCGCGCTCGTCCTCGTCGAGCTCGCCGCGGAGCACCGAGCGCCCGTCCTCGAACGGTTGGAGCAGCTCCTCGCGAACCCCCTCGTCAGCGGTCCACGTGAAGGTCAGGCCCTCGACGCCTTCGGTGTCCGCGTCCTGCGCCGACGCGAACCCGCCCGGGGGAAGGCGCAGCTCGCGGAGCATGTAGTCGAGCGTCTCCTCCGTCACGCGCCGGTACCGCTCCTCGCCCGTGACCGCCCACGCGTGCAGGTACGTCGCGGAGAGCAGCGCGTTGTCGTACAGCATCTTCTCGAAGTGCGGGACGAGCCACTCGCGGTCGACCGAGTACCGGTGGAAGCCGCCGCCGACGAGGTCGTACATGCCGCCGGCTGCCATCGCGTCGAGCGTCTGGGTGACCATCGGGAGAGCGTCCTCGTCGCCGCGCAGATGCATGCGCAGCAGGAACTCGAGCGTCGAAGCCTGCGGGAACTTCGGCGCGCCACCCCAGCCGCCCCACTCCCAGTCGAACTGGCGCGAGAGTGCGCGGGTCGCCTCGCCGAGCATCGACTCGGTCAGCGGATCGCTGGACGGCGCCAGCTCAGCCGAGCGGCGAACGGCTTCGACGACGGCTGAGGCCTGCGTCGTGATGTCGCCCCGGCGGTCGCGGTACGCGTTCGCGACCGCGTCGAGCACCTGCCGGAAGCTCGGCAGCCCGTGCCGCGGTTCCGGCGGGTAGTACGTTCCGCCGAGGAACGGCTCGCCTTCGGGCGTGAGGAAGACCGTCATTGGCCAGCCGCCGTGGCCGGTCAGCGCGACGACTGCGTCCATGTACAGCGAGTCCACGTCCGGCCGCTCCTCGCGGTCGACCTTGATGCTCACGAAGCGCTCGTTCATCAGCGCCGCGGTCTCGTCGTCCTCGAACGACTCGTGCTCCATGACGTGGCACCAGTGGCAGGCGGCGTAGCCGACCGAGAGCAGGACGGGCTTGTCCTCGGCCCGCGCGCGCTCGAACGCCTCGTCGCCCCACGGGTACCAGTCGACGGGGTTGTCCGCGTGCTGGAGGAGATAGGGGCTCGTCTCCTGCGCGAGACGGTTCATGCCCATACTCTGCCCATGCGCGCTCGGTTGCTGGTCGTCGGCTGCGTCCTCCTCCTGGCCAGCGACGCCGGAGCCGCGAGAACACCGCCGCATTTCGTGCCTCAGTCGATCGCTTTCTGGGACGCCCGGCACGGGATCGCAACGTTCGGCGCGTGCGGTCACGTGAGCTGCCTGGGCGAGATCGCGACCACGAGCGACGGCGGACGAACGTGGCGCGCTCGCCGCCACGAGCCACGTCTTGGCGGCGTGTTCGTCGTGCGCGGCTCGCGGGACGCCTGGGTCCAGACGTCGCGCGGACTGAGCTACAGCCCCGACGGCGGCTTCAGCTGGCGCAGCCTGCCCGGGACGAGGCGATTCAGCGAGTTCTCGTTCCCGACACGGCGCGTCGCGTTCGCCCTCGGCGGCGAGGAGTACCGGATCAAGTTGAGGCGCAGCGGAAATGGAGGCGCCACCTGGAAGCGCGATCGAGCCCCGTGCCCCCGCTTACTGAACCGCGCCGCGATCCTGTCCTTCGCGACGACGCGCCATGGATGGCTGCTCTGCAAGGGACAGCCCGGAACCGGACAACAGGCACGGGCGCTCTACGAGACTCGCTCGGGTGGGGCAGGTTGGCGCTTGATCCTGCGGACGTTCGGCTCCGGCTATCCCCGCGGGATGAGCATGCTTCCCTCGGGCGCAGGCCTTCTGTGGGAGGACCGCGAAAACACGTACCGGACCCCGGACGGCGGCCGGCACTGGCGAGCGCTGAGCATCACGTCGCCCGAGTCGCGAGAGGGCTACTCCGGATCGGTCGTCTCTCCGCAGACGTCGTTTCTTCTCGTTCGGGACAGCGGGGCGAGGTTCGACATCGAGCTGATGCGCTCGGATGACGGCGCGCGAACCTGGCGCCGAGTCCGCTCCTGGCCGCGGCGCTAGCCGGCGCCGGGCCACGTCCAGAGCTCGACGACGTGCCCGTCCGGGTCCGTCACGTACGCGGCTCGCGTATCGCCCTCTTCGAAGTGCTCCTCGTGCGGGTCGAGGCCCGCGTCGCGCAGGTGCTGGACGGCCGCGTCGTAGTCCGCCGCCTCGACGTGCATCGCGAAGTGCACGTGCGCGCCGCCTTGCCCGCCGGCGATCCCGAGCTGCGGAGTCCAGAGGCCGAGCCGCGAATGCGCCCCGAGATGGAACCACGCGCGGTTCTCGGAGCGCGACATCAGCGGAAGACCGAGCGAATCCGAGTAGAAGCGGACCGCGGCGTCGAGATCGGCGACCTCGAGCACGAGCTCGTTGAGGCCGGTGACCGGGAGCCCGCTCAGGCTTGCGGGGCCGGTAGCTCGACCGCTTCTGTGTGCGCGATCTCTTCCCGGCGGATGAAGATCAGCGACGCGACCAGGCCCGCCGCCCAGATCCCCGCCGCGACCCAGAAGCCCCAGCGAAAGCCTTCGGTGAGCGCCTCCGGCGGCGCCGTTCCCTGATGCACGAGCGTGTCCGCGTGCGTGAAGGCGACCGTCGACAGGACGGCCGTGCCGATCGCCCCGCCGACCTGCTGCGAGGTGTTGATCAGCCCCGAGGCGAGGCCCGCGTCGTCGCTCTGCACGCCCGCCAACGCGGCGATCGTCACCGGAATGAACGCGAACGGAATCCCGACCCCGACGGCGAGGAATCCGGGCAGCAGGTCGACCGGATACGAGCCGTCCACGTCGATCTGCGTGTACCAGAGGCACCCTGCCACGAGCAGCGTCATGCCGGTCACGAGCACGGGTTTCGCGCCCAGCTTCGTGGTCAGCGCCTGCGCCGGCCCCGCCATCACGACCGCCGTCCCCGCGGTTGCGAGGAACGCGAGCCCCGTCTGCAGGACGGATAGCTGCAGCACCTGCTGCATGTACAGCGTGAGCAGCAGGAACGTGCCGAACATCCCGCCCGCCAGCAGGAGCCCGCTCAGGTTCGCCGCGGCGACGAGCCGGATCTTGAAGATCCCGAGCGGCATCAGCGGCCGCTCCGCGAACCGGTGCTCCCAGACCAGGAAGAAGAGGAGCGCGGCGGCGGCGAGGACGATCAGCCCGATCGTGCGGAAGGTCCCCCAGCCCACCTCCGGCGCCTGCGAGATCGCGTAGACGAGGACGATCAGCCCGCCGGTCACGCTGACCGCTCCGGTCACGTCGTAGTCGTGAATGATGTCCGTCCGCTTGCTCTCCCGGACGTAGAAGGGCGTCAGCACGAGCACGATCGCCGCGACCGGGACGTTGACCCAGAAGATCCATTCCCACCCGAGGTACTTGGTGAGGATGCCGCCCATCAGGACACCCGCGGCGGCGCCGCTTCCGCCGACGGCCCCCCACGCCCCGAGCGCCTTGTTGCGCTCGCTGCCTTCGGTGAAGGTGACCGAGATGATCGAGAGCGCAGCCGGCGTCACGATCGCGGCACCCAGTCCCTGGACGCCGCGCGCGACGATCAACATCGCCGAAGAGCTCGCGAGGCCGCACACGAGCGAGGCCGTACCGAAGAGCGCCAGCCCTGCCATGAAGATGACGCGCCGCCCGATCAGGTCGGCCGCCCGGCCGCCAAGCAGCAGGAAGCCGCCGTACGTGAGGCTGTAGGCCGTGATCACCCACTGCAGGTTCCGCTCCGCGAAGTCGAGGTCCCGGCCGATCGACGGAAGCGCGACGTTGACGATCGCGATGTCGAGCACCACGACGAAGATCGCGGTGCAGATCAGGATCAGCGCCTTCCAGCGGCGAGGATCAGGAGCGGCGGCGTTCACTCGCCCTCGACCATACACTCAGGCTTCATGGCAGCGCTTCCCGGCGGCACGGTCACGTTCCTCTTCACCGACATCGAGGGGTCGACACGGCTGCTCCAGGAGCTCGGCGACGCTTATGGGGACGTCGTTCGCGACCATCGGCGTCTGCTCAGGGAGCAGCTCGGTGACAAAGGCGGGACGGAGGTCGACACCCAGGGCGACGCCTTCTTCTACTCGTTCTCGCGTGCCCGGGACGCGGTCGCCGGCGCCGTCGCGGCCCAGCGCGCCCTCGCCGACCATTCGTGGCCCGAGGACACGGAGGTCCGCGTGCGGATGGGACTGCACACGGGCGAGCCTTCGGTCGGCGAGGAGGGCTACCTCGGGCTCGACGTCGTCCGCGCCGCCCGCATTTGCTCGGCCGGCCACGGCGGTCAGATCCTTCTGTCCGAGACGACCCGCGCGCTGCTCGGGAACGACCTGCCCGACGGAGTGGCCGTCGTCGACCTCGGCCAGCAGGATCTGAAAGACGTCCAGCACGAGCGGATCTACCAGCTGGCGATCGACGGCGACCAGGCGTTCCCGCCCTTGAAGACGGAGACGCCGAAGAGCGCCTCCGACGAGCTGGGCGACCGGATCTCGCGCCGCGTCGAGGAGATGGTCGAGAAGTCGCTCACCGGCGCCCTCTCCCTCGACCGAGAGACCGAGGCGCCGGTGAACGTGGCCAAGTGGTCGATGATCGGGCTGCTCAACGTCGCGATCCTGGTTGCGATCGTCATCGCGATCATCCTTCTCGTGAAGCTCGCGTTCTAGGCAGCCGCCTCGAAGATCGGCTCGGGCACTTCCTCTTCCTGAACGAGGTCGCGGCCCCTGACGACGAAGATCGAGACGAGGACCCCGGCGAAGGCGACGATCGCGCCGGCGATGAACGCGTCCTGGAACCCGTTCGTCAGAGCGAAAGCGGGTGCCGTTCCGCTCGCGACGTCACTCTCTGTCGTCGACGTCGCGATCGCCGAGAGCGCCGCGATGCCCAACGCCCCGCCGATCTGCTGCGACGTGTTGAGCAGCCCGGACGCGAGCCCCGCCTCGGCCGGCTGCACCCCGGCGAGCGCGGCGATCGAGATCGGCACGAACGAGAAGCCGAGACCGACCGCGATCAGCAGGAATCCGGGCAGTAGCTCGGTCCAGTACGAGCCGCCGACCGAGACCTGCGTGAACCAGAGCAGGCCGGCCGTCAGCGCGGTCATCCCCGTGATCAGCGCCGGCTTGACGCCGACCCGGTTCACGAGCTGGGCGGCGATGCCCGAGGTCACGATCGCCGATCCGGCCACGGCCAGATAGGCGACGCCCGTCTTCATCGCCGAGTACCCGAGCACCTGCTGCATGTACAGCGTGAGCATCAGGAACATCCCGAACAGCGCCGTGCCGAGTATGAAGCCGGCGATGTTCGCCCCGACGAGCGTGCGCAGCCGGAAGATCGAGAACGGCATGAGCGGATCCTTCGCGCGCGACTCCCAGACGAGGAAGGCGCCGAGGATCACCGCCGCCGCCGTGAAGAGGCCGATCGTCGCGGCCGATCCCCAGCCGTAGCTGTTCGCCTGTGTGATCGCGTAGACGAGCGTCACCAGCCCGCCGGTCACGAGCACGGCGCCCGGCACGTCATAGCTCTGCGCGGTTGCGTCACGGCTCTCGCCGATCAGGAACGGCGTCGCGATCAGCGCGAACAGGCCCACCGGGACGTTGACGAAGAAGATCCACTGCCAGCTGAGCAGGTCGGTGAGGACTCCGCCGAGCAGGACGCCTGCCACCGCGCCGAACGCGCCGACCGCGCCCCAGGCGCCGAGTGCCGCGTTGCGCTCCTTGCCTTCGGCGAAGGTGGTCGTGAGGATCGAGAGCGCCGCGGGTGTGATGATCGCAGCCCCGAGGCCCTGGAAGGCACGGGCTCCGATCAGCGCGCCTTCGCTCCAGGCCGAGCCGGAGACGAGCGACGCCGTCGTGAAGAGGACGATTCCGGTCAGGAACAGCCGTCGTCGTCCGAGCAGGTCGGCCGCGCGTCCTCCGAGCAGGAGGAAGCCGCCGAAGAACAGGGCGTAGGCGCTGATCACCCACTGGAGATTCTCCTGGGAGAAGCCCAGGTCGACCTGAATCGAGGGCAGCGCCACGTTCACGATCGCGATGTCGAGCACGACCATGAACTGCACGAGCAGAAGCAGCGCCAGCCCGTACCACTTGCGTCGAGCCGATGCGATCATGTCCAATTCCTTTCTCCGTTAGCGGTCACTAGCTTGCAACCTAGCACGATTCACTTTCTTTTTGCAAGTATCCACTTCTAAATGTGAAGATGTGCGCTACAATCGGCTCATGAAGAAGCGCTACGACCAGTACTGCCCCGTCTGTCACGCGCTCGGGCTGGTCGGAGAGCGATGGGCCTTGCTCGTCGTTCGTGAGCTGCTGAAAGGGCCGAAGCGCTACACCGACCTGCTCGAGGGCATGCCGGGAATCGGCACGAACGTCCTCGCTGCACGGCTGAAGGAGCTCGAGGAGGGCGGCGTTGTCCAGAAGCGCAAGCTCCCGCCTCCCGCTGCTTCGACCGTCTACGAGCTGACTGAGTACGGCCGGGAGCTGGAGGAGCCGCTTTACGCCCTCGCCCGCTGGGGCGCTCGCTCGCTTCCTCCTCCGACGAAGAGCCAGGAGTTCTACCCCGACTGGGGCCTGAACGCGTTCGCCGCGCTGCTCGACCCGGAGGCGGCCGCCGGAGTGTCGGCCACCTACGTCGTGCGCGTCGCCGACGACGTCTACGCGATTCGACTCGAAGACGGCAAGGTGCACGTGGAGCCCGGAGAGGCGAGTGACGCGGATCTCGACTTCACGACCGATCAGGGGACGTTCTTCGGGATGGCCTCGGGCGCGCTCGATCCTCGCGCTGCGTCGGCCGAGGGCCGCGTCACGATCGGTGTGGGCAACGCGGCCGCGCTGGAGCGCTTCTTCTCGGTCTTCAACTTCGCGCACAGGGCGCAGGTCGCGGTCTAGGGTGCGGCTCGAGACCGAGCGGCTCCTGCTTCGGCCGCTCTCGTACGACGACCTCGACGACCTCGCCCGCTTCGTCGCCGATCCCGAGACGATGCGCTACATCGGCACGGGCGGGGCTCGAACGCGAGAGCAGGCGCAGGCCACTCTCGAGTGGATGATGGACACGCTCGCGCGGCAGGGATTCGGCCATCTCGGTGCGGAGCGAAAGGAAGACGGCGTGCTCGTCGGGCGCTCGGGCCTCAACGTCTGGGACCCGGCGAACTGGACGATCACGAGGCTCGACGAGGCGCAGGGCAAGGTGGAGATCGAGATCGCGTATCTCTTCGGCCGGGAGCACTGGGGGCACGGCTACGCGACCGAGGCGGCGTCGGCGATTCGGGACTGGGCCCTCGTCAACCTCGAGCTCGAGCGGCTGATCGCGCTGATCTACCCGGAGAATGTGCGCTCGATCCGCGTCGCCGAGAAGCTCGGGATGCAGCAGGCCGGCGATGCCGACATGGCGGGGAGCCAGTTGCTGCTCTACGAGCTGGGGAAGAGCCCCGCCCGGTAGAGCTGGCCCTCGAGCGGCCGGCCGAGGACGGACTCGAGCCACTCGGAGATCGCGATCAGGGCGTCCAGGTCGACGCCCGTCTCGACGCCGTCGCCTTCGAGCATGTACACGACGTCCTCGGTCGCGATGTTCCCCGTGGCCTTCGGCGCGAACGGGCAGCCGCCGAGGCCGCCGATCGAGGAGTCGAGCGTGGTGGCGCCGCCTTCGAGCGCGGCGTACGCGTTCGCGAAGCCGGTGTTGCGCGTGTTGTGGCCGTGGAAGCCCGCTGCTCCCGTCTGCTCGATCATGACTCGAACGTGGTTCGGCGTGGCGACGCCGATCGTGTCCGCGAGGACGACCTCGTCCGCAGCGCGGAGCCGGTCGGCCAGCTCGACGACCTTCGCCGGGTCGACGCGCCCTTCGAAGGGGCAGCCGAACGCGACGCTGATCGTGACGGTCGAGCGCATGCCGTCGTCGCGCGCGCGCGCGAGGACCTTCTCTGCTCCGGCGACCGCTTCGTCCACCGATGCGTTGGCGTTGCGCTCGCTGAAGCTCTCGGTCGCGGCGACCGCGTAGCGAACCTCGTCGAGCCCGGCGTCGCGTAGCCGGTCGTACCCCTTCTCGTTCAGCGCGAGGCCCGCATAGACCGTGCCGTCGCGGCGCTCGATGCCATCGACGACCTCCTCCGCGCCTGCCATCTGCGGCACGCGCTCGGCGCTGACGAAGCTGACGGCCTCGACGACGGGCAGCCCGGCCGCGGCGAGCCGGTTGACGAGGTCGGCGCGGGTGTCCGACGAGAGCACGTCGCTCTCGTTCTGGAGCCCGTCGCGCGGGCCGACCTCGCAGATCGAGATCAAAAGACGCGCTCGGGGGTGACGCGCACGATCACGCGACGCTCGCCCGGCCTGTGGCTTTGGAACTTCGGGTTGCCCGTGTACTTCTCGGACAGCTTGTC
>DATBGG010000106.1:0-10185 GCA_036558065.1 Gaiellaceae bacterium | reverse complement strand
ACGCCCGGCCAGACCATCAGCCACGGCTGGGTCGTGTAGTACGTCGGGCCTGTCGCGAGCAGGTTCCCCCAACTCGGATTCGCGGGATCGATCCCGAGCCCGAGGAACGAGAGGCCGGCCTCCAGCAGGATGTACGCGGCCACGGTGAGCGTCGAGTAGACGACGATCGGGGCGATCAGGTGCGGAACCACGTGCGAGCGCATGATCCGGCCATCGCTGGCGCCGATCATCCGAGCCGCCTCGACGAACTCCTTCTCCCGCAGCGAGAGCACCTGCGCCCGCAGGATCCTCGCCGGATAGAACCAGCCGAAGATGGCGAAGACGATCACGAGCGTCATCACCCCTGGGGCAAAGACGCCGAACGTGAGCGAGTTCAGCCTCGGCCCGACGGTCGCGCTCAAGGCGATGATGAAGAGCAGCGCGGGAAAGACCATCGTCAGCTCGATCACGCGGGAGATGACGGTGTCGACGGCGCCTCGGTAGTAGCCGGCGATCGTCCCCAGGATGATGCCCAGGATCATGACGGCGATCGTCGCGAGGATGGCGACCTCGAGCGAGATGCGCGCTCCGTACAGGAGGCGGAGAAACTCGTCATGACCGAGGACCCCGTCCGCGCCGAGCAGGTAGTACTGGGTCTGGCCGGCCTTACAGTCCGCGAGGGGCGGTTGGAAGCCCGCGCACGGGACGTGGGACAGCGGGCCCACCGGCAGCACCTCTGGGCCAGCTTGGCCCGCGCTGAGGTTGATGTCCTTCGGGCCGTGGCCCACGTAGTGCTCCGCGATCGGGCCGCCGATGACGGCGACTCCGATCAGAAGGATGATGAAGACCCCGCTGGCGATCGCGACCTTGTCGCGCTTGAAGCGAATCCAAACCTGCTCCCAGTAGCCCTTGGCGCGAACCTCGACCAGGGCTTCCTCTCCGAGCTGGCCGTGGGACTCCGCGGACGTGATGGCAGCGAGGCCCGCTTGGCTGCCGACGAGATCTTGACGGTCTTTTGCGCTCACGGTAGGGGGTCAAGCATAACTCAGTTATTCCGCCAACTAGTTCGACGTGGAACAGCGCACGAGGTTAGGTCGTGAGCGCTTCAGCTCCGCCCACGACCTCCAGGATCTCCTGCGTGATCTCCGCCTGGCGGGCGCGGTTCATCGACAGCGTCAGCGAGTCGATCAGCTCGGCGGCGTTCTTCGTTGCGTTCCGCATCGCAGTCATCCGAGCCCCCTGCTCGGAGGCCGCGGACTCCAGCAGCGCGCGGTAGATCTCCGTCTCGACGTAGACCGGGAGCAGCCGTTCGAGGATCTGCTCGGGCTCGGGCTCGTAGATGAAGTCGCCGAGCAGCGCCTTCTCGTGCTGCTCCTCGTCGCCCTCTAGCAGGCTCTCGGGAATCGGCAGCACCTCCTGCGTGACGACCTTCTGGACGAGCGCCGACTCGAAGTGGTTGTAGATCACGACCACCCGGTCGATCTCCTGCTCGGTGTAGAGATCAGCAATCCGGTGCGCGATCGCCTGTGCGTCGGAGTAATGAGGGCTGTCGCTGAAGCCGGTCCACGCCTGCTCGATCGAATATCTGCGAAAGCGAAGGGTCGAGGCTCCCTTCTTGCCCGATACGAGCCAGCGGACAGCGACTCCATCCTCTTCAAGTTCACGCGCGCGCGCGAGGGCCGCCCGCAGGATCTGACCGTTGAAGGCGCCGGCGAGCCCGCGGTCGCCGGTGAGCGGAAGCAGAGCAGCCTTCCGAACCTCGCGCCGCTGGAGAAGAGGCAGCGAGCGAACCGATGCGCTCGCGCGGGCGGTTCCGACCATCAGCTCCTGCATGCGCTCGGCGTACGGGCGCATCGCCTCGATGCGCGTCTGGGCGCGTCGCAGCTTCGCCGCGGCGACGAGCTCCATCGCACGTGTGATCTTGCGCGTGTTCCCGACCGAGCGGATCCGGCGCTTGATGTCTTGGACGGACGCCACGATCGTCTAGCTCGCGGCTCCGGCCAGGGCTGTCTCCTCGGACACGTTGAAGCCCTGCTTGAACTTGTCGATCTCCTGTCCAAGCTTCTCGGCGAGCTCGTCGGACAGGTCACCCGAGTCGGCGATCTCCTTGTAGACCGTGCCTTCGGTGCGCAGGTACTCGCGAAGCTCGTCCTGGAACCGAGGCACGTCCTGCGGCGGAATGTCGTCGAGGTAGCCGTTGATCCCGGCGAAGATCGCGATCACCTGCTCCTCCATCGGCCACGGCTGGTACTGCGGCTGGTTGAGAGTCGCCACCATGCGCTCGCCGCGCGCGAGAGTTGCCTGAGTTGCCGGGTCGAGCTCGGAGCCGAACTGCGCGAACGCCTCGAGCTCGCGGTACTGGGAAAGCTCGAGCCGGAGCCGGCCCGCGACCTTCTTCATCGCCTTCGTCTGGGCGCTCGCGCCCACGCGCGAGACCGAGCGGCCGACGTTGACCGCGGGCCGGACGCCCGAGAAGAAGAGGTCGGCCTCGAGGAAGATCTGGCCGTCCGTGATCGAGATCACGTTCGTCGGGATGTAGGACGCGATGTCGCCCGCCTGCGTCTCGATCACCGGAAGCGCCGTCAGCGACCCCGCGCCGCGCTCGTCCGAGAGCTTGCTCGCGCGCTCGAGCAGCCGCGAATGCAGGTAGAAGACATCGCCCGGGAACGCCTCGCGTCCCGGCGGGCGGCGGAGGAGGAGCGACATCTGCCGGTACGCGTCCGCGTGCTTCGTCAGGTCGTCGTACATGCACACCGCGTGCCGGCCGCCGAACATGAAGTACTCGCCCATGGCCGCGCCCGCGAACGGTGCCATCCACTTGATCGGCGCGGCCTCGGCGGCGCCGGCCGTGACGATGATCGTGTACTCCATCGCGCCCGCTTCCTTCAGGCGCTCGTAGACCTGGGCCACGGTCGACGCCTTCTGGCCGATCGCGACGTAGATGCAGATCATGTCCTGGCCGCGCTGGTTGAGGATCGTGTCGACGAGGATCGCGGTCTTCCCGGTCGAGCGGTCGCCGATGATCAGCTCGCGCTGGCCGCGGCCGACGTTCGTCATCGCGTCGATCGCCTTGATGCCGGTCTGGAGCGGCTCCTTCACCGGCTGGCGGTCGACGACTCCCGGCGCCTTGAACTCGAGCGGGCGGGTCTCGTTGGTCTCGACCGGCGGGCCCCCGTCGAGCGGGTTCCCGAGCGGGTCGACGATGCGCCCGACGAGCGCGTCTCCGACCGGGACGCTCGCCACACGGCCCGTGCGCTTGACGGGCCCGCCCTCCTTGATCAACTCCCAGTCGCCGAAGAGCGCAGCGCCGACGTTGTCCTCCTCGAGGTTGAACGCGAGGCCGGTGACGCCGTGCTCGAGCTCGAGCATCTCCATCGCGACCGCGGACTCGAGTCCGTAGACGCGGGCGATCCCGTCGCCGACCTGGAGCACCGTTCCGACCTCGGCGAGGTCGGTCTCGACGTCGTACTGCTCGATCTGCTTGCGGAGGATGTCGGTGATCTCTTCGGGACGAATCTTCAAAGCGAAAACTCCTTCTCTCTAGGTAGACGCGTGCGCGAGCTCTCGGCGGAGGCGGTCGAGGCGGCCCCGGATGCTCGAGTCGACCTCGAGCGAGCCGGCTTTCAGGACGAGCCCGCCGATCAGGTCGGGTTCGACCGTGCGCGTGGCCTCGACGCGCCGGCCCGATGCTTGCTCGATCTGCCGGACGATCGCCGCGGCCTCGTCGGCGGACAGCTCGTACGAGGTCGTCAGCTCGACGTTCAGGATCTTCTCCTCGGCGGCGACGAGCACGTCGAACTCGCGCGCGATCTCGCCGAGCATGGGCGCGCGGCCCTTCTCGGCGACCACGCGGGCGAAGTTCCGGACGAGCTCGTCGGCTTGCGCAAGCACGGCGTCCAGCGCTTTCGCCTTCTCGGGCGGGTCGAGCTCGGGGTTGCGAATCAGCGACCGGAGCTCGGGCACTTCGTCGATCGCGGTCACGAACGAGTCGAGCTCCTCGCGCACCTCGTCGATGCGCCCCTTCTCCTTGGCCGCCTCGAACAGCGCTCGCGCGTAGGTGCGGGCAACTACGGCCATTAGTTGGGGCTCCCCTGCTGGAGAGCCGAGAAGTCGAGCTCGCCGATCGCCTCGTCGATCAGCCGCTTGTGGTCGTCGGCGGTCAGCACTTTGCCGGTCACCTTCTGCGTGGCGATCACGGTCAGGTCCGCCACCTCCGAGCGGATCTGCTCGAGGGCGCGCGCGGTCTCGGCTTCGATCTGGCGCGTGGTCTCCTCGAGCCGGCGCTGGCGGTCCTCTTCGAGCTCGTCTCGAAGGCGCGTCTTCTGCGACTCCGCGACCTTGCGGGCCTCGGCGAGGATCTCCTCGGCCTGGCCGCGGGCCTGCGCCATCGTGGCGCGGTGCTCCTCGACGAGCTTTTGCGCCTCGCTGCGGGCGTGATCGGCCTCGTCGAGCGCCGACCGGATCCGCTTGCGACGCTCGTCGATCACTCCCTGGATCCGGCCGAACGCGAACTTCTTCAGCACGTAGTAGGTGATCGCGAAGCAGACGATCGTCCAGATCATCAGGCCCGGGGTGACCTGAATCAGCGGGTTCGATGCGAGTGGGCTCATGGAGCGCTAGACGAGGACGAACGCGAGGATCGAGCCGAGCAGGCCGTAGAACACGACGGCCTCGGTCAGCGCGAAGCCGAGCCACTGGATGCCGGTGAGCTCACCGCGGAGCTCGGGCTGCCGTGCGACGGATTGGATCATCGACGAGAAGATGAGGCCGATGCCGACGCCGGCGCCTGCGGCGCCGAGCCCGACGCCGAGCGCGAGGCCGATCGCCTTTCCGGCCTTCGTCACGTCTCCGGACGTCGCTGCGAGGATCGTTGCGAGCACGTGCTCCTCCTTAGTGTTGGGGCTCGATCGCCGAGCCGATGTAGATGCCGGACAGGGTGGCGAAGATGAACGCCTGGATGCCGACGACGATTACGACCTCGAAGAGGTAGAAGGCCGCCGCCACCGGGATCACGAGCGGGGCCAGCAGAACCGTCTCGAGGATGAACATGAGACCGATGAACGTGAGGATCAGGATGTGCCCCGCGAGCATGTTCGCGAAGAGACGGACGCTCAGTGAGATCAGGCGCATGATCTGACCGAGGACTTCGAGCGGCACGATCAGCGCGAGCAACGGCTTCGGCGCGTCGGGGATCCAGCTCTTGAAGTAGCGCGTGGGCCCGTTCCAGCGGACGCCCTCGACGTGTGTGAAGACGAAGGTCAGCGCGGCGAGCGCCAGCGTCACCGACAGGGACGAGGTCGCGGCGTAGATCCCGAAGACCGGGATGTTGTGCCAGGTCTCGCCGGTCAGCGGGAGCGGGATGAACCCGATCAGGTTGACCACGAGGATGAAGAGGAAAAGAGACGCGACGTAAGGGAACCAGCGGCCGATCGCCTTCGAGGGCAGGCCCTGCTCGGCGATCTGCGCCTGGGCGACGTCGTAGACCTGCTCGCCGAACGTCTGCCGCGTGTCGGGCTCGACCCTCAGGCGCCAGCGCATGAACACGATCCCGAACGCCATCGTCAACACCGAGCCCAGCATCAGGTAGACGACGGCCTTGGTGATCGAGAGGTCTAGCGGGCCGAGGTGGATCGGGATCCACTCGTGCTGCTCGAACTCCTCGGTCGGGTCGAACTCGCCCCGGGCGAGCGCGTGGCCGGGAAGCGTCAGCGCGAGCAGCGAGACGGCGAAGAGGGCGCGCCTCATAGCGGCTGGTTCCCGAAGTACGAGACGAGCGAGAGCGTGAGCTCAATGGTGTACGCGAGCGCGTACGTGACCGCGGCGGCGAGCCCGAGGTCCGCGTCGGAGAGGGCGACCACGAAGATGACGCCCATCACGACGATCCCGCGCGTGAGCATCCCGACCGCTGCGACACCCGACGCGGCGAGGTTCCCGCCTGAGCGGAGCCGCACGAGGAGGTAGCCGAAGAGCTGGCTCGCGACCCAGAGCGTCGCGGCGAGCAGCCAGCCGTCGAGGGGCCAGCCGGCGACGAGGAAGACGGGCAGCGCGAGCGCGATCACGGCGCTCCCGGCGAGCGCCGGAAGCAGAACCTGCGGGGCCGGGCGAGGGCTCGTGATCGCGGTGGTCAAAAAGACTCCCGGTAGCGGCTGTAGACGACGAAGATCCCGGCCGGGATTCCGACCACCGCCCCGATGAGGGCTCCGATCGCGGCCGATCCGACTCCCCAGCCGATCAACGCACCGGCGACGACCGAGCCGGCGGTCGTGCCGATGAGAAGGAACCCCGCCCCGGCGGGCTGGAACGACGTCGGGCGCGACGGCTCCATCCGGCGCGAGCATAACAAACTTTGTAACAGCAATAAGCCGCATGGTTTGGCCAAAAGCGGCCAACCTTGTACGTCCTCTGGTACAAGCTCAGCCGGTGGCGCCGTGCTCGACGAGAAGCGCGCGCAGCCGCTCGTCGCCATGGTGGTCGGCCGCCATCAGCGGCGTGAAGTCGTCCTGCTGGCGCGCGTTGGGGTCGGCGCCGTGCTCGAGGAGCAGGGCGGCCAGCTCGTACCTCGTCTCCGCGTCCTTCTCGGCGACCGCGCTGTGCAGCGGCGCGACCTTGAGGTCGTTCCGGGAGGCGGAGCTCACGTCCGCGCCACGCTCGATCAGCAGTCGAGCCGCGTCCACGTGGCCGAAGAAGCTCGCGAGGCCGAGCGGCTGGAAGCCGTCGTCGGCCCAGGCGTTCGCGAGGGTCGCATCCTGGTCGAGGAGCTCCCGCAGCCGATCGGACCGACCGACCGCGGCGGCCTCGAACACGTCGAGCTCGGGATCGGCGGCGAGGATCTCGTCGGCACGCGCCTCGTCTCCCCGGTAGACGGCCTGCAGCAGTTCCGACACGCTCAGGCGGTCTTCCGCTCGGCCTGAGCCTGCTGCTCGCGCCGCCGGATTCGCGGGTTCGCGAGCTTGACGATCTCCAGCAGGTAGACGATGTAGACCGACGCGGCCAGAGCGAAGAGCCCGATCGCGCCGACTGCGAGCGTCGGCCAGAGGTGCCAGACACCGTGCGCGCGGAACGGGATGAACCGCGTCGCGAGCGCCGCGCCCGCCAGGATCGCGCACCACGCGTACATGTACAGCGCCGCACGCCGTTGCGAGAAGCCGATGTTCACGAAGCGGTGGTGCAGGTGCGTGCGGTCGGCGGTGTACAGCGGCTCTCGGTACTTGAGCCGCTTGGCCAGGACGAACGACGTGTCGACGATCGGGATCGCGAGCACGAGCAACGGGAAGAACAGGGCAACGGTCGCGGCCGTCTTCAAGAGGCCCTGGATCGAGACCGCCGCGAGGACGAACCCGAGGAGCAGCGCCCCCGAGTCGCCCATGAAGATCCGCGCCGGATAGAAGTTGTGGCGCAGGAACCCGAAGCAGGCGCCCGCCACGATCGCGGACAGGATCGCCGACTGCGGCTTGCCGAGCGAGAGAGCGATGATCGCGAACGTCGAGCCCGCGATCGCGCAGATCCCGGCCGCGAGCCCGTCCATTCCGTCCAGGAAGTTGACCATGTTCATGATCGCGACGATCCAGAGCATCGAGAGCGGGATGCCGACCCAGTCCGGCAGCGTCTGGATTCCGAGCAGCGGGAACGTGAAGCGCTCGACGTGGACGCCGAAGCCGACCGCGATCGCCGCCGCCGAGACCTGCCCGCTGAGCTTCGCCCACCACGGCAGCCCGCGGAAGTCGTCGACGACGCCGACGAAGGTCGCGACCGCGGCGCCGAGCAGGATCCCGCGGTAGACGCCGTCGAGCGGTGTCAGGAACGCGAGCGCGGGGATGAAGATCCCGAGCAGGAGCGCGATCCCGCCGAGCCGCGGGATCGGACGCAGGTGGATGCGCCGCCTCTCCCCCGGCTCGT
The DNA here is from genome assembly GCA_036558065.1 of Gaiellaceae bacterium. Lineage (GTDB taxonomy): Bacteria > Actinomycetota > Thermoleophilia > Gaiellales > Gaiellaceae > VAXT01. The sequence continues at coordinate 2,310 of DATBGG010000106.1, read as the reverse complement.
CGACGACGCCGAGGATCCGCGCGAAGCGCCCGACGGCCGGCGTGAGGACGAGCACGACCGCGAGCGCGAGCAGGAAGCCCCAGAGGACTTCGGGGTTGTCACGCAGCGTCTGCCACATGGAGCTAGGCCACTCTACTTCGTGCCGTAGAGGCGGTCGCCTGCGTCCCCGAGGCCGGGGACGATGTAGCCGCGGTCGTTCAGCTCACGGTCGATCGAGGCGGTGTAGACGACGACGTCCGGGTGCTCGGAGTGCAGCCGCTCGATTCCCTGCGGCGCCGAGACGAGGCAGATGAGGCTGACCGACCGCGCGCCCTGCTTCTTGATCGCCGTGATCGCGGCGGCCGACGAGTTGCCGGTCGCGAGCATCGGGTCGAGGACGATCGCGTCGCGCGAGCCGAGGTCGCTGGGGAGCTTCACGTAGTACTCAATCGGCTCAAGCGTCTCCTCGTCGCGGAAGAGGCCGACGAAGCCGACCCGCGCGCCCGAGACGAGCTCGAGGAACCCGTCCAGCATCCCGACGCCGGCTCGCAGCACCGGGCAGACGGCGAGCTTCTTCCCGGAGACGCGCTCGACCTCCGTCCACTCGAGCGGCGTCTCGACGCGCACGGTCTCGGTCGGGATGTCCTTCGTGGCCTCGTAGGTGAGCAGGGCAGTCAGCTCGCGGACGAGCCGCCGGAAATCGCCGGTCGAAGTCCGCTTGTCGCGCAGGTAGGAAAGCTTGTGCCGGACTAACGGATGGTCGACATGGACGACGTTGTTCACGCCGTGTACGTGGTGTACCCGCGGAACCCCGGGTAGAGCGGCCGCTTCGCGCACAGCGCCTCGCTGCGCGACGCGAGCCGGCCGAGGTCCGGCGAGTCGCCGAGCGCGCCGGCGATGATCTCCCCCACCTCGCGGAAGTCGTCCTCGTCGAAGCCGCGCATGGTGGCCGCCGGCGTGCCGATGCGGACGCCCGAGGCGACCGTCGGCGGCTGCTCGTCGAAGGGGACCGTGTTCCGGTTGACCGTGAGCTTGACTTCGTCGAGGCGCTCCTCGGCCGCCTTGCCCGTCCAGTCCGTGCCCCGGAGGTCGAGCTGGAGGAGGTGCGTGTCCGTCCCGCCGGTCAGGACGTTGAGCCCTTGCTCCTCGAGCGTCGCCGCGAGCGTGTCCGCGTTCGCGCGCACCTGGCGCTGATAGTCGCGGAATGCCTCGGTGCCGGCGATCTTGAAGCAGGCCGCCTTGGCCGCGATCGTGTGCATCAGCGGTCCGCCCTGCATCCCCGGGAATACCGCGCGGTCGACGGCTTGCGCGTGCTCCTCGCGGCAGAGGACGAACCCCGCGCGCGGGCCGGCGAGCGTCTTGTGCGTCGTCGAGGTGACGAAGTCGCAGTGCTCGACCGGGTTCGGATGGAGCCCGGCCGCGACGAGCCCGGCGAAGTGGGCCATGTCGCAGAGGAGCAGCGCTCCGACCTCGTCGGCGATCTCGCGGAACTTGTCGGTCTCGACCGTGCGCGGATACGCGGAGCCGCCGCAGACGATCAGCTTCGGCTTGTGCTCGCGCGCGAGCCCGAGTACGTCGCCGTAGTCGACCATGTTCGTCTCCCGGCTCACGCCGTAGTGGACGATCGTGTACAGCCGCCCCGAGAAGTTGACCTTGAGGCCGTGCGTCAGGTGGCCGCCGTGTGAGAGCTCGAGCGAGAGGATCGTGTCCCCCGGCTGGAGCGCGGCCATGTACACGGCCATGTTCGTCTGGGCGCCCGCGTGCGGCTGGACGTTCGCGTGCTCCGCGCCGAAGAGGGCTTTCGCGCGGTCGATCGCCGTCTGCTCGATCTCGTCGACGACGTCGCAGCCGCCGTAGTAGCGCTTGCCCGGATAGCCCTCCACGTACTTGTTGGTGGGCACGCTCCCGACCGCCTCGAACACGCTCGGCCAGGTGAAGTTCTCGGAGGCAATCAGCTCGATCTGGCCTCGCTGGCGCTCGAGCTCCCTGCCCAGGAGCTCGGCGATCTCCGGGTCGATCTCGGCCAGACCGGCGGTTCGGAGCTGTTCGAGCGTCTCGTGCGCGACGGCCATGCCTGGATCGTACTTCCATGAGCGGTTGACCGGCGAGTGCCCTGGAACGGGGGATGCCGTAGATCTGTCCTCCGCTCGACGATTCAGGGGTGAGGGTTCTCGCCGCAGGAGCCGTCCGGGTCGTCGCCGCCGTGCTCGCGACGTCGGCTGCTGCCGAAACGCTCTACGACCAGTACGACGAAGGGAACCCGTTCTTCACCAACTCGCAGAACTTCGATGGTGCGATGAACGCTCTCGACGATGAGCTCGCCGACGACTT
>DATBGG010000105.1:0-5750 GCA_036558065.1 Gaiellaceae bacterium | reverse complement strand
AGTTGCCGGAGGATCGGCGCGATGTCGGTCAGCGAGCTTCGAAAGCCGTCGTCGAACGTGAGGACGGCCGTGCCCTCGTGCGGTGGGCCGGTCTCGACGAGCTCGTCGGCTGTCCTGAACGTGTAGCCGCGCCGCTGCAGGAAGCGGACCTGCGCCTCGAGATGCTCGCGCGAGATCATCAGGCGGGCATCGTCGCCATCCGGAGGGCCGAGGCCGTGGTAGGCGAGCACGACTCCCGGCCGCAGAAAGCGTCCGATCATTTGAGCGCCGCCGCAACGTGGCGGCCGACCCGTCGCGCTGCGCGCGCCGGCGCGAGCTTCATCAGCGACTCGTAGCGGTCGTCGCGCTTCAGCCGCAGGCCGAGCAGGCTGCCGCGGTTGTCCATGTCCTGCCGGGGTAGGAAGTGGGGCTCGTCCCAGGAGCCGCGGGCGCTCGTCGAGCACGCGGCGCGGAACCCGGCGTCGCGGGCCGCACGGATCGCATCGGAGCTCGTCCGCCCGTACGGGTACGCCGCGACCTCGACCGGCTCGCCCAGGACATCCTCGAGCTCCTTCTTGCCGCGCGACAGCTCCTCCAGCGCGTCCTCGTACGAGAGCGCGCTCAGATCCGCGTGGGTCGCGGAGTGGCCTCCGACCTCGAGCCCGGCGTCACGCAGCTCACGGAGCTCGTCGGCGCTCACGATGCGAGTCCACGTCGCGGACGGATGCGGCTGCCCGAGCCAGCCGGAGACGACGAAGACCGTCGCAGGCGCGCCGAGCTCGCGCAGGATCGGCGCGAGCATCGTCAGGTTGTCGACGAGGCCGTCGTCGAAGGTGAGCGCGACGCGGCCCGGGCGGACGTCTGCGGCCAGGTCGCCGAACGTGACGAGCTCGTAACCCCACGCGCGCAGCTTGTCGATCTGGCGCCGGAGATCCTGCGGGCGCACGAAGAGGTGGTCCGGGTCCCGGCGGAGCGGCACGTCGTCGACACCGTGGTACGCGAGGGCCAGCGGCGGAGGCAAGCCCCTTGGCATGGGGAAATCGTACGCTGAGGCCATGTCTACTGGTGCGAGGCGAATCCTGGCGAACACGGGTTACCGGCTGCTCGCCGACGCCGGCTCGAAGCTGGCGTCGATCGCGTTCTACGTCGTCATGGCGCGCGAGCTGGGCGCCGATGGCTTCGGCGTCTTCACGTTCGGCCTCGCATTCGTGCTGCTCGCGACGACGCTCGGGAACTTCGGGCAGGACACCGTCCTGACCCGCGAGGTCGCGCGAGACAAGTCGCGCCTCGACAGGTACTTCGCGAACACGCTCGCGCTCAAGGTCGTGCTCTGCCTCGGCTCGCTCGCGATCGCGATCGGCGTCGCGGCCGCCTTCGGAATCGATGCGCAGACGAGGGACGTGCTGCTCCTACTCGGCGCGGCGGTCACGATCGAGCTCCTGATGACGACCTGCTTCGCCACGTTCCAGGCCTTCGAGCGGATGGAGTTCACGCCGGTCGCCCTGATCACGCAGCGCACGGTGACGGCGCTGGTCGGGATCGCGGCGCTGCTCGCGGGCGCGAACGTCGTCACGGTCTCGGCGATCTACCTGGCGGGCTCGCTGATCGGCTTCCTGCTCGCGCTGCAGCTTCTGCTGCGCAAGGTCGCCCGGCCCAGGTTCGAGGTCGAGCCGAGCCGGTGGTGGGCCCTGCTGAGCGCGGCGGCGGCAATCGGCCTGACGACTGTCTTCGCGGTCATCCTCTTCCGCGTCGACATGACCATGCTGGCGATCTTCGAGCCGAGCGAGGTCGTCGGACACTACGGCGCCGCCTACCGGCTGCTCGAGGCGACGCTCTTCATCTCCTGGAGCGTCAGCGGCGCCGTCTACCCGGTGTTCTCGCGCCTGAGCCCGACGAGCTCGCCACCCGTCGGCTTCGTCTTCGACCGCGGGATCAAGCTCGGCCTGGCGTTGACGCTCCCGCTCGCCGCGGGCGCCTTGGTGCTGGCCGACCCGCTCATCCGCATCGTCTTCGGCGACGATTACGCCCAGGCGATCACCCCGCTCAGGCTGCTCACGCCGGCGATCGCGCTCTACCCGGTCTGCTACGTCGGCGCCTCGCTGCTCGTGTCGCAGGACCGACAGCGAGTGATGCTCGGTGTCTACGCATTGCTGGCGGCCGAGAACGTCCTGCTGAACCTCGTGCTAATCCCGTGGCGCTCGCTCGACGGCGCCGCGCTCGGAACGTCGATCTCGACCGTGCTGCTCGCCGGCGCGCTCGTCTTCTACACCCAGCGCGCGACCGGACGGGTCGATTGGAGCCGGGTGGCGGCCGGGCCGGTGCTCGCGACGCTCGCCGCGACGGCGGCGATGGTGCTCCTGCGCGACAGCTTCGCGGTCGCCGTCGTCGTGGGCGCCGCCGTCTACCTGGCGGTGCTGTTCGTCGCGGAACGGCTCCTCTACCCCGACGACGCACGCGCGGTGCTCGACCTGCTCCCGGCGCGCCGAGCGACCGCGTGACGCTCGACGCGCTGGAGAGCGCCTGGCGTCCCCTCGCAGAGCGGGGCGGGAACGTCTTCGGCACATGGGAGTGGGCCGACACCTGGTGGCGGCATTTCGGCGCGGGCGGCGAGCTCAGGGCGCGCGTCGTGGACGAACGAGTCGTGCTCCCGCTCTACGTCGGCCGAACGGGGCCGTTCCGGCTCCTCCGCTACATCGGACACGCCCACGCGGACGAGCTCGGGCCCGTCGCGGCGCCCGAGGATCGCGGCGCCGCGGCGGAGGCGATGTCCCAGACTCTGGGCGAAGGCGGCTACCACCTGTTCCTCGGCGAGGACATGCCGCCGGGCTGGGGGCCGGATCTCGGCTCGAAGGTCGTCGAGCGGACGAGCTATCCGGTTCTCGAGCTCACCGAGTCGAGCTGGGACGAGCTCCTCGCCAACCGCAGCTCGAACTTCAGGCAGCAGATGCGCAAGTACGAGCGGCGGCTCGATCGGGCGCACTCGGTCGGCTTCAGGCTTGCGGACGACCCGAACAGGCTCCCGGCCGATCTCGACACGCTCTTCGCCCTCCATCGCGCCCGCTGGCCGGGGAGCAAGTGGTTCGCCGCGGCGGAGGCGTTTCACCGCGACTTCGCAGCGGTCGCGCTCGAGCGCGGCTGGCTGCGGCTCTGGATCCTCGAGCTCGACGGCGCGCCGGCCGCGGCCTGGTACGGCTTCCGATTCGCCGGGGTCGACTGGTTCTACCAGGGCGGCCGCGATCCGTCGCTCTCCAAGGAGCGCGTCGGGATCGTCCTGATCATCCATACCGTGCGCGAGGCGCTGCGCGACGGAATGCGCGAGTACCGATTCCTGCGCGGCGGAGAGGCCTACAAGTCGCGCTTCGCGAGCTCGGACCCGGGGCTCGAGACGCTGGCGCGCCCGAACGGTCCATTCGGCCGGGCGGCGTTGGCGCTTCGGACGCTCCACCGCCGCGGGCTACGGGATGGCTAGCCCTCGCGCTGTCGCAGAGCGGGAAAGAGGATCGTGTCCCGGATGTTCTCCTTGCCCGTGAGCACCATCGCGAGGCGGTCGATCCCGAGGCCGAGCCCGCCCGTCGGCGGCATCCCGTACGCGAGCGCCTCCACGTAGTCCGGATCGCCCTGCTGCCCTGAGGCGTCGGCCGCCTGCTGGGCGAAGCGCTCTGCCTGCTCGTCCGGGTCGTTGATCTCCGAGAACGCGTTCCCGAGCTCCATCCCGCCGACGAAGAACTCGAAGCGCTCGACGATCGAAGGGTCGCCGTCGGTCGGGCGCGCGAACGGCGAGACCTCGACCGGGTAGTCGTGCAGGATGGTCGGCTCGATCAGCTCGGGCTCGACGAAGTGGCTGAGCGCGTGGTCGATCAGCTTGCTCCAGGTGTCGTTCGCGCTCGTGTCGACGTTGCGCTCTTCGAGCCGCTTGCGGAGCTCGGCCTCGTCACGCGTCCACAAGCCCTTCTCCTCGAGCGCGTCGACGAGCTTCAGGCGCTTCCACGGCGCCTTCAGGTCGACCGTGTGGCCGCGGAACGTGAACTGCGTCGTGCCGGCGGTCTCGCGCGCGACGGTCTCGACAAGCTCCTCGATGCGGCGCATCGTGTCCTCGTAGTCCGCATAGGCCTCGTACCACTCGACCATGGTGAATTCGGGCGCGTGCTTGTAGGACACGCTCTCGTTGCGGAAGTCGCGGCCGAGCTCGTAGACACGGTCAAGCCCGCCGACGATGAGACGCTTGAGGTAGAGCTCGGTCGCGATGCGCAGGTAGAGCTCCTGGTCGAGCTCGTTCGAGTGCGTGCGGAACGGGTCCGCGAGCGCGCCGCCGTAGCGGGGCTGGAGGATCGGCGTCTCCACCTCGACGAAGCCGTTGTCGTCGAGGTAGCAGCGGATCGCGGCGACCATGCGGGCGCGTGTCTCGACGTCGGCGCGCGCCTCCTCGCTCATCAGCAGGTCGAGGTAGCGCTGGCGGTAGCGCGTCTCGGTCTCCTGGAGCCCGTGGTACGTGTCCGGCAGCGGGCGCTGGATCTTGGCGAGGAGCTCGAGCTCGGTCACCGCGAGCGAGGGCTCGCCGCGCTTCGTCTTCGCGGGGATGCCCGTGACGCCGACGATGTCTCCGAGCGCGAGGTCGACGGGCCCGGCGCGATCCTCTGCGACGAGGAGCTGGATCTTCCCGGAGCGGTCGACGAGGTCGAGGAAGACGAGCTTCCCCATGTCCCGCCGAGCCATGACGCGCCCGGCCACGCGCCGAGGCTCGCCGGCCTCCCCGCCGGGCTCGACCTGATCAGCGTCGATGCGAACGGAAGCAATCTGCTCCCGATCGGGAAACCTCTTCGGAAAGGCCATAGCGCGCGAGTCTATTCGGCCGCTGACACGGCTCAGTGACAGGACTGCGACCCGGAATCCTGACTTCCGTACGGCGTGTTCGCTGCCTGAACGAAGAACCACCTGTAGCCGCTGCCGCGCATGGTGAGGTAGAGCACACCCCAGGCCCGGGCCTGCGCCGCCTCCGTGTTGGCAATCGCGGCCACCGGATCGAGCTTGTGGTTCCCGCCCGTTCCGACGACGAACTCCCGAATGCCGCGTACGGGATCCGCTACCCCGGTGGGAGTCTGCGGCGCAAATCGCTGATAGTTGCGCGCGTGGGCTGAGAGCACCACGTCGGCGTTGTAGTCGTAGAGCGCCTGCCAGAACGGCTGCATCTCCTCGTCGCTCGTGACCTGGCCGCCGCTGAATCGAGGGTGATGCCAGTACGCGAGCGTGCATCTCGTCTTGTGGGCAGCGAGGTCTCGCCGGAGCCAGACCTCCTGCGGCGAGCCGGCGTAGCAGCCTCCGACCTGAGCGCAGTTGCTGTTGAGCGAGATCACGTGCCAGGTGCCGACGTCGTAGCTGTACCAGCCCTTGGCGGGATTGCCGGCGCGCTTTCCCCAATAGCTGAAATAGCCAGCCGCGCCGGGCGTGCGGTACTCGATGTCGCCCGGGGTCGGTTTGGTCAGGGACTTCAAGGGCCCCCAGCTCCCCTCGTAGCACGTGTTGAACTCCTCGAGGCTGCCGGTCTCGTATGCAAGGTCGCCGAGCGCGAGGATCGCCCCAAATACGGATGGCTGTTTCGTACCGCCGTTGTCGAGGAGCCCGGCTGTGACCAAGTCCCACGGCGAGTTGCAGTCGCCGATGTCACCTGCGGCGCCGAGCTCCGGCCAGCCCGCGGAGTAGATGTCATTGGGCGGGTTGACCGACTCCCGACTGCCGAACGAACCAGCCCTCGCGGTTAGCACGAGGTTGAACGA
>DATBGG010000104.1:0-3683 GCA_036558065.1 Gaiellaceae bacterium | reverse complement strand
CCGGCACCGATCTTCGCGCGCCAGCGCAGGTGGAAGCGGCAGCGCGAGTCGACCGCGAAGGCGGCCACTCCGTCTCCGACCTTGGGCTTGACCCAGGGCAGGTTCGGCCCGGCCACGTAGATCATCCGCAGCGCCGGCGAGTAGCTCGGTTGGCCGACGAAGGCATACCCGCCTCCGATCGGGATGTTCGTGAGCGGCCCGGCGCGCATCGCGTTGCGATTCCAGATGAAGACGACCCCGAGCTTGCTGTTCGCGGCCGCGAGCGGGGGGCAGCCGGTTGGGCGGAACAGGAGCGGAGCGCTCCCGAAGTCGAGGTCACCGGTGTTCGGATACCCGGCGGGGCGGCCGGCTCCGCTGACTCGCAGGTCCGGCGTCAGCTTGACGACGCTGTCCCCGTAGCCGGCATCGTCGACGATGCAGCTGCAGGCGGCGTCGTACGTGTAGGAGTTCCCTATCCCGGTGAAGAGGAGCTGCCCGGCCGGATCGACTGACGCGCCGCCCCAGCCCCAGATCCCGCCGAGGTTGTCGTCGCCCGGGACGGGGTCGAAGACGGCCGTTTGCGCCGCGCGGTCGACATCGACGGCGACGAGCCTCCCGTTCGCGTGCTCGCCCTCGTCGTCCCCGGCATCGCAGTACGAGGCGACGGCCACGTAGACCGTGTTGCGGAGCAGGCGGAGGCCTCCCCAGACGTACTCGAACTCCTTGTCGTCGCTTGTGATCGAAACCGGCCAACCGCTCTTCTCCGCTCCGGTGCCGAGATCGAGCGCGTGCAGCCAGCCGTCCGCGGAGATCACGTAGACGACTCCGCGCTGGCGATCGACGGCGCCGGTCGAGCTGACCCCCCACGGGCCGCAGCTCGCCTCCGAGTCGACGACGCCGAATTGCCTCGCCCAGAGGACGGTCCCGGTGCCCGGTCGGAGCGCGTAGACGTAGCCCGCCTCGGTCGCCACGATCAGCGTGTCCTTCGTCGGCGACGCGGAGCTCGAGCCGCTGACGTAGAGCGGGGAGGCGACGATCCCGCCGTTGAGCTTCTTCGCCCAAACCTGTCTCAGCCGGCGGGCGGCAGGGGGAGCCAGGCCCGGCTTCACGTAGTTCGTCAGCTGGGCGTCGTGGCCGTACGCCGGCCATTGCTGGGCCGGAAGGGCGACGGCTGCGCGACCCAGTCCGGAGGACGCCGAGAGCGGGATCGAGGCCGCGGCCACGATGAGTCCCAGAACGGTCAGCCGCAGCACGGCGGCGATCATCCCAGGCTCTCGGGGTCGAGCGCGCGAGAACGTTACGTGACGGCGTGCCTACTCGGAATAGCCCTCGGTCACCTCGCCTTTGTGCGCGGCGAAGGCGCCGAGGACCTCGTCCTTCTCCTGCGCGGGCACGTCGAAGTTGTCGAGCGTTCGCGCCAGCTCGGCCGCGACCTCGTCGAACTCGTCGGGAGAGATCTTCAGGTCGCGATGGGCCTCCTCCAGGCCGAAATGCGTGCTTCCCGGCTTCGTGCCCGCGTACTGCTGAGGACCGCCTGCCAGCTCGCAGACCCACAGCGTGCGCAGGAACTTCAGGCCGGGGAGCCGGGCCAGGTTGTCGTTGTGCCACTCCCGGAGGGCCGGATTGTCCGAGCTCTGGCCGACGATCGGGTTGCTGATGAGGGCATCGCTGAAGTGGTCGACCACCGCTGCGATGGCAAATGCGCCGCCTAGCCGGTCGTAGAGACTTGCGTCCGACATTTCTACCTCCTAGACGTTTTTAGAAACCTATCACCCGCGCCGGATCGGCGACGGCCGAGCTTCGGAGGCGGTTGCTATCCTTGCTCCACCACATTTCATGCAGTTCGAAATGGGCGCGCCGCGCCCGTTTTTTTTGAGAGGGCAAATTGACGGATCTCTACGACAAGGAACGCACGCTCTACCGCGAGGTCTCCTCGCGCGTCGAGCGCAGCCTGCCTGGCGTCGAGGTCCTCGCGCTCGAGCTGTCCGGCCCTGAGCGGATGACGGTCTTCGTCGACCATCCGCAAGGGGTTGACCACGGGCTCTGCGAGCGCGTCACCGACGTCCTCCGCGACTATCTGAAGGACTACTCAGTCGACGTCTCGTCCCCCGGTGTCGAGCGCCCGCTCCGCAGGCGCCCGCACTTCGAGCGCGTCGTCGGCCGGACCGTGACCGTCCGCACGGCCGATCGCAAGCGCGTTCGCGGTCAGCTCGTCGACGCCGGTGAGCGCGCGCTGCGCGTCGACGCCGGCAAGGGCGACCCGGTGGAGATCCCGTACGACTCGATCGTGCGAGGCAACCTGATCGAGGAGGCAACAAGATGAGCAGAGAGATCATCGAGGCGGTTCGCGTCATCGAGAAGGAGAAGGGGATCGACGGCGACACGTTGATCCACGCGCTCGAGGACGCGCTCCTGGCCGCATACAAGAAGACTCCGGGAGCGTCGCGCCACGCGACGGTCGAGCTCGACGACGAGGGCGACTTCCGCGTCTACTCGATCGAGCTCCCCGGCGACATCGAGGAGCAGCTGATCGAGGAGGCCCGCGAGCGCGCGATCACCGAGCTCGAGGCGCTCGAGGCCGAGAACGGCGAGCGCTCGCACACGCTGATCAACGACGACGACCTCGACATCGACTGGTCCGAGGTTCCCGACGAGCAGGTCCAGCGCGCTGACGTGACCCCACACGACTTCGGCCGCATCGCTGCGCAGACCGCGAAGCAGGTCATCCTGCAGCGGATCCGCGAGGCGGAGCGCGAGATGATGTACGAGGAGTACGTCGACCGCGTGACCGAGGTCGTCACAGGCATCGTCCAGCAGGCGGGCGACCGGAACAACGTGCTCGTCGACCTGGGCAAGGTCGAGGCGCTCCTGCCCCGTTCCGAGCAGGTGGACGGCGAGCGCTATGAGCAGGGCTCGCGGATCAAGGCCGTCATCACCGAGGTTCGTTCTGGGACGAAGGGCCCGCAGGTGATCCTGTCGCGGCGCGATCCCGAGCTGATCCGGACGCTGTTCGAGCTCGAGGTGCCCGAGATCGCCGACGGTCTCGTCGAGATTCGCGGCGTCGCCCGGGAGCCGGGCTACCGGTCGAAGATCGCGGTCGAGTCGCACGCCCAGGGCGTCGACCCGGTCGGCGCATGCGTGGGCCCGCGCGGCTCGCGGGTGCGCATGGTCGTCTCAGAGCTGCGCGGCGAGAAGATCGACATCATCCCGTGGAACCCCGAGCCCGCACGGTTCGTCGCCAAGGCGCTGTCCCCGGCCCGCGTCCGCGAGGTCTACATCGACGACGAGACCCGCGAGGCGACCGTCATCGTCCCCGACGACCAGCTCGCGCTGGCGATCGGCAAGGAGGGCTTGAACGCCCGCCTCGCTGCCCGCCTGACCGGCTGGAAGGTCGACATCCAGTCCGACACCGAGTTCGCCCAGGCCGAGGCGGAGGCCGCGTTCGCCGGTGCCGACGGCGACGACTTCACCGGCCGCTGCGTTGCGATCCTGTCCACCGGCAAGCGCTGCCCCAACGCTGCGCTGCCCGGCTCGCGCTTCTGCGGTGTCCCGGCCCACCAGGAGCTGGCGAAGCGCGAGGCCGCGGGCGAGGACCTCGGCGACCAGATCGTCCAGCCCGGCGTCGTCGACGAGGAGGACGATGGAGCCGAGGCCACATCGGGCGCAGATGCCGAGTCCCAGGACGAGGCCGAAGGCAGGGACAG
>DATBGG010000103.1:0-6892 GCA_036558065.1 Gaiellaceae bacterium | reverse complement strand
ACGCGTTCGTGGACGCGAAGTACGCCGAGGGCAAGGGCGTCTACCGGGACGGCTCGGACGCGTCGGCGCTCAAGGATCCGAGCGTTGTCGGCTCGAGCGTCGACGAGTACTCGCAGGCGAACATCGACGCCGTCGTCGCCTACTGCGAGTACGTCCATCGCACGTACGGGCGCTTCTTCGGCAACTTCGGGCCGCTGCGCTCGCTGATGGCGTACCAGATGCATCACATCGACACCGAGTTCTACGACCGCTTTTATCGGGCGGGTGCATATCGCGACGCGCACCGCGACCACTTCGACACCTGGCACTGAGCCGCTACGCGGCGGGCACGATCCGGTTCGAGCGCAGGAAGTCGTCCGTCATCGTGAACGACTCGCGGGTCAGGGCCCGCGTCTTGCGGCTGAAGACGACCGACAGCTCGCGTCGCCCGTCCTCGTAGTGCACGAAGACCTTGATCGTCGACGCGTCCACGCGAAGCTCGTTCCACGAGGGCGGCGTCGAGCCGCGGACGCGTTTCGTCGCCGCCGTTCCGGAGTTGCAGATCAGCATCCCGTTCACGCCCCAGAAGAACGGGACGTGCTTGTGCCCGGAGAGCACGACGTCGATGTCGAGCTCGGTCAGCGCGAGCAGCAGGTCGCCTGCGTCCGTCACGGTGTTCCGCTCGCGGCCCGTGCCCGGAATCGGGACGAGATGGTGATGCACGGCGAGGATCCGCATGTCGTCCGGCTCGTCGAACTGGTCGCGGATCCACGGGTAGCGGTCGCGCCCGATCCGGCCCTCGTTGACGTCCGGCTCCGACGAGTCGAGCCCGACGATGGTGAACCCGGTCGCCTGGAGGCGCTCGGCGCGGGTGGCGTCGAACGGCTCGCGGAAGCGGGAGAACGCGTCGCCGAAAAGGTCCCTGAAGTGCAGGTAGCCGACGTTCCGCGCGTCGTGGTTTCCGGGGATCACGACCTTGGGGAACTCGATCGTGTCCAGCCAGGCCGCCACCTCCTCGTACTCCCACTCGTAGCCGGCGGTGGTCAGGTCACCCGCCACGACGACGACGTCGGGCTCGACCGCTCGGACGCGCTCGACGATGTTCGTCATCTGCTCGTCGGCGAAGCTCAACGGGCCACCGACGTGGATGTCGCTGAGCTGAGCGATCGTGAGCGGGATTCGACTCAGGGACACGTCTAGACTCGCGAGCATAGTGCGGACGGAGCGCGCGTGGAACCTGCGGTAACGCACAGCCTGGTCAAGGCGCTGCGCGCGGTCCCGGGATTCGAGGCGCTCGACGACCGGACGCTCCTCGGCGTCGTCGGCGACTCGGCGAACCTCTCCTGGCGCGAGGGCAGCGTCGTCTTCGAGCGCGGCACGCCCGGGGACGGGCTCTACGTCGTCCTGTCGGGCGCGGTTCGCATCCTGGACAACGGAGGCGGCGAGGTGAACGTCCTGCGCGCCGGCGAGTTCTTCGGCGAGTTCTCCCTCGTGCTCGAGACGGACCACATGAACGACGTCGTGGCCGCGGAGGACACGGAGTTGATGGTCGTCCCGAAGGAGGCGTTCGACCGCCTGATCGCCTCGAGCCCCGATCTCGGCAGGCGCGTCAGGCAGAAGATCGAGGAGCGCTTGCCGCCGTCGCTGCGGCAGCTGCTGGCCGGACGCTAGCCGGGCGGAACGACTCGAGCGTCGGCGGGAGCCCCTCTCGGTAGGTGAACCGGGGCTCGAAGCCGAGCTCGCGCCTCGCCTTCTCGATCGAGAACTGCTGGTTGTAGTAGAGGAACTTCATGCGCGCCCGGTTGAGTCGCGGCGCCTCCTTGGCGTGCCGCGCCTTCGCCACGGCTTCCAGCGCGTACGTGAGCGCCCAGGCGGCGGACGGAGGCAGCCGGCGCGTCGGCGGAGGGAGGCCCGTGTGCTCGCAGACCAGCGTGACGAACTCGCGGAGTGTGGTCTCGGTCCCGTCGGTGATGTTGAACGCCTCGCCCGCCGCGCTCGGCGTGTCGGCGGCGAGGAGCGCCGCCTGGACGAGGTCGTCGATGTAAACGACGTTGAGCAGCTTGCTCCCGTCGCCCACGAACACGAACCGACGCGTCGCCAGGCTGTCCAGGAGCCGCGGGATGAACTGGCGGTCGCCCGGCCCGTAGACGAACCCCGGCCGGAGCACGACAGTCGCCACGCGACCCTCGTCGGCGAACGCCCGGACGAGCCGCTCGCTCTCGATTTTCGCGTCGCTGTAGGCGTCGCCCGTCTTGGCGTAGGGAGCCGACTCGTCCGTGCCGTGGTGATGCTTCGTCCCGAGCACGGCCAGGGAGCTGATGTAGACGAGCCGTCCGACTCCTGCGGCGTCGCACGCTCCCAGCACGTGCGCCGTGCCGTCGACGTTCACCCGCTGGATGTTGTCCCGGTCCAGCCAGTCGCCGACGAGCGCCGCGCAGTGGAAGACGCGATCGACCCCGTCGGCGGCACGCGCGAGTGAAGCGGAGTCGGTCACGTCGCCGGTCGCGAGCTCGGCCCCGTCGAGGCCGGCAGCTGCGGACCGGTCGCGGACGAGAGCCCGCACGCGGTCTCCGCGCTCCGTCAGGGCACGCGCGATGTGTCCGCCGATGAACCCGGTGGCCCCGGTGACGAGCGTCGTGGTCAGATTCGGCTCCTGACGATCCGGACGGGGGCCGTGAGCGCCCGAACGACGTGTCCCTCGAGCGAGTCCCACATGCTGTTGCCCTCGATCCGGTGGCCGATCCACTGGAGCCCGTATCCGAGGACGAATGCGGCGCCCGCGAGCCAGAAGCGGCCCGTGACGAGGAATACGACGAAGAGGATTGGCGCGAGCGGGACGCCGACCAGGTGCAGCGCGCGGTTCCAGCCGTTCCGGTGGCGCGCCATGTAGTCATCGACGAATCTCGTGGCAAAGCGCACGGATCAATCTTGGCACGGTCGCGTGGGCGGAGTAGCGTCGGCGCATGGACGAGGCCGTCCCGAGCCCGCGCCGCTGGTGGTCGCTCGGAGCCCTCGCCTTCTCGCTGTTCATGATCTACCTCGACACGACGGTCGTGAACGTCGCGCTGCCGGCGATCCAGGCCGACCTGGGCATCGGCCTCTCGCAGCTCGAGTGGGTCGTGAACGCCTACACGCTGCCGTTCGCGGTGCTCCTGCTGACGGGCGGGAAGCTCGCCGACTTTCTCGGCCGCCGCCGCGTCTTCCTAGCGGGGCTGACAGTCTTCACGGCGAGCTCGCTCGCCTGCGGCCTCGCGCACAGCGGCGCGGGCCTGATCGCCGCGCGGGCGGTGCAAGGCTCCGGCGCCGCGCTGATGCTTCCGGCGACGCTCTCGATTATCTCCGTGAGCTTCCAGCCCCGCGAGCGGGGGACGGCGCTCGGCGTGTGGGCGGCGTCGTCGGGGATCGGAGCGGCGCTCGGCCCGCTCGTCGGCGGCGCTCTCGTCGAAGGCGCGAGCTGGCGCTGGATCTTCTACGTCAACGTGCCCGTGGGCCTGATCGGGCTCGTGGCGGGGCGGGTTCTCGTGGACGAGTCGCGCGACGACTCGGCCGAGCAGCGGCTCGACCTCCCCGGGCTCCTCACGTCCGGGATCGGCCTCCTCGCGCTCGTGTACGCGCTCGTCGAGGGAAACCGCTACGGCTGGGCCTCGGGCCGGATCATCGCTTCGTTCGCAGTGGCCGCCGCTGGGCTGATCCTGTTCGTCGCCGTCGAGGCGCGCTCGCGGCTCCCGATGCTCGAGCTCGGGCTCTTCCGCCGGGCGGCCTTCGCCGGCGCGAACGTGGTCGGACTCGTCTCGTTCTTCGCCTTGTTCGGCGTCTTCTTCTTCGTCTCGATCTACATGCAGCGGATCCTCGGCTACAGCGCGCTCGAGACCGGGCTCGCGTTCCTGCCCTTCAGCATGCTCGTGGCGCTGACGGTTCCGCTCGCCGGGCGGGCAACCGACCGGTTCGGGGCGCGATGGCCGCTCGCGACAGGCATGGCTTCGCTCGGCGCCGGGCTCCTCTTGCAGTCGAGGCTCGGGCTCGAGGCGGCCTACTGGGAGCTCCTGCCGGGGTTCGTGCTGGGCGGGATCGGCATCGGGCTCACGATCGCTCCTGCGAACGCGGCCGTGCTCGGCTCGGCGCCCGATGCGAAGGCGGGGGTCGCCTCGGCGGTCGTGAACACGTTCCGTCAGACGGGAGGCGCGCTCGGCGTGGCGGTGATGGGGGCGGTCGTCGGGAACCGGATCGGGTCGCTTCGGATCGGCGACCCGCGGCTAGCTGTGGCGTTCGTGGACGGCCTGCAGGACGCGCTTCGTTTCGGAGCGGTGGCTGCGCTGGCGGGCGCCGTCGTCGCGGCTCTGGCAGTGCGCTCCGCTCCCGGCCAGGCTCCTGCGGAGCTCGCGGTCTAGCTCAGAGGCGGGACCAGCTCTGCACCCACCACTGGGCGTGGGGCATGCCGGACGCGAGGCTCATCTCGAGGAACGCGTCGACGTCGAACGGCGTGCGCCTGAGGTCGATGCTGAGGTGTTCGCCCTCGCCGGTCAGCACCCCGTACTCGGCCCACGGCGAGATGCGCACCGGCCGTGGCCACCACTCGCGGAAGGCGAGCCCGACGCTTCCCGGGTTGGCGATGATCGACTCGCCGTAGCGCCGGATCATCTGCACGTGCGTGTGACCGCCGATCAGCACGCGTTCCTCGACGTCCGCGAACATCGCCTTGAGCTCGTCGTCGGGGGTCGTCGAGAAGATCCACTCGTCGTACGACCTCGGCGAGCCGTGGAAGAAGAGCACGGGCGTCGAGCCGACTTCGAGCTTCGTCGTCGGGACGAAGCCCGCCATGAACTCGCGGTCGGCTGGGGAGAGGTACGAGGCCCACCACTCGCCGATCTCGACGAGCTGCTCGCCGATCTTGTCCTGCGGCTCGGGCATGTCGCCGAGGAACGCGGCGTCCCAGTTGCCCATGATCACGGGACAGCCGAGCTCCCGAACCCGCTCGAGCGCCTCCGCCGGCTGCGGCCCGACCGCGACGTCGCCCAGGCAGATGAACTGGTCGACCGCATCGCGCTCGAGCTCGTCGAGCACCGCGTCGAGCGCCAGCCGGTTTCCGTGGATGTCCGAGATCAGCCCGAGGCGCACGTGCGCGCCATTTTCACCCAGTCGTCGGCTGGATGTGAGCCGCGACCGTCTTCAGAGGATCGGCCGAAGCCTCGCGCAGCTTCTTGAGCGACGGACGCGCCCGGATGCGCCGATAGCATTCGGCCCTCCGGCGCCGTGGCCGAGTGGTTAGGCAGAGGCCTGCAAAGCCTCGTACACCAGTTCGATTCTGGTCGGCGCCTTCTTGCCGCGCGGCTACCTGTCCTTTTGCCGCTCCTGACTACCCATTCAGGCAGTAGGCGCGCCCATGGGGCCGGTGGGAGACTGGCGGCGGTTCGCGAATGCGTCGTTTCGCACTTAACCGCCGTCTTTCGCTGGCGCTGCTGCTGGTTGGCGTCGCGGCGGTCTTCGGCTCGACCGGAGGCACGCGCGTCGACGCGGCCAACCCGCTGAACGCGATCCAGATCGAGAACGCGAAGCCCGGCACGCCCGGATGGGACGACTTCTCGTCGGTCGCGCAGCAGGACGCGATCAACGGCTTCGGCTCGCAGATCAGCGTCAACCACGGCGACTCGATCGACCTCTACGTGACGACGACGGCGGCGAGCTTCACGATCGACATCTACCGCACCGGCTGGTACGGCGGCGTGGGGGCGAGGCGCGTCGCGCAGCTCGGGTCGTTCCCGGGCGTGCACCAGGCGATCCCGGCGCCGGATCCGGTGACCGGAATGGTGTCGTGCGAGAACTGGACGAAGACGACGACGCTCGACATCCCGTCGGACTGGGTGAGCGGCGTCTACCTCGCGCGGCTGAACGCGTCGAACGGGCGCTCGAGCTACATCTTCTTCGTCGTGCGCAACGACGGCGGCACGGAGCCGATCGACTTCCAGACGAGCGTCACGACCTACCAGGCCTACAACGAGTGGGGCCACCTCAGCCTCTACAACAACACGGGCGGCACGGCGTACCACTACGCGGCCGCGACGAAGGTCTCGTTCGACCGGCCGTTCGACCCGCAGGACTCGAACGGCGCCGGCCAGTTCCTCTACTTCGAGTACCCGATGATCCGGTGGATGGAGGCGCAGGGGTACGACGTCACGTACACGACGGACGTCGACACGCACACGAACGTCAACCCGCTCACGAACCATCGCACGTGGCTCTCGGTCGGCCACGACGAGTACTGGTCGCGCGGCATGCGCGAGAACGTCCAGAACGCGATCAACTCCGGTGTCAACGCAGCATTCTTCTCGGCGAACACGGCGTACTGGCAGATCCGGTACGAGCCGAACAGCCTCGGCGTCCCGAACCGCGTCGAGGTGGGTTACAAGGACAACTCGCAGACGAACCAGGCACCCGGGCCCGATCCGCAGTGGCACGTCAACAACTCGATCGTGACGACCCGCTGGCGGGATCCGCTCGTGAACCAACCGGAGAACGGGCTGATCGGGGTCATGTACGAGGACCAAGTGCAGCAGAGCTACCCGTACGTCGTCCAGAACGCGGGAAACTGGATCTACGAGGGGACCGGGTTCACGAACGGGACGAGCATCCCGGGGATCGTCGGCTACGAGTACGACAAGGTTTGGAACAACGGGTTCACCCCGCCGGGGGTGACCGTGCTCTCGAGCTCGCACGTCGTCGGCTGCTGTGAGGGCTCCGGCAGCTCGAACGCGAACTCGACGCTGTACACCGCGCCGAGCGGGGCGCAGGTTTTCGGCTCCGGGACGATCCAGTGGGCCTGGGGGTTGGACAACTACAGCGCGACCTACATGAACGCGGGGATCCAGCGGACGACGAAGAACATCCTGGACGCGTTCAGCGCAGGTGGGCCTCCGCC
>DATBGG010000102.1:0-3975 GCA_036558065.1 Gaiellaceae bacterium | reverse complement strand
ACGTGCTTGCGGCCGTCGTGGACGGCGATCGTGTGCCCGACCATCTCCGGGAAGATCGTCGACGCACGCGACCAGGTTCGGATCATGTTCTTCGAGCCCGACGCGTTCATGGCCTCGATGCGGCTGAACAGCCGTTCCTCGACGAACGGGCCCTTCTTCGAGCTACGGCTCATCTCTTGTCCTTCCCGCGGCGTCGGCCGCGAACGATCAGGCGGTCGGATTCCTTGTGCTTCGAGCGCGTGCGCTTGCCGAGCGTCGGCACGCCCCACGGGGTGACCGGGTGGCGGCCGCCCTTGGACTTGCCCTCGCCGCCCCCGTGCGGGTGGTCGACGGGGTTCATCGCGGAGCCGCGCACGGTCGGGCGCTTGCCGCGCCACCTGCTGCGGCCGGCCTTTCCGCCGGAGATGTTCTCGTGGTCGACGTTGCCCACCTGGCCCACGGTCGCGCGACACGTGAGCAGCACGCGGCGCAACTCACCGGACGGCAGGCGCAGGACGCCGTAGCCCTCGTCCTTGGCCACGAGCTGGATGCCGGCGCCGGCGCTTCTGGCCATCTGGCCGCCGCGGCCAGGCTTGAGCTCGACGTTGTGGACAAGCGTGCCCGTCGGGATGTTCTCGAGCGGGAGCGCGTTGCCCGGCTTGATGTCGGCGTTCGGCCCCGACTCGACGCTGGCGCCGACCTGCAGGCGCGCGGGAGCGAGGATGTACGCCTTCGCCCCGTCCGCGTAGTGGAGCAGCGCGATGTTCGCCGAGCGGTTCGGGTCGTACTCGATCGCCGCGACCTTCGCGGGCACGGCGTCCTTCGTGCGCTTGAAGTCGATCTCGCGGTAGCGGCGCTTGTGACCGCCGCCCTTGTGGCGCGTCGTGATGCGGCCCTTGTTGTTGCGCCCGCCCGTCTTCTTGGTCGACTTGGTGAGGCTCTTCTCAGGCTTCGAGCGCGTGACCTCCTCGAAGCCGGAGACGGTCATGAACCGTCGGCCGGGGCTCGTCGGCTTGAACTTCTTGAGAGGCACTAAACCTGAGCCCCCTCGAAGATCTCGATCGCGTCGCCTTCGCGCAGCTGCACGATCGCCTTCTTCCAGCCGGGACGGGTGCCCTTGCGGTAGTTCCGCATCTTCGGCTTCGACGGGACCTTGACCATGTTCACCGAGATCACCTTCACGCCGAAGAGCTGCTCGACCGCCTGGCGCACCTGCGTCTTGTGCGCATCCTGGTGCACGCGGAACGAGTACTTGCGGTCCTCGATCAGGCTGTAGCTCTTCTCCGAGACAACGGGCGCGAGCAGGACTTCATTCGGATGGAGCGACATCTAGGAAGCCCTCCCCTGGACGGCCTCGAGCGCGTCCTCGCTGACGAGGATCGCCCGTGCCCAGACGACCGCGGCCACCTCGACCTCGGACGGCGGCACGACGACGACCTTCTCCAGGTTGCGGAACGACTTCACGAGCGCGACCTCGTCGTCGGTGGCGACGACCAGCACCGGGAGCTCCTGGCCCCAGGCCTCGATGAAGGCGGCGGCTTTCTTCGTCGACGGCTCGTCGAACGCGGACTTGTCCACGACGGCGAGCGTGCCCTCGGAGGCATGCGAGCTGAGCGCACCCCGGAGAGCCGAGCGATACGCCTTGCGGTTGACCTTCACCGTGTAGCCGCGCGGCTGAGGCGGAAATGCGACGCCGCCGCCCGTGAACTGAGGCGCGCGAATCGTCCCGGCGCGTGCGCGTCCGGTTCCCTTCTGGCGCCAAGGCTTGCCGCGACCGCCGGCCACGAGCCCTCGGCTCTTAGCCGACTGCGTCCCGGCGCGACGAGCGTTCAGGTCGGCGCGGACCGCCTCGTGGACGAGATGCGGCTTCACGTCCGAGCCGAAGACGCCCTCGTCGAGGGTCGCCTCGCGCGACGACGCGCCGCTGATCCCGAGCAGAGGGGCCTTAGGCATCGCTTGCGATGCCGCCTTCAGCGTGCCGGGCTCCGCCCGGCATGCGTCGGAAATGACCGGTCGACACGATCGAACTCAAACCGGAAACGAAGCTAGGAGCCGCCACGCTTCTCCTCCCGGATCTCCACCACGCCGTTCTTCGGTCCTGGAATAGCGCCCGCGACCATCAGCAGGTTGTGCTCCGGATCGACCGAGTGCACGGTCAGCCCGACCTGGGTCGCACGCTTCGCGCCCATCTGGCCGGCCATCTTCATCCCCTTCATCACGCGCGAGGGCGTCGCGGAGGAGCCGACGGAGCCCCGCTTGCGGATGTTGTGCGAGCCGTGACTCACAGGCCCGCGGCTGAAGTTGTGCCGCTTGATCGTGCCCGCGAAGCCCTTCCCGATCGAGATCCCGGTCACCTTGACCTTGTCGCCGGGCTCGAACACCTCGACGGTGACCGGCTCGCCGACGACGGCCTCGCTCGTCCCGCGGAACTCGACGAGGTGCCGGTGCGGCTTCGTGTCGGTCTTCTTCAGGTGGCCGAGCCGCGGCTTCGTGACCTTGCGCTCCGGGACCTCGTCGAACGCGAGCTGAACGGCCTCGTAGCCGTCGGTCTCCTCGGTCTTGAGCTGGACCACGGGGCAGGGGCCGGCCTCGATCACGGTCACGGCCGTCACCTCGCCCGACTCTTCGTCGAAGAGCTGGGTCATTCCGAGTTTTCTGCCCACGATCCCCTTCATAGCCCTACAACTTGATCTCGATGTCGACTCCGGCCGGGAGATCGAGCCGCATCAGCTGGTCGATCGTCTTCGGCGTCGGAGAATGGATGTCGATCAGCCGCTTGTGCGTCCGCACCTCGAAGTGCTCCCGCGAGTCCTTGTCCTTGAACGGGCCTCGGATCACGCAGTAGACGTTCTTCTCGGTCGGAAGGGGCACCGGACCGGTGATCGTCGCCCCGCTGCGCTGAGCGGTGTCGACGATCGACTGGGCCGACCGGTCGAGCTGCTGGTGGTCGTACCCCTTGAGACGGATGCGGATCTTCTGTTGCGGCAAGCGGCTGATCTCCCTCTTCCTAGTTCTGGATTTCCGTCACGACCCCGGCGCCCACGGTGCGCCCGCCCTCACGGACGGCGAACCGGAGGCCCTGGTCCATCGCGATCGGCTGGCCGAGCTCGATCTCCATGTTCGTGTTGTCGCCCGGCATGACCATCTCCTGGCCGTCCGGGAGCTTGATCGAGCCGGTCACGTCCGTCGTGCGGAAGTAGAACTGCGGCCGGTAGCCGTTGAAGAACGGCGTGTGTCGCCCGCCCTCGTCCTTCGAGAGGACGTAGACCTCGGCCTTGAACTGCGTGTGCGGCGTGATCGAGCCGGGCTTGGCCAGCACCTGGCCGCGCTCGACCTCCTCACGCTTCGTGCCACGGAGCAGCGCGCCTGCGTTGTCGCCGGCCTGGGCGTAGTCGAGCGTCTTGTTGAACATCTCGAGCCCGGTGACGACCGTCTTCTCGATCTGCGGGTGGATCCCGACGATCTCGATCTCGTTGCCCGACTCGATCTTGCCCTGCTCGATCCGGCCCGTGACGACCGTCCCTCGGCCGGTGATCGTGAACACGTCCTCGATCGGCATCAGGAACGGCTTGTCGGTGTCGCGCGTCGGCTCGGGGATGTACGAGTCGACGGCCTCCATCAGCTCGAGGATCTTGGGCGTCCACTCGGGGTCGCCCTCGAGCGCCTTCAGCGCGGAGACGTGCACGACCGGGATGTCGTCGCCCGGGAACTCGTACCTGGAGAGAAGCTCGCGCACCTCCAGCTCGACGAGCTCGAGCAGCTCGGGATCGTCGACCATGTCGACTTTGTTGAGGTAAACGACCAGCGCCGGGACACCGACCTGGCGGGCGAGCAGAATGTGCTCGCGGGTCTGCGGCATCGGGCCATCGGCCGCGCTGACCACGAGGATGGCACCGTCCATCTGCGCGGCCCCGGTGATCATGTTCTTCACGTAGTCGGCGTGGCCGGGGCAATCGACGTGCGCGTAATGGCGTTTGTCGGTCTCGTACTCGACAT
>DATBGG010000101.1:0-37353 GCA_036558065.1 Gaiellaceae bacterium | reverse complement strand
AGGTCGTCGAGAGCGGCCCGGTCGAGGATGTTCTTGCCGACCCGCTCCATCCGTACACACGCCTACTCCTCGCCGCTGTTCCGGATCCGACCCGCAACGTCGAACGGATCGAGATGCGCAAGGGGATGGCGTCTGCGGCGGTCGACCCGCCCCCGGGCTGCCGCTTCGTCGAGCGCTGCCCGATCGCGATCGACGTGTGCTCGCAGGTGACGCCGGCGCTCGTCGAGGCCCGTCGTGCACAGGCCGCACGCTGCCACGTGAACGCACCGTCGCCGAGTTTGACAACCAGCTGACCGAGAGGAAGACCATGGCAAAGGACACCTTCCCGAGCGACTTCATCTGGGGCGCCGCCACCGCGGCATACCAGATCGAGGGTGCTGTTCAAGAGGATGGACGCGGCGAGAGCGTGTGGGATCGCTTCTCGACGACGCCGGGGAAGGTACGGAACGGCGATTCCGGCGCGGTCGCGTGCGACTTCTACCACCGCTATCCGGAGGACGTCGCGCTGATGCGCGACCTCGGCCTCGACGCGTTCCGCTTCTCGATCGCGTGGCCGCGTGTGCTGCCGGAGGGTGGCGGACGCGTGAACGAGGCCGGGCTCGACTTCTACGACCGCCTCGTCGACGAGCTGCTGGCGCACGACATCGAGCCGTTCGCGACGCTCTTCCACTGGGACACGCCGCAGGTGCTCGAGGACGAGGGCGGCTGGGCCTCGCGCACGACCGCGGAGGCGTTCGTCGAGTACACGGAAGCCGTCGTCGCCCGCCTCGGCGACCGGGTGCGCCGCTGGATCACGCACAACGAGCCCTGGGTGGTCGCCTGGATCGGCCACGCCTGGGGGGAGCACGCTCCGGGACGGAAGAGCGAGGCCGATGCGGTCGCCGCGTCGCACCACCTCCTGCTCTCCCACGGTTGGGCCGTGGAGGCGATCCGGCAGGCAGTCCCCGACGCCGAGGTCGGGATCACGCTCAATCTCGCGCAGACGTATCCGGCCTCCGATTCGCCCGAGGACGAGGCAGCCGCCTGGCAGGTCGACGGCGAAGGGAATCGCTGGTTCCTCGACCCGGTGTTCCGCGGCCACTACCCGGCCGACCTGCTCGAGCGCAACGAGCTCGTCGCGCCGCACGTCCGCGACGGCGATCTCGAGGCGATCTCCGCCCCGATCGACTTCCTCGGCATCAACAACTACTTCCGCTTCGTCGTCAGCCGCGGTGCCGAGCGGCCGAACATCGTCCACGACCCGTCCGCGCAGTACACCGACATGGGGTGGGAGGTGTTCCCGGACGGCCTGCACAGGTTGCTTGTCCGCATCGGCGAGGACTACGCGCCGGCCGCGATCTACGTGACCGAGAACGGCGCCGCGTTCGGGGACGTTCGCACGCACGATGGTCGCGTGCACGATCCGGAGCGCACCGCGTATCTCGCGGGCTACACCGGCGCGGTGGCGCGCGCGATTGCGGACGGCTCACCGGTGAAGGGCTACTTCGTGTGGAGCCTCCTCGACAACTTCGAGTGGGCACACGGGTACTCGAAGCGGTTCGGCATCGTCTACGTCGACTATCCGAGCCTCGAGCGCGTGCCGAAGGACAGCTTCTACTGGTACCGCGACTTCATCGGCTCGAAAGCTCCGACATCGCGACCGTCGCCGATCGCGACGGGCTGAGATGAAGGTCGCGGCGCTCGCCGTCCTCGTCGTCGCGCTGACCGCGACGGCGTCGGCGAGCACCGCACGCTACGACCGCTTCACCAAGCGCGTGCTCGTCACCGATCGCGCCGACCGTCAGCTGATCAACCCCTGGGGCCTCGCGGCGAGCCGCGAGGGGCCGTGGTGGGTCTCGAACGAGGGCCGAAGCACGAGCACGATCTACTCGGGCGACGGACAGAAGCAGGCGCTGACGGTGGCCGTTCCGGGCGGCCCGACCGGTGTCGTCTTCAACGGCGGCCGCGGGTTCGTCGTGCGGGGCAACGGCGCCTCCGGTCCGGCGCGGTTCATCTACGCCTGCGAAGACGGGATGATCCGTGCCTGGACGCCGACCGTCCCGAGAGGCTGGTCGAAGCTGGCGGTCGTCGCGGTCGACACCGGAGCTTCCGGAGCGGTGTTCCGCGGTCTCACGCTGGCGCGCGGGAAGCTGTACGCGACCGACTTCCACAACGACCGCATCCTCGTCTTCGACTCGAAATGGCGGCGTGTCTTGAAGGCGGGCGCGTTCGTCGATCGCGCGAAGCCGGCCTGGTTCTCACCGTTCGGGATCCAGGCGATCGGCGACCGGATCTTCGTCACGTACGCCTCTCCGGCGCCGGTGAACGGCAACGACGCGCCGCACGGCGGCTACGTCGACGAGTTCGACCTGGACGGCCGGCTGATCGCACGCGTCGGCAACACCGACGAGCTCGACGAGCCGTGGGGCGTCGCGCTCGCGCCGCGCGGCTTCGGCGGCTTCGCGGGCGACCTCCTCGTCGCGAACTTCGGCAGCGGCCGGATCAACGCCTATCGGCGCCGCGGCGAGGGCTGGGCCTTCGACGGCCGGCTGCCCGTGACCGTCGAGGGCGTCTGGGGGATCGCCTTCGGGACGGGCGGCATGAGCGGGCTGCGGACGACGCTCTTCTACGCCGCCGGCCCGCACGAGTGGCTCGGCCCGACCGAGTCGAACGTGGGCGGAGAGCTCGGCTCGATCACGCCACGGCGGTAGACGCGCGCACGACCAGCTCGACGGGCAGGATCGTGTCCTGCGGTGCCGCCTCCGGGTCTTCGATCAGCTCGATCGCGCGTGTCGCCGCGACGGTGCCCAGCTCCCGGCGGTCCTGGCGGATCGTCGTCAGCGGGGGATATGACAGCGCGGCGGCCTCGAGGTCGTCGAAGCCGACGACCGCGATGTCGTGTCCTGGTTTCAGGCCTGCGTCACGGATCGCCTGCAGCGCGGCGACCGCCATCAGGTCCGAGGCCGCCACGATTGCCGTCGGGCGGTCGTCGAGCGCGAGCAGCGCGCACGTCTCGCGATAGCCGGACGCCGAGGAGAAGTCGCAGCGGCGAACCAGCTGCTCGGGAATCTCGAGCCCCAGCGCGCTCGCCTCGCGGCGAAACGCCTCGAGCCGTTCCGAGCCGGCGGACGTGTTCGTCGCCCCGGCGAGATGCGCGATCACGCGGTGGCCGAGCGCGTGCAGATGGCCGAGCGCCAGGCGCACCCCGTCCGCGTGGTTGGAGCCGACGTAGGCCGACCGCCCGCTCGCGCACCTGACGTCGACGCCGACCGCCGGCACGGGGCGGGCCGCCAGCTGTCCGACGAGCGGGTCGTCGGCGTCGACGCCGATGAGAATCGCGGCGTCGAAGCCGTGGTCCAGGCCGACGTTCCCCGGCGGCAGCAGGAGCGGGTCGTAGCCCGACTGTCCGAGCCGGCGGGCGATCGCGGTCAGCACCGGGCCGAAGAAGATGAGCGAGAGGTCTCGGTGCCCCGCGTTGTCACCGACCACGATCGCGACGAGCCCCGTCTTCTGCCCGGCCAGCGAGCGGGCCGCTGGGTCGGGGCTGTAGCCCACTGCCCGCGCCACTTCGCGCACGTGCACGCGCGTCGGTTCGCTCACGTCGCTCTTGTCGTTGAGCGCGCGGGAGACGGTCGCGATCGACACTCCGGCGCGCTCGGCGACGTCCTTGATGGTCGGACGGCCCGTCACGAGTCACACGATAGTCCCGAGAGGAAGGGGTGGGCGACACGGGGCCGCCCACCCACTTGTGTTCCTACCTCAGCGAGACGTCGTCGATCCGGAAGCTCGTGACGAGGCTGAAGTCGGTCGTCGCGCGGAACTGGACGCGGACCGTCTGGCCGCGCCACGCCGCGAGGCTGAACGACTTCTGCGTGTAGACGCCCGGGCTACCCGAGTTCGCGTTCGTCCACGTGCCGAGCGTCGAGAGCAGCGCCCCCGAGGTGCTGCGGACCTCGGCGTACACGTAGTCGTACGCCGTGCAGCACGCCTCGCTCGTCGTGATGTTGAGCCAGAACGTGAGGTTCGCCGTCGCGCTCGACGGGATCGAGACCGTCTGGTACTCGCTCCCGCTCGCGTTGTTGTACGCGCCGAGGATCGAGTAGCCGGTTCCCGAGTGCGGGTACGCGCCGTTCGACCAGTACGCGTCCCCGGACTGCGTCCACGGCGAGGCCGAGCCTTCGAAGCCGCCGTTCGTGATCAGCTCGGTCGGTGGCGGAGGAGGAGGTGGCGGTGGGCCGGGCGGAGGCGGAGGCGGTGGCCCCGGCGGTGGTGGAGGCGGAGGCGGCGGTGGTGGCGGCGGCCCGCCGAAGATCGAATACAGGAGGCGGTTCGGCGACCCGCTGCCCGCGTTCGTGACGTGATTCAGCGTGGAGTTCGAGATCAGCGCCTGCGTCACGGTCGACGGCGAGGCGCCGGGATTCGTCTGGAGGTAGAGCGCGATCGCTCCGGTCACGTGCGGGGTCGCCATCGACGTCCCGCTGATCGTGTTCGTCGCGGTATCGCTCGTGTTCCAGGACGAGGTGATGTTCTGGCCCGGCGCGAAGATGTCCAGGCACGTCCCGAAGTTCGAGAACGATGCTCGGGCATCGGTGTTCGTCGTCGCACCGACAGTGTTCGCGGCCGCGACGCGCGCGGGCGAGGAGTTGCATGCGTTCGCGTTCGAGTTTCCGGCTGCGATCGCGTACGAGACGCCGGAGTTGATCGAGTTCGCGACGGCATTGTCGAGCGCGGTGCTGACTCCGCCGCCGAGGCTCATGTTCGCGACGGACGGGCCCGAGTGATTCGAGGTCACCCAGTTGACGCCGGCGATCACGCCTGAGTTCGTGCCCGACCCCGAGCAGTCGAGCACGCGGACGGCGTGCAGCGTGACCGACTTGGCGACGCCGTAGGTCGTCCCGCCGGTCGTCCCGGCGACGTGCGTGCCGTGCCCGTTGCAGTCGTTCGTTCCGTTGCCGTCACCGACGAAGTCGGCGCCGTTGCCGACGCGCCCGGTGAACTGCTGGTGCGTCGCACGCATGCCGGTGTCGATGATGTAGGCGTTCACACCGGCACCGGTCTGGTTGTAGGTGTAGGTGTTGTTCAGCGGCAGGTCGCGCTGGTCGATCCGGTCGAGCCCCCATGTCGCCGGTGTCTGGCTGGGCATGGCGTGCATGACCTGGTCGGCCTCGACATACGCGACGCGCGGATCCTTGGCCAGGGCTGCCGCACCCGCTGCTGTCGTTCGTGCGGCGAAGCCCTTGAGCGCGTCCTGGTACACGTAGGTGATGCGCGCGCCCTGCGCCGACGCCAGCTGTCGAGCGGCCGTCGGCACACTCGACCGCTGCATGGTCGGCTTGAAGACGACGATGTACGAGCCCGCGAGCGGATCCTTGGCGGCGCGGAGCTCCCCTGAGACCACGGCCAATGCCGCGGTGAGACACACGAGAAGCGCGAGAACGAGACGTCTCATTGCTCTCCCTCCTGGTCTGACGACGGCGGAAGTAAAAGCGATGAGGGCGCTGCTGTCTACCGTTTTTCTTGAGTTGCGCGGTCCGAGCGCTTAATCTCCGGCTCGAGTGCTGAGAGGGGCGAGCGTCGGGGGGTTCCTGGGAGGGCTGGTTGCGGCTGCTCTGTTCGTGGCGCCGGCGACCTTTGCGGCCCCGGACGGCGCGGCGTCTGCGTCTGCGAGCCCGCAGATCAAGCGCTTCGTCGTGCACGGCGTCTACACGCGCGAGCAGCGCTCGTTGCTCGTTCGCGAGGGCTTCGACATCGGTGAGGGGTACTGGGCCGACCACGTCGAGCTGTACGGCACCGTCGCCCAGGCTCGCGCGCTCTCGCTGCGCGGGATGCGGACGACCTTGTCCCCGTTCAAGCCCGACGACTTCCCGCCGCCGGACTCGAACTACCACAACTACGCAGAGATGGTCGCCGACCTCCAGGCGGTCGCGGCGGCCCGTCCCAACATCGTCCACCTGTTCTCGCTGGGCACCTCGTACGAGGGCCGGCAGATCGTCGGCGCCCGCGTCTCCGACGACGCCACGGACAACCTGTCCGAGCCAGGCGTCTTCTACGTCGGCCAGCACCACGCGCGTGAGCATCTGACCGTCGAGGTCGTGCTCTCGCTGCTGCACATGTTCGCCGGCACGACGCCGGTCGCCACGAGCGAGGTCGGCCACCTAGTTCACACGCGCCAGATCTACATCGTGCCGAGCCTGAACCCGGACGGCTCCGAGTACGACATCGCCGCCGGCTCGTACCGCTTCTGGCGCAAGAACCGCCAGCCGAACGGCACGGGGCAGCCCGTCGGGACGGACAACAACCGCAACTACAGCTACCGGTGGGGCTGCTGCGGAGGCTCCGACGGCGACCCGGGCGGAGAGACGTACCGCGGCGCGAGCCCGATGTCCGCGCCCGAGAACCAGCGGATGCGGGACTTCATGATCGCTCACCCGAACGTCACGACCGGGATCAGCTTCCACTCGAACGCCGAGCTCGTCCTCTATCCGTACGGGTACACGTTCACGGACGAGCCGCCGGACATGGACCACGTCGACCACCTGACGTTCATGGCGATGGCCGCGGAGATGCAACGGACGACCGGCTACACCGCCCAGCAGTCCTCCGACCTGTACATCACCGACGGGGACTGGAACGACTGGATGTACGGCGAGCTGCACCGCTACCCGATCACGATGGAGATCTCGGGCTACGGCTTCGGCTTCTACCCGCCTGACGAGTACATCCCGATCGAGGCCAAGCGCGACTGGCGGGCCGCGCTATTGAGCGCAAGGATCGCGGACTGCCCGCGCAGGATCGTCGGCGCAAGCTGCGGCTGACCCCGGCCCTCCCGGCCGTGCTCCTCGTCGCGCTCGCGGTCGTGGCGGCTCCCTCGAGCGCGGGCCGGAGGGCTGCCTCGGCGGCGGCGCCTGCCAAGTCCTGGCTCGCCTACGGCCACGACGCCCAGCTGACGAACTTCGTGCACATGACCGGCCTGACGGCCAAGACCGCTCACCGTCTGAAGAAGGACTGGTCGAAGACGCTGGACGGCTGGATCGTCGCCTCGCCGCTTTACGTCAGCGGCGGCCAGGGCGGCCTGCCGGCCTCGAAGGGGATCGTCCTCGTCGCGACTGAAGCCGGCTCGCTCTACGCGCTCCAGCCGAGCAACGGCGCCGTCCGCTGGAGACGGACCTTCGGGACGGTCGTCCCGGCCGCGCAGTGCGGCTCGTGGGGAATCAGCTCGACCGGAGCGGTCGATCTCGCGCGGCGCGTCGTCTACGTCATCTCGGCGGACGGCCGGCTGCACGCCCTCGATCTGGCCACCGGAACGGAGAAGCCCGGCTGGCCGCTCGCAATCACCGTCTCGCTCAACGACGCCGAGTACGTGTGGGGCGGGCTCCGGCTCCACCGGAACAAGCTCTACGTCGTCGTTGCCTCGTACTGCGACGGGCCGTCTGCGAACGGGGTTCTAGCGAACGGGCGCCTCGTCTCGATCGACGTCGACCGCGCACAGCAGGCAGCGATCTTCGATTCGGTCCCGGGCACCGCGAACATGGGCGGAATGTGGGGTTGGGGCGGAGTCTCCATCGACCCGAAGGGACAGGGTCTGTACGTCGGAGTCGGCGATTCGGAAGTGTTCGACCCGAGCTGCAGCTGCTACGTCGACGACGCCGGCTACGGGGACTCAATGGTCAAGCTCTCGCCGGACCTGCGCGTGCTCGGCTGGAACCGGCCGCCCACGGTCCCCAACACCGGTGACTTCGACTTCGGAGCGGCGCCGCTCCTCTTCCAGCCGAAGGGCTGCCCACCGCTCGCAGCGGCGAACAACAAGATCGGCCGCATGTACGTGTGGAACCGCAACAACCTCGCCCAGGGGGTCCGCTACCGGATCCTGCTCGGCGACGGCCCGGGGTTCGTCGGCCAGCCCTCCTACTCGCCGGAGCTGGGGATGATCTTCGAGAGCCACGTGGCCGTCTTCAGCGGCAAGCGGAGGCTCGGGGACGGGATCGGCGCGTTCAAGATCGACAGCCGCTGCGGCTTCCACTACGTCTGGAAGCGGAGCGTGGGCGAAGGAAACGAGCCGCCGCCGCTCGTGATCGGAGACGTGGTCTTCGCGACCGGTGGAGACGCGGGCGGGTACTTCGCCCTGTCGGCCCGTACCGGCCGGATCCTCTGGCGCTTCCCGACCAAGGCCGCGGCCTACGCGCCGCCGATCGCCGCGGGGGGCCGCATCTTCGCCGGCGGGCTCGACGGCACCCTGCTCGCCTTCAAGCCGGGCTAGATTCCCCACGTGGCGGCCGTCGACCGCGAGATCGACAAGTTGTTCGAGCTTCCGCTCGAGGAGTTCACGCGGGCGCGAAACGAGCTGGCGAAGCGGCTCGCGAAGGACGACAAGGAGCGATCCGAGGAGGTTCGCGCTCTCGCCAAGCCGAGCGTTCCGGTCTGGGCGATCAACCAGGCCGCTCGCCGGGAGAAGGCCGAGGTGCGCCGGTTGCTCGACGCGGGCGCGAAGCTTCGGAAGGCACAGGAGCGGGCGCTCGGTGGTGGAGGCTCCGATGCGCTGCGAACCGCTCAGAGCGAGGAGCGCGAAGCGGTCCGCGCGGTGACTCGGCACGCCGAGGAGATCCTCCGCGAGGCGGGCAAGCCCGCGGGGAAGGCGACCGTGGAGCGCATCAACGGGACGCTGGGCGCGGCAGCCGTCACCGAGGATGCGCGCGACGCGCTCAAGGCCGGGCGCCTGACGAGCGAGCTGAAGATGTCGGGCTTCGACTCGCTGGCCGGGCTCCAACCGGCCCCCGCGCCGCGCGACGAGCTGGCCGAGCGGCGTGAGAAGAAAGCCGAGCGGGAGCGCGAGCGGCGACGCCTCGAGAAGCGCGCGCGCGAGCTCGAGCAGCGTGCCTTGAAGGCCGAGGAGCGGGCGGACGAGGCCGAGTCCTCAGCGGCCGAGGCGCGGGAGTCGGCGGACGACGCCCGGCAGGCGGCCGACGACGCCGCCGACGAGCTGGCCCGGTTCGAGGGCTAGCCGGCGAGCCGCCGCCAGAAGGACGGCCGGTCCGCCTCTGAAGGATCCTCGCCGATCGCGCGCGCCGCGGCGCTGAAGTCTTCCGAGCGGAGCGTCATCAGCTCACCGCGGTCGAGCTCGGCCAGGTCCGCGCCCTCGACGCGCGCGAGTCGAAGCGCCTGCGCGTTCAGCGACTGCTCGAAGAGCGTGCGCGCAAACCGCGCGTTGCCGAATCCCTCGCCGCGCTTCGGCGACGCCAGGATCCGTCGCAGCGTGTCCGCGGCGCCGTCGCCGAGCACGTACTCGTTCTCGGCCAGGAACTTGGCGGCGATCGCGAGCAGCTCGTCGGTCGAGTAGTCCGGGAAGACGATCTCCCGCGAGAAGCGCGACCGCAACCCCGGGTTCGAGTCGAGGAAGCGGTTCATCAAGCGCGGGTAGCCCGCGACGATCACGACCAGCCGGTGCCGGTAGTCCTCCATGCGCTTGAGGAGCGTCTCGATCGCCTCGGCGCCGAAGTCGAGCCGTTCCTCAGGGCCTGCGAGCGAGTACGCCTCGTCGATGAACAGCACGCCGTCGAGCGCCTTGCGCACAGCGCGCTCTGTCTTGATCGCCGTCAGCCCCACGTACTGCCCGACGAGCCCGGCCCGGTCGACCTCGACCAGGTGGCCGCGCCGCAGCAGTCCCATCGAGCGGTACATCTCGGCCAGGAGCCGCGCGACGGTCGTCTTGCCGGTGCCCGGGTTGCCGAGAAAGACGAGGTGCTGGGACGTCGCGACCTCGGCCAGTCCATGCTCGGCGCGTCTGCCCTGCACCTCGAGGAACGCGACCAGCGCGCGTACCTGCTCCTTGACCGTCTCGAGCCCGACGAGGGAATCGAGCTCCGCCTCCAGCTCCGCCATCGAGCGCGCCGGCTCGGGCTTGCGCAAGGCGTCGAGCTGGTCGGCGATCCAATCCGTGCCGCCGTCGCCGCCTCCGACGCGGAGGCGCTCGGTCAGTACGCGCAAGCCGTGCTGGAGATCGTCGAGCGGTTTTCGCGGCATCGTCTCCACGCTACCCGGGAGAGGGATTTGCGCCACAAATCTTAGACGAGGCGAATTTCTGAGTTAGACTTGGTTCGAAATGCGCGACTTGACCGACGCGATGCAGGACTACCTGCGCGAGATCTACAAGCTCCGCGTCGAGGGCCGGCGCGCGACGACGAAGGCGATCGCCGAGCGCATGGGCGTCCGCCCGCCCTCGGTGACGGCGATGATCAAGCGCCTCGCGGCCCTCGGCCTCGTCGAGCACGCGCCGTACCGCGCAGTGGAGCTGACTCCCGCGGGGGAGCGCGTCGCGCTCGAGGTGATCCGCCACCACCGGCTGCTCGAGCAGTACCTCTCCCAGGCGCTCGGCCTCAGCCTCGACGAGGTGCATTCCGAGGCCGACCGGCTGGAGCACGCGCTCTCCGAGGAGCTCGAGGCGCGGATCGACCGTTCGCTCGGGTATCCGACGCACGACCCGCACGGCGACCCGATCCCGGACGCGGAGCTGCGCATCGACCGTGAGCCGCTGCGCTCGCTGGCCAGCCTCGAGCCTGGCGACGCCGCGACGATCCGGCGCGTGCCGGGCGACGACGAGGGGCTCCTGCGCTATCTCTCCGAGCTCGCGCTGGTTCCCGGCAGGAAGGTGACGCTGCGGCGCGCCGAGCCCTTCGGCGGGCCGTTGACGGTGCGCGTCGGCAAGTCCGAGCACGCGATCTCTCGCGAGCTGGCCGAAGGAATCGGAGTCACGTGAAGGTCGAGGAGCGCCCCGAGCCCGTCGTGACGCAGCCTCGCGTGGTCGGGACCGAGCACGCGCTTCCGGGCGAGGCGCGGGTCCTGGCCGCGGCCGAGCGCTCACTCTCGGGAGAGCGGCGCGGGCTGAGGGCGCTCGTCCCGTTCCTCGGGCCTGCGTTCATCGCCTGCGTCGCCTACGTCGACCCCGGGAACTTCGCGACCAACATCGCGAGCGGCGCGAAGTTCGGCTACGCGCTGCTCTGGGTCGTGCTGATGGCGAACCTGATGGCGATGGTCGTGCAGTCGCTTTCGGCCAAGCTCGGGATCGCGACCGGGAAGAACCTCGCCGAGGTGGCGCGCGACCGGTTCCCGCGGCCGGTCACGTGGTTTCTGTGGGTGCAAGCGGAGCTCGTTGCGATGGCGACCGACCTGGCCGAGTTCGTCGGCGCGGCGCTCGGGCTCGCGATCCTCTTCGACCTGCCGCTGTTCCTGGCCGGGATCATCACGGCGATCGCTGCGTTCGGGGTGCTCGCGCTCCAGGAGCGAGGTTGGCGGCGCGGCGAGGCGGTGATCGCATCGCTCGTGGGCGCGATCGTCGTCGCGTTCGCGATCGAGGTCTTCCTCGCACCCGTCTCGGGAAGCGGGGTGGCGCACGGCCTGCTCGTGCCGAGCCTGCCGAACAACGAGGCGACGCTGCTGGCGGTCGGGATCATCGGTGCGACGGTGATGCCGCACGTGATCTACCTGCACTCGGCGCTGACGCAGCGGCGGATCGTCGGCGTCGACGACGAGGCGCGTCGCAAGATCTTCCGCTTCGAGCTCGTCGACGTGATCATCGCGATGAGCATCGCCGGCGCGATCAACATGGCCATGCTGATCACGGCGGCCGCCACCTTCCACACGCGCGGGCTGACCGAGGTCGGGGACGATCTCCAGGTGGTGGCCGACGAGCTCGGCAATCACCTGAGCGCGCACTCGGGGACGATCTTCGGAATCGCGCTGCTCGCGTCGGGGATCTCGTCGTCGTCGGTCGGGACGCTCGCGGGGCAGGTCGTGATGCAGGGCTTCATCCGCCGGAAGATCCCGATCTTCGTGCGGCGGGCGGTGACGATGGCGCCGGCGCTGACTGTGCTCGCGATCGGCGCGAGCCCGTCGCACGCGCTCGTGTTGAGCCAGGTGTTCCTCTCGTTCGGGATTCCGTTCGCGCTCGTCCCGCTCGTGCTCTTCACGCGCGACCGCGAGCTGATGGGCGGGCTCGTGAACCGGCGGGTGACGACCGTGGCCGCCTCGGTCATCGCCACCGTGATCATCTGCCTCAACGTCTATCTGCTCGAGCAAACCTTCTTCGGGTAGCCGGCCTCCGCCTTCCGTACCATGTCCGCCGTGCGCAGGACGCTCTGTCTCTTGGTCGGCGTCCTGCCGTTCTTCGTCGGAGGTGGCGCCGGCGCCCAGATCACCCCTGGCTGGCTCGCGTACGGCAACGACGCCGTTCGCAGCTCGTACACGGACACGTCGCTGTCGCCGCCCTCGGTTCGCCCCGCCTGGTTCACGCCGATCTCGGGCCGGGTCAGCTCGCAGGCGCTCGTCGCACAAGATGTGCCCGCCCCGGGTCGCCGCACGGTCTACGTGACCACCTCCAAGGGGGTCGTCTACGCCCTCGCCGAGAACGGATACGTCCGCTGGCAGGTCGAGCTCGGCCAGCTCGACCGCATCTGCCAGCAGATCGACGGCTACGGCGTGACGGGGACGGGCGTCATCGACTCGAGCACGCGCACGCTCTACGTCGCCGATGCGTTCGGGCGCATCCACGCGCTCGACCTCGTCACGGGCGCCGAGCGTCCCGGCTGGCCCGTTCGCATCTACAGCGACTACCGGAAAGAGCTCGTGTGGGGCGCGATGACGCTCGTGAACGGCTCGCTCTACGTCGGCACGGGCTCCTACTGCGATCGCACGATGGTCGGAAAGGTGATCCGGGTCGAGCTCGCGACGGGTCGTGTGTCGCAATGGGTCTCCGTCCCGCTCCGGCTTGGGGGCGGTGGCAGCGTCTGGGGCTGGGGAGGCGTCTCCTACAACCCCGAGCGGGGCACGCTCTTCGTCGTGACGGGAAATGCGTTCCGCGGCGGCTCGAACGTCGGCAAGCGCTTTCGGGAGTCGGCCGGGTACGGCGAGCACGTCGTCGAGCTCTCGGCCGACCTCAGGGTTCTGAACGCGCACCATCCGCCTCAGATGCGAGGCCTCGACATCGGCTTCGCCGGCTCGCCCGTCATCTTCCGCCATCGCTTCTGCGGCCAGCTCGTCGCCGCCGTGAACAAGGACGGCTTCATCTACGTCTGGCGTGCGGCGACGGTCGCGGCGGGGACCCTCTTCAGGATCAGGCTCTCCAATCCGACGCATGCGGCTCCGCTCCTCTCCCAGCCCGCGTACTCGCCGCTGACCGGCGCGATCTACGTCGCGACTCCCGGACGGCTGGTTCGGATCGACGTCGACCGTCGCTGCCGGGGACGCGTGACCTGGGGCAGACACGTGGGCAGCGGCCTGTTCAACGGCTCGCCGACCATTGCCGGGAACACCGTGTGGCTCACGGAGAACGCGATCGAGGGCTCGTCGCTCCTCGGCTTCGACGCGCGTAGCGGCGTCAAGCGCTTTCGGTCGAGGCTCGCCGGGCCGGCGTACGTCGCGCCGACCGTCGTCGGCGACAGGATCTACCTCCCGACCTACATCGGCGGCGTGCAGGGCTTCGTCCTGCGGTCGGGGCGAGCGCGGGTCGTCGGGCACGACGAGACCCCGGTCCCCGGGCACCGCAGCTTCGCCGACCCGCTCCACGGGTGGGTGAGTCGCGAGGACGGCGTGTTCGCGACGGAGAACGGGGGGCAGTCTTGGCGGCTGATCTATCCGCGCAGCGCGATTCGTGTCGCGCGCGTGTCTTCGCAGACGGGGATGATCGGCCTCGGCGACCGGGTCACCGCCTGCGGTTGCCGCCAGGTTCGGCTCTGGACGGCCGACGGAGGCGCGACGTGGGCTCCGACGCCGAAAGCGGTCGGCAACGGGTTCGCGGCGGCGAACGGGACGCTCTGGTGGTGGCGTGGCGGCGTGTTGTACCGGGCGGCCGCCTGGCCACCCGGGCCACGAGGTCTCAAAGGAGTGAAGGCGGGCAAGGTCAAGGGCGGCGCGATCCTCGACGTGCGTCCAATTCCCGGCGGGGTGGCCGCGCTCGTCACACGGCGGGTCGCAGGGCTCGGCTTCGACCGGGTTCCGACGCTGCTGCTCGGCAACGTGACCTCCCTTCGGCAGCGGACGCTCCCTCCGGTCGTGGGTGAGGTCTTGCTGCGCTCACTCGAGGTCAGCTGGCCCGAGATCCGGGTCACGGGCTTCGACGTGACCGCCTTCACGCGGGGCGAGGGGGGCTTAGTCGAGTGGCTGTCCGCGGACGGTGGCGCGACCTGGTCCGTGACGCGGAAGTAGCTCAGCGAGCGAGCTCGGCGACGACCGCGGCCAACCGCTTCCGCTCGTCGGACAGCGCCTCGAAGGCCTCGGAGAAGCGCTGTTCTCCCTCGCGGGTCAGCTCGACGTAGACGACCCGGGCGTCGGCCTCGGACGGTGAGCGCTGGACCAGCCCGGCCGCCGCGGTGCGGTTCACGAGCTCGGTCACGGTGCTCTGGGCCAGGTGCAGGCGCTTGGCCAGCTCGGAGATCGTCGCGCGTGACGACCCGTCCTCGGCGCCCTTCACCAGGAGCAGGAGCAGGTAGCGCTGCGGCGTCAGGCCGGCCCTCTCGGTCCAGCGCTCCGTCTCGCGGTGGAAGGCGCGGAGCGCGACCCGGAAGGCGGCGGCCTGCTGGATCTCCGTGGTCGAGGTGGCTGCGACGCGCGGCACGGCCGAAGCGTATCGTCCTGCGATACGAATAGCCCGGAGCGGTAGGGGGTAGACGCGAGAGGTGAAGCTCGGCTCGCTGATCGGATCGTGGCCGGTGGTCCGGCAGCTGGAAGGCGATCCGCGCGCGCTCGGCAGGGCCGCGCGGTCGCCGAGGCAGGCAACGATCGAGCCGCGCACGCGTGGGGCCTCGCACGTCGTCAAGTCCGTCTGCCCGTTCTGCGCAGTCGGCTGCGGCCAGCTCGTCTACGTGCGGGACGGCCAGGTCGACCAGATCGAAGGCGACCCGGACAGCCCGATCTCACGCGGTCGCCTCTGCCCCAAGGGCTCCGCCACGAAGAGCCTCGTGACCAGCCCTCTCCGCGAGTACAAGGTCAAGTACCGCCGGCCGTACGGACGCGACTGGGAGGAGCTGTCGCTCGACGAGGCGATGGACATGATCGCCGACCGCGTGATCGCGACCCGCGCCGAGTCCTGGGAGGAGGAGCGCGAGGGCAAGAAGACGCGGCGCTGCATGGGCATCGCGCACCTCGGCGGAGCGACGCTCGACATCGAGGAGAACTACCTCCTCAAGAAGCTGTACACGGCGCTCGGCATCGTCCAGGTCGAGAACCAGGCGCGCATATGACACAGCTCCACGGTCCCCGGTCTGGGGGCCTCGTTCGGGCGAGGAGGCGCCACCACCTTCCAGCAGGACCTGGCCAACTCGGACTGCATCGTGATCATGGGCTCGAACATGGCCGAGAACCATCCGGTCGGGTTCCAGTGGCCGATGGAGGCCCGCCGCCGCGGCGCGAAGCTGATCCACGTCGACCCGCGCTACACGCGGACGAGCGCGATGGCGAACACGTACGTGCCGATCCGTGCGGGGACCGACATCGCGTTCCTCGGCGGGATCGTCAACTACATCCTCGAGCACGAGCGGGACTTCCGTGAGTACGTCGTCCGGTACACGAACGCGCCGGTGATCATCCACGAGGACTTCAAGGACACGGAGGACCTCGACGGCTACTTCTCGGGCTGGGACCCGGAGCAGAAGAAGTACGACAACACGTCGTGGCAGTACGCGGGGATGGCGACGCACGGCGCGGCCGGCGAGCGGGAGATGGGCTCGACGCGGGGCGAGGCCGCTGGGCACGGTGCTGCGGGCGGGCATCTACGGCACGGTGAGCCGCCCGAAGAGGACGAGACGCTCAAGCACCCGCGCTGCGTCTATCAGCTGCTGAAGAAGCACTACGCGCGGTACACGCCTGAGCTCGTCGCCGAGATCTGCGGCTGCAGCGAAGAGCAGCTGATCGAAGTGGCCGAGTCGCTCTGCGACAACTCTGGGCGCGAGCGGACGTCCGCCTTCTGCTACGCGGTCGGCTGGACGCAGCACTCGGTCGGGGTCCAGATCATCCGAACGGCGTCGATCATCCAGCTCCTGCTCGGGAACATCGGGCGGCCGGGCGGAGGGATCATGGCGCTGCGCGGGCACGCGTCGATCCAGGGGTCGACCGACGTCCCGACGCTCTACAACATCCTCCCGGGCTACATCCCGATGCCGCACGCCCACGCGCACGAGGACCTGGACGAGTTCATCGAGCTGAACGCGGCGCCGACGGGCTACTGGGGGAACCTGCGCGACTACTTCGTCAGCCTGATGAAGGCCTGGTGGGGCGAGCACGCGACGTCCGCG
This sequence comes from Gaiellaceae bacterium, assembly GCA_036558065.1. GTDB lineage: Bacteria > Actinomycetota > Thermoleophilia > Gaiellales > Gaiellaceae > VAXT01. The sequence goes on along the minus strand of DATBGG010000101.1, from coordinate 21,097 downwards.
AACGATTTCTGCTTCGACTACCTGCCGCGGATCACCGGCGACCACTCCGCGTACCAGAGCGCGCTCGGGATGCTCGACGGGAAGGTCAAGGGGTATCTCGTGCTCGGCGAGAACCCCGCCGTCGGAAACTCCAACTCGCGGATCCACCGGCTGGCGATGGCGAACCTCGACTGGCTCGTCGTCCGCGACTACACCGAGGTCGAGAGCGCCGCGTTCTGGAAGGACGGGCCCGAGATCGAGACAGGGGAGCTCGTGACGGACGAGATCGCGACGGAGGTCTTCCTTCTGCCCGCCGCGACCCACGTCGAGAAGGACGGCTCGTTCACGAACACGCAGCGGCTCCTGCAGTGGCACTTCAAGGCGGTCGAGCCCGAGGGGGACTGCCGCTCGGACCTCTGGTTCGCGTACCACCTGGGGCTCCGGCTCCGCGAGAAGCTCTCCGGCTCGGAGGAGGAGCGCGACCGTCCGCTGCTCGAGCTGACGTGGGCGTATCCGACGCAGGGCGAGCACGCGGATCCGAGCGCGGAGGCCGTGTTGCGGGAGATCAACGGCTGCGATTCGGAGGGGAAGGCGCTGCCCGGCTACACGGAGCTGAAGGACGACGGGTCGACGGCGTGCGGCGTCTGGATCTACTCGGGCTGCTTCGCGGACGAGGTCAACGGGCCCGCGAAGAAGGTGCCCGGCCAGGATCAGACCTGGGTCGCGCCCGAGTGGGGCTGGGCGTGGCCTGCGAACCGGCGGATCCTCTACAACCGGGCGTCGGCCGATCCGGACGGGAAGCCCTGGTCGGAGCGCAAGCGCTACGTCTGGTGGGACGAGGGCCAGGGCAAGTGGGTCGGCGAGGACGTCCCCGACTTCGAGGAGACGAAGCGGCCGGACTACGACCCGCCCGACGACGCTCGTGGGCCGGACGCGATCCGGGGCGATCACCCGTTCATCATGCAGGCGGCCGGGCGCGGCTGGCTCTTCGCGCCGAGCGGTGTCGTCGACGGGCCGTTGCCGACGCACTACGAGCCGCACGAGTCGCCGTTCGACAATCCGCTCTATTCGGTGCGGTCGAACCCGGCGCGGCAGGAGTTTCCGCGGAAGAACAACGAGTACGCCGCCGAAGGCGACGACGCCTATCCGTTTGTGCTGACGAGCTACCGGTTGACCGAGCACCACACGGCCGGCGGCATGAGCCGCACGACGAGGTACCTGTCCGAGCTCCAGCCCGAGCTCTTCTGCGAGGTGAGCCCGGAGCTCGCGGCGGAGCAGGGGCTCGAGCACGGGGGCTGGGCGACGATCGTGTCGCCGCGCACCGCGATCGAGGCGCGCGTCCTCGTGACGGAGCGGTTACGGCCGTTGACGGTGCAGGGCCGTCAGGTGCACCAGGTGGGGCTGCCGTACCACTGGGGGTTCAAGGGGCTCGTGACCGGCGACTCGGCGAACGACCTGTTCCCGATCGTGCTCGACCCGAACGTGCACATCCAGGAGGTGAAGGCGGCGAGCTGCGACATTCGCCCCGGCCGCCGCCCGCGGGGCCCCGACCTCCCGCGCTACGTCGAGTCGAAGCGCCCGCCGACCGTGATCCGCGAAGGCAAACAGGACATCGATCCATGAGCCGTGTCCGCCAACCCCAACTTGTAAAGGGGTCTGACCCCGTCGTTGGCTTTGAGGCGGCGCACCTCCGTGAGCGTTGGGGTCAGACCCCGGAACAAAAGTGGCGTGGGAGTGTGAAAGGTTGAGCACGGCTACGGCTGACGGGCACCTGACGTATGGGGTCGAGGCGCAGCCGCGGATGGGGTTCTTCACGGACACGTCCGTCTGCATCGGGTGCAAGGCCTGCGAGGTCGCGTGCAAGGAGTGGAACCTCGTGCCGGAGGACGGGTTCGTCTGGACCGGCCACTCGTTCGACAACACCGGCCAGCTGAGCGGAAGCACCTGGCGGCACGTCGCGTTCGTCGAGCGCAGCGTCCGCGACGGCGACGGCATCGACCAGTGGCTGATGAGCTCCGACGTCTGCAAGCACTGCACGCACGCCGCGTGCCTGGACGTCTGCCCGACCGGCGCCATCTTCCGGACGGAGTTCGGCACCGTCGTCATCCAGGACGACGTCTGCAACGGCTGTGGGTACTGCATCCCCGCGTGCCCGTTCGGCGTGATCAGCCGACGCGAGCGCGACCAGGGAGTCGAGCACGGCCCGGGCGCGCACGACGGCGGGGCCCACAAGTGCACGCTCTGCTACGACCGCCTGCAAGACGGCATGGAGCCCGCCTGCGCCAAGGCCTGCCCGACCGACTCGATCCAGTTCGGGCCGCTCGACGAGCTCGTCGCGAAGGCGCGGGAGCGCTGCGAGCAGCTCGTCGAGGCGGGCGTCGACAGCGCACGGCTCTACGGCGACGATCCGAACGACGGCGTCGGCGGTTTCGGCGCGTTCTTCCTGCTCCTGGACGATCCGGAGGTCTACGGCCTGCCGCCCGACCCGGTCGCGTCGACGAAGCACCTGGGCGAGATCTGGGGCGCGGCGGCGGCCGCGGCGGCCCTCCTCGGGGGAGCGGTACTCACCGCGATGGCGCTCGGCAGCCGATGAGCGCCCCCGAGCACAGGTCCTACTACGGGCGGCCGATCCTGAAGGAGCCGGTCTGGAAGCCCGAGGTCGCCTGGTACCTCTTCACCGGCGGGCTCTCGGGATCGCTCTCCAGCCTCGGCTTCGCGGCGCGCCTCGCCGGGAACGAGGTCCTCGCCAGGCGCGCGCTGATCCTTGCCGGGATGGTCAGCGCGGCAAACCCGGTGCTTCTGGTCAAGGACCTTGGCCGGCCTCTGCGCTTCCTGAACATGCTGCGCGTCTTCAAGGTCACGTCGCCGATGAGTGTCGGCAGCTGGATCGTCGCGGCGCACGGCACGACGAGCGGCATCGCGGCGGGCTGCGAGGTGCTCGGGATCCTGCCGCGGGCGCGGCTTCTTGCCGAAGGCGCGGCGGCTGCGCTCGGGCTCGGGATGTCCACGTACACCGGGGCGCTGGTCGCGGACACCTCGATCCCGGTCTGGCACGAGGCCCGCCACGAGCTGCCGTTCGTTTTCGCCGGCGGCGCGGCGATGACCGCCGGCGCGGCAGCCGCCGCCCTGACCCCCGCGCGAGACGCGGCCCCTGCGCGCTTTTTCGCGCTGACCGGCGCCGCAGGAGAGCTGGCGAACATCTGGGCGATGGAGCGCCGTCTCGGGCCGTTCCTCGCAGAGCCGTACCACGAGGGCTCGGCGGGACGCAACGGCAAGCTCGCCAAGGGGCTGACCGTCGCGGGCGCAGCCGTCCTCGCCGTGGCCGGCCGTCGCCGGGCCGGCGCGGTCGCGGGAGCAGGCCTCCTGCTCGCGGCCGGCGCGCTCACCCGCTGGTCGGTCTTCAAAGCCGGCTTCGCTTCGGCGCGCGACCCGAAGTACACGGTCGTCCCGCAACGTGAGCGCGCGGACGCTCGCAGATGACCGACACACGGAGCCAGTTCCACCAGCTCTTCGGCGAGCTCTACCTACCCGTGATGGTGACCGTGGGGACGATTGTCGTGCTCGTTGTCCTCTTCGCGGTCGTCCGCTACCGGCGCTCGCGCAACCGCGAGCCGAGCCGGAAGAGCGAGGCGCCGCTACTCGAGTCGGCCTACGCGCTGACGATCGCGGTCATCCTCGGGGTACTGATCTGGGCGACGTTCACGGCCGAGGCGAAGGTGGACAAGGTCAGCTCGGACCCAGGCCTGCGGGTCGACGTCACCGCTTTCAAGTGGCAGTGGCGCTTCGACTACCCCGGACAGGGCGTCCCGCCCTCGATCGGCTCCGACTCGCACCACGCCGAGCTCGTCGTGCCCGTCGACACCGTGGTCGGGTTCCGCATGACCTCCCGTGACGTGATCCACGCGCTCTGGATTCCGGTCGCGCGCTTCAAGCGGGACGCATTTCCGAACCGCTACACGAGCTTCGACCTCGTCTTCGACAGGCTCGGGACCTTTCCCGGCCGCTGCGCCGAGTTCTGCGGCCTCGAGCACGCGGGAATGACCCTCGAGGTGCGCGTCCTCGCGAAGCCTGCCTTCGACGCCTGGCTGGCAGCGCGGCGCCGATGACGACCGTCGCCTCCGAGCGCCCGGTCCCGCGCGGGCTCCTCGCGTGGGCAGCTGCGACGGACCACAAGCGGGTCGGAGTCCTCACGGGCGCGACCGCCCTCGTCTTGCTCCTCGTGAACGGCTCGTTCGCGCTCGTCATGCGCTCGGAGCTCGCCTGGCCCGGCACGCAGATCGTCGGCCTCAAGACGTACAACGAGCTGTTCACGGCCCACGGCTCCGGGATGATCTATCTCGTCGTCACGCCGCTCGCGTTCGCGCTCGCTGTGTACTTCGTTCCGCTCCAGGTCGGCGCCGCCGAAATCGCCGGCCCGCGCTTCGCCCTCCTCGGCTTCTGGCTCTACGTCTGCGGCGCTGTCGCCATGTACTCCGGGTTCCTCACGCAGGAAGGAGCAGCCCGCTTCGGCTGGACGGCCTTCCCGCCGCTCTCGGACTCGACGAACTCACCCGGGATCGGTAGCGACCTCTGGCTCCTCGGCGTTTGCCTCGCGGTCGGCGGGATGTTCGTCCTCTCCGGCTGCGTCCTGGCGACGATCGTCCGCCTGCGCGCGCCGGGGATGACGATGCTCCGGCTGCCGGTCTTCTGCTGGACGATGGTCGTCACGGCGCTGATGACGCTGACGACCTTCCCGGTCCTGATCGTCGCGCTCACGCTGCTCGAGCTCGACCGCCGCGGCGTCGGCGTTTTCACCTCCGCGGGCGGCCCGGCCGCGTATCAGCATCTGTTCTGGTTCTACGGCCACCCGGTCGTCTACGTCATGTTCTTCCCGTTCGTCGGCGCGATGGGCGAGGTCATCGCCACCTTCTCGCGACGGCGCTTCTTCGGCTACCACGCGTTCGTCATCTCGCTGCTCGCGTTCGCCGCCCTCTCGATGAGCGTCTGGGCCCACCACATGTTCACGACCGGCCAGGTGACGAACCAGTACTTCTCGCTGACCTCCACGCTGATCGCGATCCCGGCCGGGATCGAGTACTTCGACCTGATCGGCACGATGATCGGCGGCTCGATCCTCTTCCGCACGCCGATGCTGTTCGCGATCGGCTTCCTCCTGCTCTTCCTGCTCGGCGGGCTCTCCGGGATCATGGTCGCCTCGCCGCCGATCGACTACCACGTGCACGACTCGTTCTTCGTCGTCGCGCACTTCCACTACACGCTCTTCGCCGGAAGCATGTTCGCGTTCTTCGCGGCCGTCTACTACTGGTTCCCGAAGGTGACCGGGGCTTTCCTGCGGGAGGGGCTGGGGAAGCTCCACTTCCTGTTCATGTTCGTCGGGACGAACCTGACCTTCTTCCCGATGTTCCTGCTCGGGGAGAAGGGGATGCCGAGGCGCGTCGGCGACTACCGCGGCTCGGACGGGTTCACGGGGCTGAACCTGCTCTCGACGATCGGCGCGTTCCTGACCGCGTTCGCGATCGCGATCTTCGTCTGCAACGTCTTTGTGTCCCTGTGGCGCCGCGAGCCGGCCGGGGCCGATCCGTGGGAGGGGCAGACGCTCGAGTGGGCGACGAGCTCGCCGCCCCCGCGTCACAACTTCGACGCGCTGCCCGCGGTGCGGTCGTTCGCGCCGCTGCTCGACGTCCGCGAGGGGAAGACGTGAGCAGGCCTTCGGTCGTCGTGCTCGTCTGGGCCGGGTTCCTCGTCGTGCTGGGGCTCGTCCTGCTCGCCTGGACGCGCAGCCCGTTGATGAACGGTCTCCTGTTCGGCGCTGCCGCCGGGACGGTCTTGCTGGCGTTGCTCGCGCTTCGCTCGCGCGAGCCGGGACGGCGCTTCGTGCCGGACGTGAGCGTCCCGACGGCGCTGACGGCGGTCGGGATCGGGCTCGCCGTGACCGGGAGCGCCGTCGGCACCTGGCTCTTGCTGATCGGGTCCGGATTGGCGGTCGTGGGCCTCGCCGGGGTCGTCCGGGAGCTGGCGCGGGCATGAACCTGCACATGGCCGCCCATTCGCTGGTCACGTCGGTCGTCGCGCCCGGGCTCGTGCTCGCGTTCCGCCGCTCCGCGCCGCGCGTCCGTCCGCTTGCCGCCTGGGCGCTCTTCGTCGGGACGCTCTGGGTGCTCAACGTCCCGCGCGTCCTCGACTGGATCACGATGCGCCCGGCCGCGTACGTCGTGGCCGCGGTCGTCCTCGTCGGGGTCTCCTTCGTCTTCTGGGCGCCCCTCCTCGGCAGGCGAAGGTCGCTGCGCGGGCTTGCCGCGGGCGCGTACCTGATCTCCGCGGGGATGGCCACGGACCTGATCGGCGCGTGGTACATGGCCATGGGGGAGACCGTTGCCGGCGTCGTGATGGTCGTGGGGATGATTCCGCTCGGAGTCGCGGCGGTCGTGCTCATGTGGACGGCGCTCGTGGACGAGGAACGACGCGCGCTTCGCTCGGAGAGGTACGCGAATGCTGCGCGCTAGCCTCGTCCTTCTCGCCGCGCTCGTGCTCGTCCCGAGCGCCGCAGCCGACGGGCGCCAGCTCTATCTCGAAGGCTGTGCCTCCTGCCATGGGGTCGACGCGCGCGGCATCGAAGGACGCGGCCCCGACCTGCACGGCGCCGGCGCCGCCGCGGCCGACTTCTACCTGTCGACGGGGCGCATGCCGCTCGCTGAGCCGACCGACCAGCCGCTCCGCGCAGATCCCGAATACTCACGCGGCGAGATCGACCAGCTCGTTGCGTACATCGGCTCGCTCGGCGGGCCCCCGATCCCCGACGTCCATCCGGAGCAGGGCAGCGTGAGCCAGGGGCTCGAGCTCTTCTCCGAGAACTGCGCGGGCTGCCATCACATGACCGCCGCGGGCGGGATCGTGACGAACGTCGTGGCGCCGAGCATCTGGGGGGCGACGCCGACGCAGGTCGCCGAGGCGATCCGTGTCGGCCCGTACGTCATGCCGCACTTCGGCGCGGGCCGGATCGACGACGCGGAGCTGAACTCGCTCGTCAGTTACGTCGAGCTGACGAAGAACCCGGACGACCGCGGGGGCTGGGCGCTCGGCCACGTCGGGCCGGTCCCCGAAGGGATGGTCGCGTGGCTCCTCGCCGGAGCGGTGCTCGTCCTCGTCGCGCGGGTGATCGGAAACCGGGCGCGATGAAGCGCTGGCTGATCGCGTTTCTCATGTTGCTCCTCGGGCGTGGGCAGAAGCCGCGTCAGCTTCCGCCGCCGGATCCCGTCCTCGACGCGGAGCCGCCGCGCAGCCCGGGGAGCGAGTTGCTCGTCGTCGTCCTCCTGCTCGGCGCAGCCGCCGCAGCGATTGTGTTCGTCGTCGTCTACGCCCTGAGCGCGAACACGCAGCTCCTGGGGCTGTCGATGGGCGGGGCCCTCGTCCTGCTCGCGGCCGTCTTCTACGTCATCGCCAAGCGCCTCGTCCCGCAGGCCGAGAGCGACGAGCCGTACCCGCAGCTCATCCATCAGCCCGAGCAGGAAGAGGTCGCCCGCACGTTCGAGGAGAGCGCGAGTCGGCTGACGCGGAAGCGCCTCCTCGTGGTCGCGGCCGGAACCGCGGGAACAGCTCTCGCCGTCGCCGTCGTCACGCCGCTCGCGTCGCTCGGCCCGATCCTCGACACCGACCGTCTATACCGGTCGCCCTGGTCGCGCGGGCGCCGCCTCGTCGACGCCGCCGGGAAACCCCTGAAGGCCGGCGAGGTGATCGAGCGCAGCCTGTTCAGCGCGTTCCCGGAGGGAGCGGACCCGAAGGATCTCGCCGCGCCGATCGTCCTGGTGCGTGTCGAGGGGGACGACCTCGACCTGCCCGAGGGCCGCGAGAACTGGGCGCCCGGGGGAATCGTCGCCTACTCGAAGATCTGCACCCATGCGGCCTGTGCGGTCTCGCTCTACCGCGCGCCGCTCAACGAGCCCACCGCGCCAAAGCCGGCGCTCATCTGCCCCTGCCACTTCTCGACGTTCGACCCGGCGAAGGGCGCGGAGGTGCTCTTCGGCCCCGCCGGCCGGCCGCTCCCGCAGCTTCCGCTGGAGGTCGACGGGGACGGCTACCTCGTCGCGGGCGGCGACTTCTCGGGACCGGTCGGCCCTGCCTGGTGGGGGGTGCGCAAGCGGTGATCCGCGGCATCGTCCGCTACCTCGACGAGCGCAGCGGCTCGGCCCCGCTGATCCGCAAGGCGCTCCGCTACGTGTTCCCGGACCACTGGTCGTTCCTGCTCGGCGAGATCGCCCTCTACTGCTTCGTCGTCCTGGTCGCGACCGGGATCTACCTGACGCTCTTCTTCGAGCCGAGCCTGCACCAGACCGTGTACACGGGCTCGTACGAGCCGCTCCGCGGGCGCACGGTGTCCGAGGCGTACGCGTCTGCGCTCGACCTGTCCTTCAAGGTCAAGGCGGGCCTCCTCGTCCGCCAGACGCACCACTGGGCGGCCGACGTGTTCGTCGTCGCGATCGTCCTCCACCTCGTCCGCGTCTTCTTCACGGGCGCCTATCGCAAGCCGCGGGACCTCATCTACTACCTCGGAGTGGGGATGCTGATGCTGGCGGTGCTCGAGGGGTTCCTCGGCTACTCGCTGCTCGACGACCTCCTGTCGGGGATGGGGATCGCGATCGCGTACGCCGTCGCGCTGTCGCTGCCGGTGATCGGCGCGAGCTTCGCGATGCTCGTCTGGGGCGGGCCGTTCCCGACGCACGCGTTCGAGACGCGGGCCTACATCGCGCACGTCCTCGTCCTGCCGGTGCTGATCGGGATCCTGCTCACCGGCCACCTGGCGCTGCTCGCGATGCGCCATCACACGCAGTTCCGGAGCGAGCGCGGGACCGAGGCGCGTGTGGTCGGGTACCCGGCGGTTCCCGGATACGCGCCGCGCTCCCTCTCGCTCGCGTTCGCGACCGCGGGCGTGCTTCTCCTGCTCGGCGGGCTCGTCCAGATCAATCCGGTCTGGGCGTACGGCCCGTACGAGCCCGGGCTCTCCACGAACGGCGCGCACCCGGACTGGTACCTCGGCTGGTTGATCGGCGCGTTACGGCTCGTCCCCGGATTCGACGTGCACGTCCTCGGCTACACGATCGTGCCGAACCCGTTCTGGGGCGGTGCGCTCTTCCCGCTCCTCGTCTTCGGCTTCCTCTTCGCGTGGCCGTCGCTCGAGCGCCGCTTCTCGCACGACTACGCGTTTCACAACCTGCTCGACCGTCCGCGCGACGCGCCCTGGAGGACCGCGATCGGGGCCGCGTTCTTCACCTGGGTCGGCCTGATCTTTCTCGTCGGCTCCGCGGATCGGATCTTCGTCGAGCTCGGGATCCCGTACACGTGGCAGATCTGGATCTACCGCGTACTCGTGTTCGTTGCCCCCGTCGTTGCGTTGTTCGCAGTGAAGCGGGTCTGCGACGAGCTGCGCGTCAACGAGCTGCATCCATTCCGTGGTATGACGGGCGCGGTCGTCGTGCGGTCGCCGGCCGGCGGGTTCACGGAGCAACGGCGCCGGCCAGACCGGGAATGACCGCCGGCGATCGCGCGGGCGGCATTCCGCCGGCCGCGGGTTTCCTCTGATGGGAGATTCGCGCTCGTAGCGGCCGGCGGCGGCGGAGATCCGCCTGAAGCCGTACAGGTACTGGTCTACCCGTACGACGGCGGCAAGCCCACGCACCTCGCAGAGGGTGCGGTCGGGCCGAGTTGGAACCGCTAGTTGCCGGGTTAAGGGGGCGCGAACCAAGGGTAGTTCGGAAGACGATGAAAGTAATCGCGATCACCGGCGCGTCGGCGGGCGTCGGCCGCGCCACGGTTCGGCGCTTCGCGCGCGAGGGGGCGAGCATCGGGCTCATCGCGCGCGGCGCGGAGCGGCTCGAGGCGACCGCCCGCGAGGTCGAGCAGCTCGGAGGCGAGGCGCTCGTGCTGCCGCTGGACGTCGCGGATGCGGACGCGGTCGACGACGCCGCGGCGCGGATCGAGGATCGGTTCGGCCCGCTCGACGTCTGGGTGAACAACGCGATGGCGACCGTCTTCGCTCCCGTTCTCGACACGACGCCCGACGAGTTCCGCCGCGCCACCGAGGTCACCTATCTGGGCGCGGTCTGGGGGACCGTCGCCGCCCTGCGCCGCATGCACGCTCGCGACAGCGGCACGATCGTCCAGGTCGGCTCGGCGCTGGCGTACCGCTCGATTCCGCTCCAGGCGGCCTACTGCGGGGCCAAGTCGGCGTTGCGCGGCTTCACCGAGTCGCTGCGCACCGAGCTCCTGCACGAAGGCTCGCGCGTGCACCTGACCATGGTCGAGCTGCCCGCGCTGAACACGCCGCAGTTCACGTGGAGCCGCGCGAAGATGCCGCGCCACCCGCAGCCCGTGCCGCCGATCTTCCAGCCCGAGGTCGCCGCCGAGGCGATCCACTACGGCGCGACGCACCGGCGGCGCGAGCTCGTCGTCGGCTGGCCGGCGGTCAAGGCGATCTACGGCGAGAAGGTCGCACCGGGCCTCCTCGACCGCTACCTGGCGCGGAACGGCTACGACGCGCAGCAGACGGACGAGCCGCTGGACGGTGAGCGCGAGGGCAACCTCTTCGAGCCGGTCCCGGGCGGGTACGCGGCGCACGGCGAGTTCGGCGACGAGTCGAAGCCGCGCAGCCTCCTCTTCGAGCTCGATCGCCGGCGCGGGTCGATCGCCGCCGCGGCCGGGCTCGGCGCCGTCGCAGCCGCCCTCTTCAAGAGAAACGGAAAGGATTGACATGGCCCAACTCGTCAGCGACTTCGTCCTCGAGCGCCTCACCGACTGGGGCATCCACCGCATCTACGGCTATCCCGGCGACGGGATCAACGGGTTCCTCGGCGCGCTCGATCGCGCGGACGGCGACCCGGAGTTCATCCAGGCGCGGCACGAGGAGATGGCCGCGTTCATGGCGTGCGGTCACGCGAAGTTCACGGGCGAGGTGGGCGTCTGCCTGGCGACGTCCGGGCCGGGTGCGATCCACCTTCTGAACGGGCTCTACGACGCGAAGCTCGACCACGCGCCCGTGGTCGCGATCGTCGGCCAGCAGAAGCGGATGTCGCTCGGAGGCGAGTACCAGCAGGAGGTCGACCTGAACACACTCTTCAAGGACGTGTCCGAATACGTCCAGGTGTGCATGGAGCCCGTACAGGCCAGGCACCTCGTCGACCGCGCGGTGCGCATCGCCAAGGCCGAGCGCGCCGTCTGCACGCTGATCATCCCGGGCGACGTCCAGGAGGAGAAAGCCGTTCCGTCGCCGCCGCGCGAGCACGGCGCCATCTACTCCGGGCTCGGCTACACGGAGCCTCGGATCGTGCCTCCTGCGGGGGAGCTCGACCGCGCGGCGGAGATCCTGAATTCCGGCGAGAAGGTCGCGATTCTCGTCGGCCAGGGCGCGCGAGGCGCCGACGACGAGCTCGTCGAGACGGCCGAGCTGCTCGGCGCGGGCGTGGCCAAGGCGCTGCTCGGGCGCGACGTCCTGCCGGACGACCTGCCGTTCGTCACGGGGTCGATCGGCCTACTCGGGACGCGGCCGAGCTACGAGCTGATGTCGGGCTGCGACACGCTCCTGATCGTCGGCTCGAGCTTCCCGTACTCGGAGTGGCTGCCGAAGGAGGGCCAGGCACGCGGCGTGCAGATCGACCGTGAGCCGAGGATGCTCTCGATCCGGTACCCGGTCGAGGTGCCGCTCGCCGGGGACGCGAAGCTGACGCTCACCGAGCTCCTGCCCCGCCTCGAGCGGAAGGAAGACCGATCCTGGCGCGAGCAGATCGAAGGCTGGAACGAGGACTGGTTGAACCTGATGGAGGAGTGGGCGCTCCAGGACGCCGATCCGATCAACCCGCAGCGCGTCGCCTGGGAGCTCTCGAAGCAACTCCCGGACGGCTGCATCCTGGCGGGCGACTCGGGCTCGTCGACGACCTGGTTCGCGCGCTACCTACGGCTGCGCAAAGGCATGCGCGCGTCGCTCTCCGGAAACCTCGCCACGATGGGTCCGGCCGTCCCGTACGCGATCGCCGCGAAGTTCGCGTACCCCGAACGGCCCGTGGTCGCCTTCGTCGGCGACGGCGCCTTCCAGATGAACGGGATGAACGAGCTGATCACGATCGCGAAGTACCACGAGCGCTGGAGCGACCAGCGCCTCGTCCTCTGCGTCTTCAACAACCGGGATCTGAACATGGTCACGTGGGAGCAGCGCGTGCTCGCCGGCGACCCGATGTACCCGGCCAGCCAGAGGATCCCGGATTTCCCGGCGGCGCGCTACGCGGAGCTCGTGGGGCTGCACGGGATCAGGGTCGAGCGGCCCGATGACCTTGCCTCCGCGTGGACCGAGGTGCTCGGCGCCGACAAGCCGGCCGTGCTCGAAGCGGTCGTCGACCCGGAGATTCCGCCGCTGCCGCCACACATCACGGGCGAGCAGATGAAGAAGATGACGCGCGCGATGGTCAAGGGCGATCCGGAGGCGATCGGCGTGATGGAGAAGTCGCTCCGCGAGAAGGTCCAAGAGTTCCTTCCGGGTCGCTGATGGCCGCGACTCGGGTCGAGGCGGCGGTCGAGCGGGTCGACGTGTCGGCGTACACGATCCCGACGGACGAGCCGGAGTCGGACGGGACGCTCGAGTGGGAATCGACGACGATCGTCGTGGTCGAGATCGCTGCCGACGGCAAGGCCGGGCTGGGCTACACGTACGGCCCAAAAGCCGTGGCCGCTCTCGTCGACGAGCTGCTCGCGCCACTTGTAAAGGGGTCTGACCCCGTGGAGGCGTTCGACGAGATGGGGCGGGGGCTCAGAAACGCCGGCCGGCCTGGGATCGGGGCCATGGCCATGGCTGCGGTGGACATAGCGCTTTGGGACCTGACCGCACGACTCGAGGACCGGTCCCTCGCGGACTTGCTCGGTGCCCGTCACGACGCGGTTCCGCTGTACGGAAGCGGCGGGTTCACCTCGTACTCGCACGGGCGGCTCGCCGAGCAGCTCGGCGGATGGGTCGACGCGGGCTTCCCGCGCGTGAAGATGAAGATCGGCCGCGAGCCCGAGCGCGATCCCGCCCGGCTCGACGCCGCGAAGGAGGCGACCGGCGACGCCGAGCTCTTCGTCGACGCGAACGGCGCCTACGACCGAGCGCAGGCGCTCGAGTGGGCCGACCGGCTGACCGCCTGGGACGTTCGCTGGTGCGAGGAGCCGGTCTCGTCCGCCGACTTCGAGGGGCTGCGCGCCGTTCGCGAGCGCGCGCCGTACGACATCGCGGCAGGCGAGTATGTCTACGTGCTCGCGGACGCCCGCAACCTGCTCGAGGCGCGCGCGGTCGACTGCCTCCAGGCCGACGTCACGCGTTGCCAGGGCATCACCGGCTTCCTCGAGGTCGCCGAGCTCGCCGCGGAGCACGGCCTCGACGTCTCGGCCCACTGCGCGCCGCAGGTGTCGGTGCATGCCTGCGCGGCGATTCCCAACCTGCGGCACCTCGAGTGGTTCCACGACCATGTCCGCGTGGAGTCGATGCTCTTCGACGGCGTGCTCGAGCCGGAGAACGGTGAGCTGCGGCCGGACCGCTCGCTGCCCGGGCACGGCCTCGAGCTCAAGCGCGCCGACGCCGAGCGCTTCGCGGCATGAAGGTCGCGGCGAAACCGGACGTCCGCTACCGAACGCGGCCGGTCGGGACGATCGAAGTCGACCGCACGTCGCTTCGGAAGCGGCTCGAGGCCGAGCTCGAGGGCGAGGTCCGCTTCCGTCCCGGCGACCGGGCGCTGTACGCGACGGGCGGCTCGAACTACCGGATGATCCCGATCGGCGTCGTCATCCCGAAGTCGGTCGACGACGTTCTCGCCACGATCGCCGCGTGCCGCGATCACGACGCCCCGCTCCTCTCCCGCGGCGGCGGCACCAGCCTCGCCGGCCAGATCGCGAACGTCGCCGTCGTCGTCGACTTCTCGAAGTACCTGAACCGGATCGTCGACATCGACCCGCAGCGCAAGCTCGCCCGCGTCGAGCCGGGCCTGATCCTCGATCACCTGCGCGACGAAGCCGAGAAGCACGGCCTCACGTATGGGCCCGACCCCTCCACGCACGACCACTGCACCCTCGGCGGGATGATCGGCAACAACTCCTGCGGCGTCCACTCGGTCATGTCCCAGTTCTATGGGCCGGGCCCGCTCACGGCCGACCAGGTCGAGGAGCTGGACGTCGTCACCTACCGCGGCGACCGCTTCACGGTGCGCGAGACACCCGAGCCGGAGCTGGACCGCATCATCTCGGCCGGCGGGCCGCAGGGCGAGATCTACGCGAGGCTGCGCGATCTGCGCGACAGGGTCGGCGACCTCGTCCGCGCGCGCTACCCGAACATCCCGCGCCGCGTCTCGGGCTACAACCTCGACCGCCTGCTCCCCGAGCACGGCTTCGACGTGGCCGCCGCGCTGACCGGCACCGAAAGCACCTGCGTGACCGTCCTCGAGGCGACCGTCCGCCTGATCGACAGCCCGCGCGCCCGTAGCCTGCTCGTCCTCGGCTTCGCCGACTCGGGCCTGGCCGGCGACCACGTCCCCATGGTCATGGCCCACAAGCCGCTCGGTCTCGAGGGCGTCGACGACGTGCTCATGGAGGACATGACCCTCGTGAACCTGCACGAAGAGGACAAGTCGATGCTGCCGAAGGGCCACGGCTTCCTCCTCGTCGAGTTCGGCGGCGACACGAAAGAGGAAGCCGACGCCAAGGCGAACGAGCTCGTCGCCGAGATCCGGAAGGAGGGCAAGCACTTCCTCGGCTGGACGCTGTACGACGACAAGGAGGCGGAAGAGCACGTCTGGGCCGTGCGCGAGGCCGGCCTCGGCGCCACCGCGTTCATTCCCGGCAAGGAGGACACGTACGAGGGCTGGGAGGACTCCGCGGTCCCACCCGAGCGCGTCGGGGAGTACATCCGCGAGCTCCGCAAGCTGGCCGGGACGTACGACTACGAGAGCGCCCTCTACGGCCACTACGGCCAGGGCTGCATCCACGCCCGCTGGAACTTCGACCTGAAGACGACGCCCGGCATCGAGAAGTTCAGGCGCTTCCTCGACGACGCCGCCGACCTCGTGCTCTCGATGGGCGGGTCGCTCTCCGGCGAGCATGGCGACGGCCAGTCTCGCGCCGAGCTGCTGCCGAAGATGTTCGGCGACGAGCTGGTCGAGGCGTTCCGCGAGTTCAAGTCGATCTGGGACCCGGACTGGAAGATGAACCCCGGAAAGGTCGTCGACCCGTACAAGATCACCGACAACCTGCGCCTCGGCCCCGAGTACGCGCCGCCGCACGTCGACACGCACTTCTCCTTCCCCGACGACAGCGGGTCGTTCGCGCACGCCACGGTGCGCTGCGTCGGGATCGGCAAGTGCCGCCGCACGGAGGGCGGGGTCATGTGCCCGAGCTACATGGTCACGCGCGACGAGAAGCACACGACGCGCGGCCGCGCCCACCTCCTGTTCGAGCTGCTCGAGGGCGACCCGGTCGAAGGGGCATGGCAGAACGACGAGGTCGCGGAGGCGCTCGATCTCTGCCTCTCCTGCAAGGGCTGCACGAACGACTGCCCGGTGCACGTGGACATGCCGACGCTCAAGTCGGAGTTCCTCGCGCACCGCTACGAGAGGCGTCTGCGGCCGCGCCACGCGTACGCGTTCGGGCTGATCGACCAGGCGGCCCGCGTCGCCTCTCGCGCGCCCGGGCTCGTCAACGCGCTCACGCAGACGCCCGGCCTCGCGCGCTTCGCCAAGGCCGCCGCGGGCATGGCGCCGGAGCGCGAGTTCCCCGAGTTCGCCCCGCAGACGCTCCAGGACTGGTTCGCGGAGCGAGGCGGCCCGCGCAACCCGAGCGGCAAGGCCGTCCTCCTCTGGCCCGACACCTTCAACAACCACTTCCACACGGAGGTCGGAGTCGCCGCCGTCGAGGCGCTCGAGGGCGCCGGCTACCGAGTCGTCGTCCCGCGGGGCCATCTCTGCTGTGGACGGCCGCTCTACGACTACGGCTTCCTCGGGCTCGCGCGGCGGTACCTCGAAGGCACGATCGACCGCTTCCGCGACGAGATTCGCGCCGGCACGCCGATCGTCGGCATCGAGCCGAGCTGCACCGCGGTCTTCAAGGACGAGCTTCCGAAGATGCTCCCGGACGACGAGGACGGCAAGCGCCTCGCGAAGCAGGTCTTCCACCTGGGCGAGTTCCTCGAGAGCGAGGGCTACGAGCCGCCGACCCTCCCGCGCAAAGTGCTTCTGCACGGGCACTGCCACCACAAGGCGACGGGCGGGATCGACTCGGAGCAGAAGCTGCTCGAGAAGATGGGCGCTCAGATCGACGCGCCCGACTCCGGGTGCTGCGGGCTCGCCGGCTCGTGGGGTTACGAGGCGGCGCACTACGACGTGTCGCTTGCGATCGGCGAACGCGTCCTGCTCCCCGAGGCGCGCAAGGCGTCCACCGACACGCTGCTCGTGGCCGACGGCTTCTCCTGCCGCACGCAGATCGAGCACGGAGCGCGCCGGAAGCCGCTCCATCTCGCCCAGGTGCTCGCTCTGGCGCAGCGCGGAGAGATTCCCGGTCAGCCGCGCGGCGGGCGAACCGGCGGCAAGCTGATCCTCGGCGCGCTCCTCGCCGGGGGAGCCGTGTACGCGGTACAGCGCGCGCGGCGCTGACGAGCTCGGCTCAGGCGACCCGCTCGGGCGAGGTGTAGACGTTCATCCGCCCGTCGCGGACGAAGCCGCAGAGTGTCACGTTCTGGGCCTCGGCCAGGTCGACTGCGAGGCTCGAGGGCGCTCCGACCGCAACGAGGATCGGGCACCCGGCGACTGCGGCCTTCTGGACGAGCTCGAACGAGAGTCGTCCGCTCACGCAGAGGACGGAGTCGCCGAGCGGAAGCAGCTCCTCGCGGAACGCCCAGCCGAGCACCTTGTCCATCGCGTTGTGGCGCCCCACGTCCTCGCGCAGGCACAGCAGCTCGCCGGCCGCGTCGAAGAGCCCGGTCGCGTGCAGCCCGCCCGTGGCGGAGAAGGCCTCCTGGCCCTCGCGCAGCCGGTTGGGCAGCTCCGCGAGGAGACCCGCCTCCACGCGGAGGGGGCTTTCCACCGGCGGCGCCTCGACGTGCACCGCTTCGAGAGCTCCTTTCCCGCAAACACCGCACGACGAGCTCGTGTAGAAGCTCCGCCGGAGGCGCTCCGGGTCGAACCCGTCGGCGACGACGTCGACGGTGTTCGCGGCAAGGTCGTCAGGAACGCGTGCCGATTCCGGCCGGAGCCCCTCGCTCAGGCAGAAGCCGAGCGCGAGCTCCTCGTCGTGGCCGGGCGTGCGCATCGTGACCGCGACCGGCTCGCCCCCGATTCGAATCTCGAGCGGCTCCTCGACGGCCACAGCGTCGCGCTCGCGCGCTCCTCCGGGTAGCCGGGTGACGTCGGCGGACGCCGTCGAGTACGGCGGCGCCGCCACGTCAGCGCCCGCGAACCGCCTCGGCCAGCTCGTCGAGGCTCGCCGCGCCCTCCGCGCGCCCGACGAGGTAGCAGAGGAGCGGCGCGTTCGTCCGCTCGCCGCTCTCGTGCGCCGCGATCCGCGCCAGGTCGAGGAGCGTCGCCGCGCTTCCGTCCTCGATCTCGAGCCGATCGCGATCGAGTCCCGACGCGTCCGCGAGCGCATCGCGGGCCCGGCTCAACCATGCGTCCATGGCTTCGGATGCTAGACGCGGGCGGCTAGCGGCCGACGGCGAAGCTCACGCGGCCGCGGGCGACCAGGCGTGTGCCCCGCTTCGGGCTCTGCGACACGACTTTTCCCGCGCGCTTGTGGAAACGGACGCTACGCACCCGGCCGAGCGCGCAGCCCGCCTTGCGGATCGCCGTCTTGGCCTTCGCCAGTCGGCGGCCGACGAGCGACGGCACGACGCAGGCTCCGAGCGCGACCCGTGGTGCGGCGCCCATGCTCAGCGCCCCGCTCCCGAACATCGCGTCTCTGCCCGGGGCTCCCAGGTCGACGGTGCGCTCCTCGAGGTAAGCCGCGATCTCGTCCGGCCCGAAGGACGGATTGGCCTGCTTGACGAGCGCCGCCGCGGCTGCGACGTGCGGGGTCGCCGCCGACGTGCCCGCGAAACCGCTCCGGCCGCACGTCGTGAAGGCGCCGAAGATGCCCGACGACACGGAGTCCGGCCCGACGAGGTCCGGCTTCGCGCGCGAGTCGATCGTCGGGCCCTGAGAGCTGTACGGCTCGAGAGTGTTGTCGCGCCAGCACGCCGCGCCGACGGTCAGCGCCGCGGGCGACGTGCCCGGCTCGGTCACGCTTCCCGCCGCGACCTGGTACTCGAGGTTCGGCCCGGGAAACGTGAAGAGGTCGAATCGAACCGGCTTGCCGGTGACCCGCTGTGCGCGGATCGCGATCCCGAACGTCCGGGGCGAGCCCGAGTCGTTGACCTGGCAGACAAGCTCGGTCGGCGGCTCGGTGCCGGTCTGCGGGTTCCTCGACGAGTTGCTGACGGCGCCGTTCGGGAGCGTGAAGTAGAGGTCGTAGTCCTCCGCGCTTCCGGGCCAGTCGTCCCACTTCAGCGCGGCGCACGCGTACGATCCCGCCGGGATCACGACCGTGTTGCCCTCGTCTCCGGGGGCGAACTCGTTCCAGCCGTTCGCGTTGGCGTCGACGAACGTCCCGCTCCAGTGCTGCTGCGCCCGGTTGCCGGCCGCGTTGACCCACAGGATCCCGGCGGCGTGGGCCGCGGCGACGACGCCCTCGGGGGTCCCGGCCGCGCCGAGCCCGTCCCCGCGGCTCGTGTTGAACCAGCTCGCCGAGTGGCTGATGATCGCGATGCCGTGCGTGCGCGCGTACTCGACGGCACGGCCGAGGCCCGCCACGTCACGGACGCACACGAGATAGAGGTCGGCCGCCGGGGCGATCTCGGACACGATCTCCGCCACCGCCGTGCCGTGGTCAGTGCTCTCAAAGTCGGTGCCGCAGTAGTTGACCTTGACGACCTTCGGCGGCAGGTCTCCCTGGGACTGGCTCCGGCGGTAGTTCAGGAAGCCGAGATCGACGATCGCGACCCTGACTCCCTCTCCGTGCACGCCCGCGCGGTGCCATGCCGCCGCGCCCGTGGTCGTGACGCCTTCTCCGCGAACGGCGTCGGGCACGGGTCGAGCCGGAGCCCGGACGACGCTCACGGCGGAGCTCTTCGCAAGCCCGGGGAGAGAGGTCGCCGGAACTCGTGCTTCGATCACTCCGCCGTACACGCTCTGCACCCGTCCGCCCGCTCGCGTGACCAGGCGGCGCGCCGCATGGGGCCGCCTGGACAGGATCTCGACCTTGACGAGCCGATTCGCGCGGCTCCCGAGCCGCAGCTCGAGCTTCGCGACCTTCGCCGGGACCGCGACGCGATGCAGCCGCTCCGTCGTCCTCGGGACCGGACCAGCCCCACCGGCGGTTGCGCCGATACCGGCGACCAGCCCACACAAAAGCCCCACCACCACGCGACGCACGAACGCCTCCCCCTCGAGAACCCTGTCTAAGGCATACCTGGTTATCGCGCGCGCGTAAATAGGTCCTGTGCGCAATCCCTCTTCCGGGCGGCTAGCGACTACCCCAAAACGCCGATAAACGGCCCGAAAGCCAAGAGTTTGGCGGGGCGGCCACGCCGAAACCGAGGAGGTTTGACGTGAATTCCCGTATCCCCGAGAGCACCCCGCCTAAGGCCCGTTCCCGTGAGCAGGGCCAGGTGCTCGTTCTTGCATTGATCTTCGTCACCGTCGTGCTGCTCGGCATCGCCGCGCTCGTCGTCGACGTCGGCTACGCGTACTACGCCCACCGCTCGCTCCAGTCCCAGGCCGACGCCGCCGCGCTTGCGGGCGCTCAGGAGCTGCCCGACGCGACGAGGGCGCAAAACATGGCCAACAGCTATGGAGGCCAGCCGGGCGGGAAGAACGCCAACCCGAACATCCAGGGCATCCAGACCACGGTCACGACGAAGTGCATCGTCTCGATTCCAGGCTGTGACCCGGTCAATGCCGTCGTCGTCACGGAACGGGCCGCCAAGGTTCCGACCATCTTCGCCAAGCTCCTCGGGATCGACCACTTCGACATCAAGGTCAAGGCGACCGCATGCTCGCCGTGCGGCACGAAACCGCTCGACATCATGCTCGTGCTCGACCGAACCGGGTCGATGTGCCAGGACCACAACGGCAACCCCGACCCGGCCTGCACGGACCTGAACAACGCCAAGACCGGCATGAAGACGTTCCTCGGCTACATGGACCCCGCACTCCAGCACGTCGGCCTCGCCGTCCTGCCTCCGGCGTCGAGCATCGGCAACAAGTGCGCGCAGCCCACGGCCGCGAACTACAACAACAAGAACTCGCCCTATGTGATCGTCCCGCTCTCGAGCGACTACATCAAGAACGGGGCGCTCAACACGAACTCGGACCTCGTCAAGACGATCAACTGTGTCCAGGCGAACGACCGAACGGCCTACGCCAACGCGATCGAGGCCGCGCAGGCCGAGCTCGAAGGCCCGCACGGCATGCCGGACGCGCCGAACATCATGGTCTTCCTCTCCGACGGGGCGGCGAACATCGGGCCGACCTACTACCCGACCAACTCCCCGTACCGCATGCAGCCGTGCCACCAGGGTGTCTGGTCGGCCGCGACGGTCAAGAACAAGAGCACGCTGATCTACTCGATCGGCTACGACCTGAACGCGCAGAACGGCGGTGCGAACGTCTGCACCGACTACAACGGGAACAACGAGCGGCCGTCGATCACGGCCTACTCGGCGATCTCGCAGATCGCGTCCCGCCCCGACACGTTCTTCAACCAGCCGAACCCGGGTCAGCTGAAGACGATCTTCTCCCAGATCGCCGCCGACCTCGGGCACGGCACCTCGGCTTTGATCGATAACGACGCCCAGTAGGGCGTCGTTATCTCTCTCGCCTATCGCGGGGGAACCCCTGGTTCCCCCGCGTGCCCCCTCCTTCCGCGCGGAGAAGGGGTTCGGCCGGATCGACTACGGCGCTTCGGGGCTAGTCGATGCGGTGTACGCGGCTGCCGCTAGTGACGGCTAGCGCTCTTGCTGCTTCTGCTCGAGCTTGATGAACTCGAGGTCGTCCTTCGTGACGACCAGGCTCGGGCCGACGAGGGCGAT